>NZ_BAAGXS010000023.1:0-272406 GCF_054779715.1 Actinophytocola sediminis | reverse complement strand
CCATCCGCTACGAACGCAAAGCCAGCCACTTCCTCGCATTCCTCACCCTCGCCGCAGCCATCACCTGCTTCAAACGACTCCGACAACTCCCCACATGAGACACGGTCTTAGGGCGGCGGACAGTTCTGCAATTCGCGTGGTGGGACTTGATCGTGGCAGCGCCAGGCGTGCGATGGCGTATAATCTGACTGTTGATGGTATTCATACCTATTTCGTTCAGCTCAATTCCTTGGTCGAGGATGGCAATGTCCTCGTTCACAACAGTTGCGCTCCCTTTGTTCCCGGAGATATCTACTATCATTCTATCCAGACCAAGAAGGGTGTCGTTGAGATGATGGCAGCGGTGGAGGTTGACGGATCGACTCTCGTCCTCGGTGACATCGCGGTCTACGGCTCTGGCGGACTGGATCGTGGCGCGCTGGGTATGGAGGGCGCTGCGGCGTTCCTTCGGGCTGTTCGGGAGGAGTTGGTGCCACAAGCCGGGCGTCAGGGGTACACTCACGTCAGGATTACGGGTACTCGGGTGTCGGGTCCGGTCGGGCACCCGGTGGACAAGATTTTTCCAGTGAAATGATGGCAAATATGGTGGATTCAGAAAAATTCAAGAAAACAGTGCGTGCGGTCGAGGAAATGTTGACTAGTGAGCGGGATGAGGAAGAAATCCTTCGCTATCTGCGCGGTGCGGGATTTTCAATTATTGAGAGCATGAGGGTGATGATAAAATCCTGCGGACACTCGTTGGCGGAGGCCAAACAGGTAGTGCATAATAGTGAGACATGGGCGGATGGGCGAGAGGGTAATGAGCGGTTTCATGAAAATCTCATAAGGGCTCTCGAGGGGGATGATGTCACGAATGGTAAATCGTAACCATTCAGGGTGTGCCACGAACATGAAGGAGGAGTTGTGTAGGTAGTTGTCTCTTTGGTGGTGCTTTGCGAGGGACTGGCGGAATTGGCGGCAGCCTTGGCACCAACAACGTCGGCGGTGGCTACGGCGGCTCGGGTGGAGAGGTGGTTCGGGGGCGGCTCTGGCGGCGGATCTGGTAGTGGTTCAGGCGGTGGGAACGGTTCTGTGGCGCAGGCTGCGCGTGCTGAGGCTGCGCACGCCGCGCGGACGAACCCCGCACCGGTCCCGAAGGCTGTCATGGCTTCGGTGTACGGCGCGGTCGTGCAGGTAGCGCGCGGTGGCGCGTTTGGTGTGCAACGCGTCGGCGGTGACGACCATGTCGGTGAGGTCGTCGATCTGGTTGAGCAGTGTGGGCAACATGGGGATCTCATTCGTTTCCTGTCGACCTCTCATCCTGACAGTCAACGTCTTGCGATCGATGCTAGTGGTAAAATATCGCTAAGTGGAGAAGGTCGATTGTATTTGAATATGAGCGGTGACGCTTCGCATTCTCTACGATTTCGTGGTGTCGATGGTCAGGTGTTGGCATTCGATGTTGACAATTCTTTCGTGGACAGTGTGCATAATTCTGCTCTTCCGCAGAGGAGCCGCACGAATTCGAAGGAAGTTTGCAAGAATGGAATCGGATTCGCAAATGCGGCCAGATATTGCGGACCCATCAGTTGCGCCAGGCCTCTATGGTATTCCTTCGGGCATGCTCGATGATCTCATGAAGGCTATTGTTCCCGGTTCGGGTCGGGTGATTCGGTGAGTGTCAGTAGATTCATTGGCAAACTGGAGCGAGTCGATTCGCCTCCTCCTGTGGCCACGGAAGGGCCAGGGCTGAGGCAAGCAGAAACTCGGGGGTCGATCTTGGGCCGTGGCGCAGGGAAGGTCTTGTTGCAGCTCTCGGAGAATTCCCCTTCAACTAATGTATGACCATCAATCTGGTGAAGTGATCTCGCCAGAATCGTCTCGGTTTCGGTCTGTAGTGAGGTGCAGATGGAGCGTCAGTGGCCAGGTGGATCCTCGGATGATGGTGTGTCCGCTATAAGGGCACTCGTCGGACTTCGCGTAATGGAGCGTGAAGAATTCGACTGGGCTAGAGTGGAGACGTCTGTCGGTCTAGTGCTCCCTGGGGAATACAAGGAAATTGTGGAGTTTTTCCCGTCGGGCTATTTTCAAGGCTTTGTGCAATTGATTCGTCCGGGGGATTTCGAGGCCTCTAGGGATGGCTATCTAGGATACTATACGCATCGTCTGGAAGATATGCGCGGCTGGCGGGAGGGTGAGCCGAAAAGATTTCCATTTGCGATATTTCCTGAGCCTGGTGGGCTCTTGCCCTGTGCGCGTTCGATTCGAAGTGATCTGTTCTTCTGGTTGACAAGCGCGGCGGATCCGAACGACTGGAAAATTGTCGCTGCGGATAGTGAGTTCGATGCCTGGATATCTTTCGATGGGGGTCTGTGTGACTTCCTTGTCGAAGTCGTTACCGGACGTTTCGACGGTGAACCGCTGGGCGCGCAGATCCCTATGCGGACCCCGTTCTTTGAGGTCATCGAGTCGAATGCGCCGAGGCAGCCACATTCGCCGGTCGGCAACTATTGGCTCGAACGTGGCAATAGAGAGCTTGCGACGACCTCGGCCGCGCAGTTGAGCAAGCTTATCGGCCCGGCGGAGGGAATCGTTCCCGAAACTGACTGGCGCGCAGTCACGGAACGCCTGCGCTTTGACCTACCCTCGGACTACCGCGATTTCATCGACACATACGGCGCCGGACGGTTTGGCGACATCACCATCGCCGGCCCTGCGGGTGCGGGAAATTTGCTCGACCTGACTGGGAAGACACTAGCGCAGGCTGTGGCCAACCCCAGGCGAACGTGCCCACCGCACCCACCGATCTACCCCGAGCCTGACGGAATGATCACTTGGGGTGAGACCCCGGACGGATGGACCTGCAACTGGGCCCGCAGCAGCGGCGACCCTGACCATTGGGGCATCGTGTTGCTGCCTCCCTCGTTGCTCAACAGCGCGTACACCCCGGGTCTGTCGTTCAGTTCGTTCCTGGTCGGATACGCCACTGCTCGGGAAACCCTCGGCCTGTTTCTCGGTCGAACCCGAACTCCGCCCGATCCAGTCGAGTTCGTGCCGGATCGGTGAACGTGGGGCGATGAAGGCGGAATTGCGGGCGTTCATGAGTTTCGATGTTGACGACTTGTCGTCGTGGGCGCCGGAAGTTGACGAGTGGGCTGTCGGGTGCGAATCCTTGCTGGCCCTGCTGATGGCCCAGGCGAAGAGTCGTTCGATTTGACTGTTTGCAACCTGAGTTGGGTCGCGGCACAGGTGCATCGAGCTGGACCTGGTCACCGAGGACGGCGCCACCGTCACCACTACCGAGGACCACCCCTACTGGAACGCGACCGAACGCGAATGGCAACAAGCTCAACATCTCGACCCCGGCGAGCGTCTCCTCGCCGCCAGTGGACGAACGCTCAAGGTCGATGGTCTACGCCTCCCCAGTACTCGCTCGGCCGCCGCCTACAACCTCACTGTCGATGACATCCACACGTAAGGTCGGATACGGGGCCAGCGGTGCGCGATCGTCTACTGAGCTCACGCCCCAGGTGAGCACCGCAGCGCAGGCTACGGATCACCACAGAGGGTGTTCCGAGATTGGAGCACTGTGCGATCTGGAGCTGCAGGGAGCAAATTTGGCAGGAACTAAGGCGACGACCGTTAAGGTCATGGGAGGCAGTAAAGCGTATGAGCCTAATGTTCATGGTGAGCTCTATCCGAAGTGTCCTGCGTGTAGGGCGCTCTTCGATTTTCTTGACGGATGGAATTGAGTAGAAAAGTTGATAACTGACTTGACGTCAAAAGCGCGTGATTTCTTAAATATTTGGGGGAAGAGATTTCCGCGACACGCTCCCGGCGTTCCGTTCTATGTTCCTGATGATGTGAGGGATTTTATACGCACTCATGAGCAGGAGTTCGGAGGGCTGTCGTTTCCCGTGCTGGGCGGCGAGTTGGAGGGTTGGATCCGGCTCGGTGTCAATTCTGGGAGTCCCTGGAAATCTGGTGCTGGTGAATGGATTTTCAGTTTCGCCGAGTCGCAATTTGTTCAATGTGGACTCGTTTGCAGGGCGGATGGATATTTTGGGGTTTCCTGGACGGAAGAATTCCGACCGTGGTATGCCGATGTGTGCCGTCTGATTGAATCAAGTGCCATTTGGCCCGGTCTTGCTGGATGGCGAAGATCAGTCCTCCGTAGTAGTAGTCCGAGCGATATTCTAAGGACTCTGAGTGATCTGAGCGTGTTTATTAATGCAGAACATGCGTCGTCCCGAGAGGCATCATGGTGGCTGGGAAGTGATGTCGCGGTCTACATCGAGCCGTCTCTTACTTATTCGCCGGGCGACCCTTTTCGGGTCCATGTGATGACGTCCAGTTCGGAAGTTGATCAGCAAGTGAAGGAGTCAATTGACGTGGCGAGGAAGTCGGGGGTCGATCTGGGGCCGTGGCGCAGGGAAGGTCTTGTTGCAGGTCTCGGAGGGTGTCCCTTCGGCTGATGGACGTATGGTCATCGATCTGGTGAAGTGATCTCTCCAAGATCGTCTCAGGTGCATGAGCTAAGCGAGCTCACCCGCGAGACCGGCGCCGGGGCTGAGGAGGCGACCTCCGAGTGGGTCAACGACCGCGACCTCTCGGTCGGCTTGTCACCAGCGGCGCGCCCGGCGGGGCAAACTGTTCACCTGCAACGACCGCAGCGCTCTGCGCACCACCGCAGGTCCTGCCGGTGATACCACCTTCGGCTACGACCAGGACGGCAACCTCACCAGTCAGGCACAGAGATGCAGACCCCTCACCGGCCGTTCGTGGGCACGGTACGGGTGTTTTATTTGATCGTCGCTTCGTGCCGGTGTGAGGAGCCAACGTGCGAAGCAGCTGCCATTGCCGAGGGTGGGGTACCAGCGGATGTTGAGTGTGTACGCCGGACCGGTGCGCGGCAGAAGGCCGGGATCAGCCTGTTGGGATGATGGCCCGTGTCGGCTGGGATCGGCGCCAGTTCGCCACTGTCGACGACGAGGACGTCCCCGGGTTTGTCCTCGGTGCGTGGGAAACTGAGCGCGTCGGTGAGTGCGTGTGGGTAGTCGGGGCCGGAAGCCCGCACAATCGCGATCGTGTCGTCGACGGAGGTGAAGACCTCCATCCAGCTGTCGTCCCGCACGACTCCGTCTGCGCCGACCAGAACGCCCCGGCTCGGCCCGACTGGGACGCTGGTCTCGTGTGGCGCGAGCGCGATCACCTGATCGTAGTGATCCTCGCTGGAGCCCAGCCGGGCGTGCCGAAGGACGGCGTCGACCGCGAGGAACGGCTCGCCATAGGTCCACAGCCGACCGATGTGGATCTATGGCTCCTGGACGGATCCTGTTGTCACGGCGAGGAACGTAGTGCATCTGTCACCGAGGCCTGGTGTGACGCTCGTTGTTCGGCCGCGTCGAGGGCTGGTGTTAGTGGTGCTAGGGCGGTGCGGAGCAGGTCGGGTAGGGAGCCAGTCGGCACCACGAGTCCGCTGGTTGTGGCGCTCGGCTGGACCCACTGGTCCAGCGCGACCCGGGTCGCGGCGGCGATGCTTGCGGCCAGTACTCGTGCGGTGTTGGGGTCGGTGTCGCCGAGGCGTTGGGTGATCGCTTCGGTCAGTGGGGGTTCGACAGCGCCGGCGGTGTCGATGAACGCGTCGCGCAGGGTCGGGCTGGTGGTGATCAGCAGCAGGACATCGCGATGCCGCTCCCCGGGGTCGGTGTACTGCGCCACGATCGCCTCGGTCACGGCCTCGGCCAGGCCGACGTCATCCGGTCGGTCGGTTATCGCGGTGGCGATTCTGGCTGCTCGGTCGGCGGTGACCGCGGCGACGATCGCCTGTTCGCGGCTGGAGAAGTAGTTGTTGTAGGTCCTTGGCGACACCCCGGCGGCCTCGGCGATGTCGTCGACGCGCACGTTCTCCGGGCCGCGTTCCAGGGCCAGTCGCAGGGCCGCCTCGCGTAGTGCCTCCCTGGTGGCCTGTTTCTTCTGTTCGCGCAGCCCGGGTCGTCGTGTCGTCACCTGCTCAGTGTTCCAGCTTACATGCGTGCGCGCAAACTTGCGTGCGCGCATGTTTTGTGTCTAAGGTCGGCAGCCATTGGATCGCTGTGGAAAGGACCAAGAACTTATGCGCGCCAAGGGCATCGCGTACGACACCGGCTTCGTGGTCAACGGCCGGATCTCCCGTGAGAGCTTCGATACCGACGTGGTGCGGCGGGAGCTGACCATCATCCGGGACGACCTGCACTGCAACGCCGTGCACATCGTGGGCGGCGACCCGGATCGGCTGGAACTGGCCGCTCAACACGCCGCGGACCTCGGGCTGGAGGTCTGGTTCTCGCCTTATCCGATCGAGCTGACGGCCACCGAAATGCTCTCGTTGTTCGTCGACTGCGCGCGGCGGGCGGAGCGGCTTCGCGCGGCGGGCGCGGAGATCGTGTTCGTCACCGGGGTCGAGTTGAGCATCATGAACCACGGCTTCCTTCCCGGGGACGACCTGGCGCAGCGGGTCGACTTGCTGATGAACCAGCCCGAGAACCGGGGGGAGCGCATCGTCGCGGCGGGGGTTCGGGTCAACGAATTCCTCCGGGAGTCGGTCGAGGTTGTTCGGGAGCGTTTTCTTGGGCGGGTCACCTATGCCTGTGTGCCGTTCGAGCGGATCGACTGGACGCTTTTCGACATCATCTCGGTCGAGTTGATTCGGTCCGCCGAGGTCGCCGATCAGTTCCAGCAAGGGGTGCGGACCTTTGTGGCGCAGGGGAAACCGGTCGCGATAACCGGGTTCGGCACCGCGACCTGGCGTGGCTCGGGGGACGTCGCGCCGCGCAGTATGGAAATCGTGGACCTTGACGAGGACGGTCAGCCGGTTCGGGTGAAGGGCGACTACGTTCGGGACGAAGCTGGTCAGGCCGCTTACCTGCGTGAGCTGCTGGAGATCTTCGACGCCGAGGGGGTGGACGGCGCATTCGTCTATCTGTTCGCGCTCGACAATTACCGGCACCGGCCCGACGACCCCAGCCGGGACTTCGATCTGGCCAGCCTCGGCGTCGTCAAGGTGCTCGACGGGCGCAACGGGGACACCTACCCGGACATGCCGTGGGAACCCAAGGCCGCCTTCGCCGCCGTCGCCGATCACTACCGCGCATGAGCGCGCCGACTTTTCCGCTGGGCGGCGACCTGCGGGTCAACCGGCTCGGTTTCGGCGCGATGCGGCTCGCTCTCGGTGGTTCCGTGCGCGATCCCGAGACGGCGCTCGCGGTGCTGCGTCGGGCGGTGGAGCTGGGTGTCGACTTCCTGGACACCGCTGGTACCTACGGGTTCGGTGACCTGCACGCGCACGAGCTGATTCGGCGTGCGTTGTCGCCGTACGCACCCGAGCTGGTGATCGCCACCAAGGTCAGCGTGCCGGACGAGGCGGGTGCCACGCAGCTGCGCGGGTTGGTCGAACAGGACCTTCGCCGTCTCGGGCGGGAGCGGCTCGATCTGGTCTACCTGCGGGTGGGTGGCATGGGCGCGGCCGGCGGCGAACCACTCGGCGAGCGCTTCGCCGCCCTCGCGGAGCTGCGCAGGGAAGGGCTGATCCGGCACCTCGGGCTCAGCCACGTCGACCTGACCCAACTCGACGAGGCACGGGCCATCGCGCCGGTCGTCGCGGTGCAGAACCAGTTCCATATCCACGATCGGCGCGACGGCGACCTGCTCGCGCGGTGTGCCAGGGACGACATCGCCTACGTGCCGTACTTCCCGCTCGGCGGCGGCCGGGTCACGCTGGACACGGCTCGCGTCGCCCGCCGCCATCAGGCGACGCCCGTGCAGGTCGCGTTGGCCTGGTTGCTGGCGACCTCACCGGTGACGTTGGCCATCCCGGGGACCAGTTCACCCGCCCATCTGGAGGACAACATGCGTGCGGGCGGTTTACGCCTCACCGCGGCGGATCTGGCCGAACTGGACCAGTAGCCATTGCCGCTTTCTGCCACTGTCCTGAACCCGCAAGGCCAAGATCTTCCCCAGCACCGCCTCGGCTGCGAGGTTCAACAGGTGGGGCCGGCCGCCGTGGCCCGGCCCGCGCACCTGTCAGGAGACCCGCATGACCCGATGGAGATGGCGGACCGCGATCAGCGGTGTCACCGTGCTCACGTTGCTGATGTCGACGGTCACCGGCGGCACGGCGGATCCCTTACCCACCCCGCCCGCCGCCCCACCCGCGCCCGACGCCACCGGAACCGCGACGATCACGCTGCTCACCGGGGACGTGGTGACCTACCGGTTCACCGGCGACGGCACCCCGGTCGACGCCACCGTGGCCCCTGCCCCGCGCGCCGACGGGGATCCGGTGCTGTTCACGCAGGTACGCGACGGCCGGTCCTACTACGTCTACCCGTCGGACGTGGTCGGCCTGGTCGAGGCCGGCAAGCTCGACCGCCGCCTGTTCGACGTCTCCTACCAGACCGAGTACGGCTTCACCGACGAGGCGCGCCCCTCGCTGCCGCTGATCGTGCGGCGGCCGGCCCGCGCGGCCGCCCTGCCCGCCACCACGAACGTCCGCGCGCTGCCCGCCGTCCACGGCGTCGCGTTGTCGGTGACCAGGTCCGGCGCCGCCGCCTTCTGGTCCGCTGTGGACGAACCGGCCGGAAAGTCGTTGGCCGCCGGGGTGTCCACGATCTGGCTGGACGGCACGGCCACGGCCAGCCTCGACCAGAGTGTCGCCAAGATCGGCGCCCCCGAGGCCTGGAAGTCCGGCTACACCGGCAAGGACGTCTCGGTCGCGGTACTCGACACCGGCATCGACGCCGCCCACCCGGACCTGGCCGGTCGGGTCAGCGCCACGCAGAGCTTCGTCGCCGGCCAGCAGGTCCAGGACGGACACGGCCACGGCACGCACGTCGCGTCCACCATCGTCGGCTCCGGCGCCGCGACGAACGGGAAGTACCGCGGGGTCGCCCCCGACGCCACGTTGCTGGTCGGCAAGGTGCTCGGCGACGACGGCCGCGGCCAGGAGTCGGGCATCCTCGCCGGCATGACCTGGGCCGCCGAACAGGGCGCCGACGTGGTCAACATGAGCCTGGGCAGCTGCTGCGGCGACGGCACCGACCCGCTGAGCCAGGCGGTCAACGACCTGTCCACCCGGTACGACACGCTGTTCGTCGTCGCCGCCGGCAACGAGGGTGACCCGTTGACCGTCGGCTCGCCCGGCGCGGCCGACGCCGCGCTCACCGTCGCCGCCGTCGACCGGCAGGACCGGCGCGCGGAGTTCTCCAGCCAGGGGCCGCGAGTCGGCGACTACGCCCTCAAGCCGGATCTCGCCGGCCCCGGGGTCGGCATCGTCGCGGCCAGGGCGGCCGGCACCGTCCTGGGCACCCCGGTCGACGACCGGTACACCGCCGCCAGCGGCACGTCGATGGCCACCCCGCACGTCGCGGGCGCGGCGGCGATCCTGGCCCAGCGGCACCCGGAGTGGTCCGGCCAGCAGCTCAAGAGCGCGCTGATCGGCAGCGCGGCGCGGGTCGAGCACCCCGCCTACGAGACGGGCTCTGGCCGGGTGGACGTGGCCAGGGCGGTCCGCCAGGGCGTGGTCAGCTCGGGCAACGTCGACTTCGGCCGGCTGGCCGACGCCGACTCCGGCCCGGTGACCGCGACCATCACCTACACCAACACCACCGCCGAGCCGGTCACTCTCGACCTGGCCGCCACGTTCGCCGGTGACGCGCTCTCGGTGCCCGAGACGGTGACCGTGCCGGCCAACGGCGCGGCCCCGGTCACCGTCACCCTCGACCCGGCCGGCCTGACCGCCTGGTGCCAGGGCACGATCACCGCGACCGCCGGTGACCTGCGGCTGCACAACACCGTCGCCGGCTACGTGCCGCCCCCTCGGCATCGGCTGACGGCCCGGATCGCGCTGCCGCCCGGCGCCACCGACGTCACCTACCAACCCTGGTACCTCATGCGCCTGGACGACGTCGGCGACCTGGACCAGCGCGACAACATGCTGATCGGCACCGCGGGCGCCAGCATCGACGGGCACCTCGACGATGGCACCTACTCGGTGCACACCGCCATCGACTGGCGCGACGCCAACGGTGACCCGCAGGTGATGCTGCTGACCGACGCGACGGTCCGGGTCGACCGGGACACCGTGCTCACCCTCGACGGCCGGCAGGCGACCAGGGTCAACGCGCGGACCCCGAGGTCGGCGCTGACCGCGCGGTCCACCTTCGGCTACCGGCAGCAGACGGCGACCGCACTGCGCGCCTTCACCGTCACCGGCGAGTCGCGGTACGCCGACCACTGGGGGTTGTGGGCGACCCCGACCGAGCGGGTCGATCCCGACTCGTTCACCTGGACCGATCAGCGGTTGCTGATGCCCTCCCCGGTCAGCATGGCGGTCGGCGACCTCGACCTGGACGCCCGCTACCTCAGCGAGCACATCCAGGACGCGCGCTTCGATGGCAGGCGGCGGCTCCCGCTGACCGCCGCCGGACACGGCCTGGCGGCCGACTACGCCGGCACATCGGTGCGCGGCAAGGTGGTGCTGGTCGACGTCAGCGACCTCTGCCCGGCGACGCGGTGGACCTGCGACCGCGGAGTGCAGGACCGGGTGACGCTCGCCGACGCCAACGGCGCGGCGGGGGTGCTGGTCTTCGGCGGCGCCGGTCGGGCGGTGGCGATCGACGACCGCAACGACTCGATCGTCACCCCGATCCCGGCGCTGACCGTGCCGGCCGCGCGGGGCGCGGTGCTGCGGGACCGGCTCGCCGGTGGCGACCGCGTGGTCTCGGTGCGCGCCACCGCGACGACCCCGTACGTGTACTCGCTGTCCTTCCCGGCCACCGGTCGGGTGCCGGCGACGTTGGACCTGCGGGTGAGCCCGAGGGATCTGTACGAGTTCGACAGCCGTTACCACGCCGACGCGCCCGGGACGGCGACGTTGACGTGGTCGAGCCGGGTGAAGCCCAACATCGGGCTGGGTACCAGCTCGATGACCGTGCGGGCGCCGGGCACGCTGCGGGAGTACGTCGGGCCGATGCGGGCGGGGGAGCGGCGCACCCGCAGCGTGATCCTGACCTACGACGGCACGCCGGACATGCATGCCTTCCACCGCAACGGTTACAGCCAGACCCGCAACGACGTGCTGACCAGACCGGGGAGCCGGACCGACGTCTTCGGCCGGCAGCCGTACGTGCACGCGGCGCTGCGGACGGTCTCCCCGGCCGACAACGACTACGCCTGGCAGCTGTGCACCGCCTGCCGCAGCGGCGACATCTTCATGCCGTGGCACATCCGCGACAGCGACGGGCGCGGCGGCGGCGTGCAGACCTACTACTCGGACGCGGTGCTCCAGGGCCAGCCGCAGACCCAGTTGCGGCTGTGGGGTCCCGACGGCAAGGAGGTGCCGGTGCGGGAGGGCCTCTACCGGCTGTTCATCGTGGTGCTCGCGGTGCCGTACTTCGAGCTGCCGGCCGCGGTCGGCCGGTACCGGATGACCGAGAGCTATCCGGCGCCGTTCCTGCCGCAGAAGTGGGCAAGACAGGTCAACACGGAGTGGACCTTCGAGACCGGCACACCGGTCGACGGCTTCCCGCACCGGCCGCCGACGGGCGTTGGAGTCCATTGTGGAGCATGGGACACCATTACCCACAGGGGAGCCCCGGACACCGGCACCTGCGCGCCGAACTCCCAGCTGTACCTCGGCTGGGACCTCGACCTCGAGTTGGACAACACGGCGCCGGCCGGCAGCCGCCGCCAGCTCACGGTCAGCGGCTACCACCACTCGTACCTGGCCGACGACCCGGAGATGACGAGGCTGCGGCTGTCGGTCAGCTTCGACGACGGGAGGACCTGGGAGCAGCTGCGGACCAGGAAGTCGGGCCGCGGTGAGTACACCGCGACCGTCACCCACCCCAAGCGCCACCAGACCACCGGCGCGGTGAGCCTGCGCGCCGAGGGGGTGGACACCGAGGGCAACACCGTCAAGCAGACGATCAGCCGGGCCTACGGGCTCCGCTAGCCAGATGTCCACGGGCGGCCGGTGCGTCTCGCGCCGGCCGCCCGGTGCATTCCTAGACATTTGGACTTGCTAAGGTCTGCAACTGCTGAAGGTTGATGGTCTGAACATGCCCGCGAGGAGCTGCCGAGTGAGCCCGCTGTCAACCGCGAAGTCCGGGGAGGAGGGTCCATGAGCAGGCCCCTGTACCAACTGAAGGCCGAGTTCTTCAAAACCCTCGGCCACCCGGTGCGCATCCGGGTGCTGGAGCTGCTCAGCGAGCGGGAGCACGCCGTCTCGGAGATGTTGCCCGAGGTGGGCATCGAGCCGTCGAACCTGTCCCAGCAGCTGGCGGTGTTGCGCCGCGCGGGCCTGGTGACCACCCGCAAGGAGGGCTCGACCGTCTACTACTCGCTGACCAGCCCGCACGTCGCCGGGTTGCTCGCGGTGGCCCGCAAGATCCTCACCGGCGTGCTCACCGGGCAGGCCGAGTTGCTGGAGGACCTGCAGGCCCCGGTCACCTCCTCGACCGCTGGCCGGTCCGATGGCGCGTAGCGGTATGTCCCGGTCCCGCTGGGCGACGAGGTGTGGGAGGTGGCGGTGCGTGGTCTGTGGCGCATGATCCGCCGGGTCGGGCGGATCGCCGAGCCTGCGCCGCCGCTGCCGTCGGGTGAGCGGCCGGCGGCGGCCGAGGCGCTGGGTGGATCGGTGCAGCTCCGGCACGTGGACGCCGGGTCGTGCAACGGCTGTGAGATCGAGATCGGGGCGGCGTTCGGCCCGGTGTACGACGCTGAGCGGTACGGCGCCCGGCTGGTGGCCGCGCCCCGCCACGCCGACGCGCTGCTGGTCACCGGCGTGGTCACCCGCAACATGGCCGAGCCGCTGCGGCGCACCCACCAGGCGGTGCCCGGGCCGAAACTCGTCGTCGCGGTCGGCGACTGCGCGCGCGACTGTGGGGTCTTCTCCGGGGCGTACGGCGTGGTCGGCGCGGTGTCGGACGTGGTCCCGGTGGATGTCGAGATCGGCGGGTGCCCGCCCCGGCCGGAGGCGATCGTCGAGGGGCTGCGGAAGCTGACCGGCCGATGAACCTGGCGTCGCTGGGGGTGGCCGGTGCCGTGCTCCTCGGCCTGGTGAGCGCGCTCGCGGCGGTGTGCGTGCCGGCGCGGGTGCGGCCGTCGGTGGTCGGTGCCGGGCTCGTGGCGACCGGGGCCGCCGGGCTGGCCGCTGGCGTCGCCGGCCTCAGTGGACAGTCGTTCGCGGTGTCCTGGCACGGGATTCTGCCGCTGACCGGGGTGTCGTTCGGGATGGACGCACTCGCCGGGCTGTTCCTCGCGGTCACCGGCGGGGTGGCGCTGATCGCCGGGGTGTACGGGATCTCCTATGCCAGCCACGGGCTCGAGGCGGTCGGGGTGCAGGCGGTGCTGCCACTGTTCGTGGTGGCGATGCTGCTCGTCCCGGTGGCGACCAGCGTCGGCACGCTGCTGGTCTGCTGGGAGCTGATGGCGCTCACCTCGCTGCTGCTGGTGCTCGCCGAGCACCGGCGGCGTGCCGAGGTCGCCGTCGCCGGGCACTGGTACGCGGTGCTGACCCAGCTCGGGTTCGCGACCATCCTCTGTGGACTCCTGGTGTTCGTCGCGCACGCGCGGGGAGACTCGTTCGCCGCGTTGCGCGCCGCGCCGGTCGACGGCGGCGTCGCCGGGCTGGTGTTCGTGCTGACGCTGGTCGGCTTCTCCTCGAAGGCGGGCATCCTGCCGCTGCACGCGTGGCTGCCACGGGCCCATCCCGAGGCGCCGAGCCACGTGTCCGCGCTGATGTCGGCGGCGATGGTCAATCTCGGCGTGTACGGGGTGGTCCGGATCGGCTTCGACCTGCTCGGTGGCGGGCCGAGATGGTGGTGGCTGGTGGTGCTCGGACTGGGCGCGGTGTCAGCCGTCTACGGGATCCTGCAGGCGGCGATGAGCACCGACCTCAAGCGGCTGCTCGGGTTCTCCACCACGGAGAACATGGGTCTGGTGCTGATCGGCGTCGGCGCCGCCGGGCTGCTGGCCGCCGGCGGCGATCGGGTGCTCGCCGGACTGGCGCTGGCCGCGGCCCTGCTGCACGTGGTGAACCACGCGGCGTTCAAGACCACGCTGTTCCTCGCGGCCGGCTCGGTGGTGCGGGCCACCGGGGTGCGCGACCTGGACCAGTTGGGCGGACTGCGCCGGGGCATGCCGGTGACCACGTCGGCCTTCGGCTGGGGGGCGCTCGCCGCGTCGGCGCTGCCGCCGGGCACGGCGTTCGTGTCGGAGTGGTTGCTGCTGCAGGCGTTGATCCACGGCGTGCCGTCCGGTGGCGGGGTGGCGGCGATCGTCATGCCGGTCGCGGTGGCGGCGGTGGCGCTGACCGCCGGGCTGTCGGTGGCCACGTTCGTGAAGGCCTTCGGCGTGGGATTCCTGGCCAGGCCGAGATCGGCGGCGGCCGAGGGCGCGCGGGAGAGCCCGCCGTCGATGCTGATCGGGATGGGCCTGGCCGGGGCCGCCGCGGCGGCACTCGCGCTGCTGCCCACGGTGGTGCTGCCCGCGGTGAGCGCCGCGGCGGCGGTCGCGGTCGACGGCGGGCGGGTGAGCACCGGGGTGGTGACCGTGCGGCTGGCCGGCGTGGCGGGGGAGTTGTCGCCGCTGGTGTTCAGCGTGGCCCTGCTGGTGGCGGTGGTCGTGGTGCTCGGCGCGGTGCGGTTGGTCACCACCCGGCGGGCCAGGCGGGTGGCCCGGCTGTGGGACTGTGGTGGGGGACCGATGTCGGCGCGGATGGAGTACACCGCGACGTCGTTCGCCGAGCCGTTGCAGCGGGTGTTCGACAACGTGTTGGCCCCGGAGCAGGACGTGACCGTGGACCACGTCGCGGAGTCGCGCTACCTGGTGCGCGCGGTGGCCTACCGGCGCGCGGTGCCCGACCGGGTGGAGCGCAGGCTCTACGTGCCGGTGTTGGCCGCGGTGCGCGCGTGGGGTGAGGCGGGCCGGCGGCTGGCGACCGGCAGCGTGCACCGGTACCTGGCCTACGGCTTCTACACCGTCTGCGCCCTCCTGCTCGTCCTGGCCGTGATCCGGTGACCCGCGTGGCGGACTCAGGATCGAGGTCATGCCGAGGACTTGCCAACCGCACCCCAGGGGAACGTGACGCAACCCAGCCACAGGTACGCACCCAACCAGCACCCTCCCTCCCCAACGCGATCAACACCGTGAAGCGCGGGGAGGCGGAACAGTGAGCGTGGTGGTGGGGGTGGTGCAGGGGGTGGTGATCGCCGGGGGCGCGCCGGTGTTGGTGGGCGTGCTGCGGCAGGTTCGGGCCCGGTTGGAGGGACGGGCCGGGGCGGGGATCGCCCAGCCGTGGCGCGATCTGCGCAAGCTGGTCGGCAAGGAGCCGATCACCCCGCGCGGCACCACCGAGGTGTTCCGGATCGCCCCGCTGGTGTTGCTGGCCACCGTGCTGGTGGTCGCCGTGGTCGCGCCGTTCGTGACCACCGTGCCGGCCTTCGGGCCGGGCGCGGACCTGTTCGCCGTGGTGGCGTTGCTCGCGTTGGGCACCGTGGTGCTCGCCCTGGCGGGGCTGGACACCGGCACGGCGTTCGGCGGGATGGGCGCCAGCCGTGAGGTGACCATTCTCGCGCTCGTCGAGCCGACCCTGCTGGTGGCGATCTTCGCGCTGTCGGTGCGGGTCGGCGCGACCGACCTCGGCGCGATCATGTCGTCCACCATGGACGATCCGGCGCGGGTGATCTCCCCGGTGAGCCTGCTCGCCGCGGTGGCACTGGTGATCGTGATCGTCGCGGAGAACGGCAGGCTGCCGGTGGACAACCCGACGACCCACCTCGAGCTGACCATGGTGCACGAGGCGATGACCCTGGAGTACGCCGGACCGGACCTGGCGCTGGTCGAGCTGGCGTCGGCGATGCGGCTGACGGTCTTCCTCGGCCTGCTGGCGAACCTGTTCCTGCCGTGGGGCATGGCGACCGGCACCACCCCGCTCGCGCTGGCCGTCGGCGTGCTCGCGCTCGTGCTCAAGGTCGGCCTGCTCGGCGTGCTGCTCGCCGCGACCGAGGTGTTCCTCGCCAAACTGCGGCTGTTCCGGGTCCCGGAACTGCTCGCCGGCTCGTTCCTGCTGTCCCTGCTGGCCGTCACGGCCGCGTTCTTCCTGGCGTGAAAGGAGATCGGCCATCAGCACGTCGCTGTACACGCAGCTGCTCTACCTCACGGCCGGGGCGTTCCTGCTGACCGCGGTACTGATCCTGTGGCGGCGCGAGCTCGCGGTGATCGTGCGGATCCTCGCGTTGCAGGGGCTCGCGTTGGCCGCGCTGGTGGCGGTGCTGGCCGCGCACGACGGCTCGGCGGAGCTGTGGGCGGTGGCCTGTGGGATCGCCGTGCTCCGCGTCGGCGTGCTGCCCCACCTGCTGCGCCGCGCGCTCACCGGCGCCGAGGCCGCGCGCCGGGAGACCGCGCCGTCGGTGAACGTGGCGTCCTCGCTGCTGGCCGCCGCCGGGCTCACGCTGCTGGGCTACGCGGTGTCCCAGCCGCTGGTGGCACTGGCGCCGGCCCCGGCCACCCAGGCGATCCCGGTCGGGGTGACCGTGGTGCTCATCGGGTTCCTGGTACTGGTCACCCGGCGCCGCGCGCTGTCCCAGCTCGTCGGGTTCCTGGTGCTGGACAACGGCATCACCGCCGTCGGGTTCCTCACCACGGCCGGTGTCGGGCTGGTGGTCGAGGTCGGCGTCTCGCTCGACGTGCTGCTTGCCCTGCTGGTGCTGCAGATGCTCGCCACCCGGATGCGGGAGGCGTTCGGGGACACCGATCTCGACGAGCTGCGGGAGCTGCGCGACTGATGATCTGGCTGCCGATCCTGGTGCCCGCGCTCGCCGCGGCGCTCTACGCCGTGCTCGGGTGGCGGCGGGCGACCGCCTGGCTGGCCGCGGTCAGCGCGGGCGCGACGCTGGCGGTCGCGGTCGTGTTGGCCGTGGCCGTCGCGCACGGCGGGCCGCGAACCGCCTGGCTGCTACGGCTGGACGCGTTGTCGGCGTTCATGGTGGTGGTCATCGGCGCGGTGGCGTTGCTGGCCACCGTGGCGACCCCGGCGTACCTGCGCGCGGAGATCGCCGCCGGCCGGGCGAGCACGCGCACCGCGACCCGCCATTCCTTGCTGGTGCAACTGTTCCTGGCGACGATGGCGCTGGCCGTGCTGGCCGCCGATCTCGGCGTGCTGTGGGTGGCGATCGAGGCCACCACGATCGTCACCGCATTCCTGGTCGGCCAGCGGCGCACCAGGGCCAGTGTCGAGGCGGCGTGGAAGTACGTGGTGATCTGCTCGACCGGGATCGCCATCGCGCTGCTCGGCGTGATCGTGCTCAACCACGCCGCGCGACACGGCACGCGCGGTCCGGTCGGGCTTGACCTCGACCAGCTGACCGCGGCCGCCGCCGGCCTGGACCACGACGTCACCCGGATCGCGGTGGCGCTGCTGATCATCGGGCTCGGCGCCAAGGCCGGGCTGGCGCCGTTGCACGCGTGGCTGCCCGACGCGCACTCGCAGGCACCGGCCCCGGTGTCCGCGCTGATGTCCGGGGTGCTGCTCTCCGTTGCCGCGTACGCGATCCTGCGGGTCAAGGTGATCGCCGACGCCGCGCTCGGCCCCGGGTTCGCCAGGACCGTCCTGGTCGTGATGGCGCTGGCGTCGTTGCTGGTCGCCGCGTCGCTGCTGATCGGTCAGCGCGACTACAAGCGGATGCTCGCCTACTCCAGTATCGAGCACCTCGGCCTGGTCGCGCTCGCCTCGGCCATCGGCAGCCGGCTCGCGGTGGCCGCCGCGTTGCTGCACGTACTCGGACACGGCCTCACCAAGGGCGCGCTGTTCGTCGGCGCCGGGCGGATGTCGCAGGTCACCGGTACCAGCACGGTGGCGGGCGTGCGCGGGCTCGCGGCGGCGCACCCGGCGCTGGCCGGCGGTGTCGGGCTCGGCGTGCTCGCGCTGATCGGACTGCCGCCGTTCAGCCTGTTCGCCAGCGAACTTGGCATCCTGCGGGCCGGCTTCGGCGACGGCCTCGGCTGGGTCACCGCCGTCGCGGTCGCGCTCGTGGTGGTGATCGCCGCCGCCTTGGTTGTCCACAGTGGACGAATGCTGCTCGGTGAGCCACCTGACGGGCCGGGGGCGGCCGGCGCGCCGCGCCGGCTCCCGGCACCGACGGCGGTCGCGGTGTTCGGTGGGCTCGGCGCGTGCGCCGTGCTCGGGGTCACCGCCGGACCGCTCGGCTCACTGCTCGGCCTGGCCGCGGACGTCGTGGCAGGTGGGCGATGAGGGTCACGCTCAGTCCGGCCGAGTTGACCGCCTACGCGGAGTCGTTGCTGGGCGGCGGTTTCCGGCTCGCGCTGGTCGCCGGGCACGACGACCGGGACCTCGGGCGCGCGGGGCCGCGGGTGGTGTACCTGTTCACCGCCGCCGACCGGGACCGCCGCGTCGAACTGCACGTCCCGCTCGACCCCGCGCGCCCGCACGTGCCCAGCCTGGCCGGGATCTCCTTCGCCGCCGGCCGGTTCGAGCGCGAGCTGCACGACCTGTTCGGCATCGTCCCCGACGACCATCCGCTGCCGCGCAGGCTCGTGCGGCACTTCCACTGGCCGCGCGGCTGGCACCCGATGCTCACCGACGCTGGCGATCCGCCGGAGTTCGGCGACACCGACGGCCCGTACCCGTTCCGCGCCGTGGAGGGTCCCGGTGTCTACGAGATCCCGGTCGGTCCGGTACACGCCGGCATGATCGGTCCTGGACACTTCCGGTTCTCCGTGGTCGGCGAGACGATCCTCAACCTCAGGGCACGGCTCTGGTTCGTCCACAGAGGAGTGGAGAAGCTGTTCGCCGGCCGCGCGCCCGACGGTGGCGTGGAGCTGGCGGAGCGGGTCAGCGGCGACACGTCCGTCGGTCACTCGCTGGCCTACTGCCTGGCGGTGGAGCAGGCGGCCGGGATCCCGGTCTCCGCCCAGGCGCAGCGGATGCGCGCGATCCTGCTGGAGCTGGAACGGCTGTACAACCACGTCGCCGACCTCGGCGCGCTGTGCAACGACGTCGGCCACGGCATCCTCAACGTCCACGCCGGACGGATTCGCGAGGACCTGCTGCGGATCAACGACCAGGTCACTGGCAGCCGGCTGCTGCGCGGTGTGGTCCGCCCCGGCGCCACCGCCGTGCGCACGCTGCCCGACCAGCGGCGCCTGACCGCGATCGGCGCGGACGTCGCCGAACTGGCGCGGCTCGCGCTCGAGCACACCGTGGTCCGCGACCGGTTCGCCGGCACCGCGGTGCTCACCCGTGAGCAGGCGGCCGATCTGGGCACCCTCGGCTACGTCGCCCGCGCCAGCGGCCTCACCGTCGACGCCCGCCACGACCACCCGTTCCTGCCCGACGACCGCACCCGCACCCGGCACACGCACACCGACGGCGACGTGCTGTCCCGGTTCGTGGTGCGGGTCGAGGAGATCGCCGCCGCCATCGCCAGGATCGCGGCGCTCGCCGACACCACCGACACGTCCACGGACCCCGCGGTCGCGCCGACCGGCAGGGGGATCGGCATCGTGGAGGGGTGGCGCGGCACGATCGTGCACCGGGTGGAGACCACTGAGGACGGCGTCCTGACCAGGGTCAAGATCGTCGACCCCAGCTTCTTCAACTGGCCGGCCCTGCCGGTGGCGCTGGCGGACACGATCGTCCCGGACTTCCCGCTCACCAACAAGAGCTTCAACCTGTCCTACGCTGGGAATGATCTCTAGTCGCCGGACTGTCGGGTGTTCACCGGACACCGGCGCGACCTCGGCGTCCTTAGGGTCACTGGCATCCCCGAAGTACCTGCGATGGCGCACGGCCTTCACCGCCGGCCCGCGCGTGATTCTCGGGCGTCCAACGGGTGTCCAATGAAACCAAGGAGAACTGTGATGAGTGCACGGATCGAGTGGGTTCGCCGGCTCGTCGTCGCGATGGGCGCGGTGGCGGCGCTGGCGACGGTCGCCGGTTGTGGTGACGACGAGCCGCCAACGCCCGCCGACCCCACGTTCGAGCCGACGCTGAAGATGACGGCGACCGAGGCTCCCTGAGTCCAGCAGCCGAGTCGGAGGGGGCACACATGATTCGTCGGCTGGTCGCCGTGGTGGGAGTCGCGGCGATGTTGACGGTGGCGGGGTGCGGTGGCGACGTCTCCGGCACCCCGGTCGCGGGGGGACAGGACGGCGGTGCCAGCGAGCGTCCGGAGGGGACCGGCGACGAACCGGGGTTCGACGAGTGTGCCGTGCTCGAGCCGGCGGAGGTCGCCGAGTTCGTCGGCACCGAGAACATGTACGTCACCTCGGCGGACGTGATGGACCTGCTGGACGGCTCCACGTCGGCGACCTGCCAGTACTTCCCCAAGGACGTGCCCGGCATGCTCGGCATGAAACTGTCCTATGTGGCGGGAGCCGATCCGGACGAGTTCTTCGTGCCGTTCGAGAAGAACTTCGACAACGTGTTGCCGCTCGAGATCGGTGACCGGGGCGCGGCGGTCGGGTACTCGGCCGACGGCACGTCGAACCACTTCTACGAGGTCCGGGCGATCAAGGGCACCGTGGGGCTGCACCTGTTCTACGCGTTCAGCGAGGGCCCGGGGGGAGACATGCCCGACGTCGAGAACGGTGCCGACAAGTGGGGCGCGATGTTCACCACCGCGTTCGACCGGCTGCCCGCCGAGCTGTCCATTTCGGACGGGGAGCCGACGGGTGCCTGCGCGGAGATCGATCTCGACCAGATGACCGAGGTGCTCGGCGCCGAACTGAGGACCGCCAGGACGACCGAGGGGGACGATGGCGCGCTCGACTGCACCTTCGGCGGCGGTTCGGGCGTGGTGTCGATCACGGTGCTGACCGACAAGGAGATGGTTCCCGGGCAGTCGGTGAAGCCGGCGGACATCACCAACGACGACATCGGCGATGGTGCGAAGGTGGGGATCACCGAGCCCAATCCGGGGGAGCAGGGTCGGTTGTCCGCGCGGGCCAACGTCGGCGACGCGCTGGTGGCGATCAACGCGCCCTATGGGGACAGTGTGCGTGGCGTCACCGAGCCCCGGCCAGAGGACATCGAGCTGGTTCGGGCGATCGTCGGCGCGGTCACCGGGCAGGATTAGCGAATGACCGCCTACGGACCCATGCCGGGCCAGTACCCGTACCAGTACCCACCACAGCAGTATCCGCCCCAGCCGCCACCGCCGGTGAACCCGGCGGTGCTGGTCGGGGTCAGCCTGTGGCGGCTGGTCATCATCGGCAGCGCGCTGTACGGGTTCAGCGAGGCCACCGGCTGGACGGAGAACCTGGACGCGCTCAGCCAGCAGGCCAGCCTGTTCACCGGGGTCGTCTACATCGGACTGCTGCTCTACCCGGCGTTCACCGGCGGCCGGCGGCACGAGCCGGTGTCGCCCTGGTTGCGCGGTGCGACAACGGTTCTGCTGTTGCTGGTGTCCGGTGCGTTCTTCGGTCTGCTCGGCGGTGGCTTCGACGACCAGCCGTTCGAGCACGCGGTCACCCCGCTGCTGGTGCTGCTCGACTGGCTGTTCGTCGGTCGCAACCAGGTCGCGGCCAAGTGGTGGCATCCGTTGACCTGGCTCGGGTTCCCGTTGGCGTACTTCGTGTACTTCCTCGGCGCCGAGGTCTACCAGTACCTCTACCCGTTCCTCGACCCGGACAACGAGGAGTTTCCGCTCGTCGTCGGCGGGTTGATCGTCGCGTTGATCGTCGTCGGCTACCTGCTGGTGGGGGTGGCCAAGCTCAGGGGTGTCGTTGGGCGTCCGGACCAGCCGGGGGCCCATCAGCAGCCGAACGCCTACTCAGCTCCAGGATGGATGAGATGAACGGACCCGTGCCAGGCAACCGACCGCCGGCACCTGGGCAGCCGGGTTTCCCCCAGCACCAGGCCCAGCAACCGGGCCAGCACTGGCAGGGCATGCCACCGGGTCAGCCGGGACAGCCGTGGCAGCAGGGGATGCCGCCGGGCCAGCCGGGGAATCCCCATGGCCAGCAAGGAATGCCGCCGGGGCCGCAGGGGGCGCCATGGCAGTCCGGCATGCCACCGGGTCAGCCGAACACGCCATCGCCCCGACGCTCCAAGCGGCCGGCGATCGTCATCGCCGTCGTGGTGGCGCTCGTGATCGGCGCGGGCGGGTTCTGGTTCCTGACCCGCGACGGTGGCGGTTCCGGCGGGTCGAACACCGCCGGGGGCAAGGAGTACGACGCGGCAGTCGAGTCGGTCGGCGTGGGGGAGCCGGCCTGGACCGTGCCCCAGGGCGAGTCACCAAAGGCGATCGGCGTCGAGGCCTACTGGATCACCGACAAGCATCTGGTGCGCCGGCTGCCCGGCCGGGTCACCGCCTACGACCTCAAGTCCGGTGAGGAGGCGTGGACGTTCGACCTGCCCGGCCCGGACAAGGACTACTGCCGATCCTCCCAGGTACCGGCCGACAACAAGGTGGCCCTGCTCACCAGTACCGACGTGGCCTCGTCCAACGAGTGCGGCACGCTCACCGTGCTCGACCTCGGCACCGGTGAGCCGGTGGCCACCGCGGAACTGACCGGCGGTGAACGCGACCCGGTTCCCGGCAACGGCGACATGCCGGTGATCTTCGGGCAGAAGTTGCTGATCGGCGGCGACGCGCCGCGCGTGCTCGACCCCGACACCGGTCAGCCGGCGTCGGTGCCGGGCAGCTACTCCGCCTGCGCCGCACAGTCCTTCGGGGTCTTCGGCGAGTTGCTGATCGCCCAGACGGAATGTGACACCGGGGACGGCGACGAGGTCATGCGCCTGCGGGCGTTCGACGCGAACTTCGGCCTGGTGTGGGAGTGGGAGAATCCCATGAACGAGAAGCGGGAGAAGTATCTGCCGGTGCTCGGCGTGCTGTCGCCCGACCCGCTCGTGGTCGAGCTTGGCTATGTCGGCGAACCGTCGCAGTTGTTACGGGTGGACCTGGCGACCGGCGAGGCGATGCCGTTCGGTGACTACGATGCCTCCACCGCGGAACCCAAGTTCCTGAAGGCCTGCGGCGACTACTCGCTGCAAAGCTGCTACACCAGCAAGGTCGTCGACAACAAGCTGGTCATCAGCACGACCCCGGTGCAGGTCAACCCGGACGACCCGGAGGCGGCGTCCGGCCAGCAGGCCACCGAGATGCGCAACGAGCTGGTGGCCTTCGACCTGGAGACCGGTGAGGAGAAGTGGCGCACCGGGCTGGTCGCCGGCCGCGCGCTGGCCCTGATGGTCTCCGAACCGGACACCCTGGTGGCCCTCCAGCCGGAGACCCCCAACGATGCCAAGGCAATGGTGGTCAAGATCGACCCCGGCACCGGTGAGGTCACGCCGCTGATGCCACTCGGGCCCAAGACGCACGATGACGACAGCCTCAACGAGCACATCAGGTCCCTCAGCTTCAATGTGGACAGATACCGGGCGGAGTACCTGGACGGCATGTACCTCGTCTTCTCGATCACGCACCGGACCGATTCCCAGGGCGATGTGGACATCGCGGCGTTCAGGATCGACGGCGGCTCGTGACCTCGTGGGATGTTCCACCGCACCAGACCCAACGACCGGGCCAACCCTGGCAGGGCATGCCGCCGGGCCAGCCGGGGCATCCCTACGGGCAGCCAGGAATGCCACCGGGGCAGCCGAACATGCCGCGGCCCTCACGAGGCGCCAAGCGACCGGCCATCATCATCGCCGTCGTGGCTGCGCTCGTGCTCGGCGCGGGCGGGTTCTGGTATCTGACCAGGGACGGCGACGGCTCCGGCGGGTCGAACACCGCGGCGGCCAAGGACTACGACGCGGCGGTGGAGAAGGTCGGGGTGGGGGAGCCGGCCTGGACCGTGACGCAGGGTGCGGCGCCGGAAGCGATCGTCGTCGACGCGTACTGGATCACCGACCAGCATCTGGTTCGCAGGTTGCCCGGCCGAGTGGTCGCTTACGATCTGAAGTCCGGCGACGAGGCGTGGACGTTCGAGCTACCCGGATCGGACAAGGTCCACTGTCCATCGTCCCAGACGCCGGCGGACAACAAGGTGGCCCTGCTCACCAGCACCGATCCGGCCAAGTCCAACGTGTGCGGCGCGGTCACCGTGCTCGATCTCGGCACCGGCGAACAGGTGTCCACCACCGAACTGTTGGCTGACCAACCCCGCCTGGTACCGAGCAACGGCGACACGCCGGTGATCTTCGGGCAGCGGTTGCTGATCGGCGGCGAGGCGTCGCACGTGCTCGACCCCGACACCGGTGAGCCGGCGTCAGTGCCGGGTAGCTACTCCGCTTGTGTCCCACAGTCTTTCGGGGTCTTCGGCGAGCTGTTGATCGCCCAGACGGACTGTGAGACCGAGGACGGGGACGAGGTCATGCGGCTGCGGGCGTTCGACGCGAACTTCGGTCTCGTGTGGGAGTGGGAGAACCCCATGGACGAGAACAAGAAGGACCAGCTACCGGTGCTCGGCGTGCTGTCGGTCGAGCCCCTTGTGGTCGACGTCGGCCATTCCGGCCATCAGAGCCAACTGGTCCGGGTCGACGTGCGGACCGGTAAGACGACGCGATTCAGCGAATACGATGCCGGCTCGGTCAGATCCAAGGACCTGAGAGCCTGCAACGACACCTCGCTACAGAGCTGCCACACCAGCAAGGTCGTCGACAACAAGCTGGTCATCAGCACGACCCCGGCGCAGATCAACCCGGGCACTCCGGAAGCCGCGCCCGGCCAGCAGGCCACCGAGTACCGCAACGAACTGGTGGCCTTCGACCTGGAGTCCGGGGAGGAGTCGTGGCGCACCGGGAAGGTTGACGGCCGGGCGTTGGCGCTGATGGTCTCGGCGCCGGACACCCTGGTGGCCCTCCAACCGGCGAACCCCAACGGTGTCAAGGCCATGGTGGTCCAGATCGATCCGGGCGCCGGCGACGTCACGCCGGTGATGCCGCTTGGGCCAAGGACACATGGGAACGACGACCTGATCGACCACATCAGGTCCCGGAGCTTCGACAATGGCAACTACCGGGCGCTGTACCTGGACGGCAGGTACCTGGTGTTCTCGACCACACACCGAGCCGAGTCCCAGGGCGATGTGGACATCGCGGCGTTCACCTTGGACGGTGGATCGTGACGGCTCACGCCTCGGCGAGGTCACCGAGGTAGAGCCGGACCACCTGCGGGTCGTGCACGAGTTCGTCGCCGGTCCCGGTGTAGGCGTCCCGTCCCTGGTCGAGCACGTACGCCCGGTCGCAGATCTGGAGGCAGCGCCGGGCGTTCTGCTCCACCATCAGCACGCACACCCCCGAGCGCTTGATCCGGTGGATCCGCAGGAACGTCTCGTCCTGGCGGATCGGCGACAGCCCGGCCGACGGCTCGTCCAGCAGCAGCACCGACGGTTCGGTCATCAACGCCCTGGCCATCGCCACCAGCTGGCGCTCACCGCCGGACAGCGAGCCGGCCTTGCGCCCGCGCAGGCCGGCGATCTCCGGGAACAGCGCCAGGATCGCCTCGACCCGGCGTGGGTACTGCTTGGGCCGCAGGTAGAGCCCCATCTGCAGGTTCTCCTCCACGGTCATCGGCGCGAACACGTTGGCGTTCTGCGGGACGTACCCGACGCCGCGCGCAACGAGCTCGTTGGCCCGCATGCCGGTGATGTCCTCCCCTGCGAGGCGGACCGTGCCGGAGTGGACGGTCACCAGCCCGAGCACGGCCTTGAGCAGAGTGGACTTGCCGGCGCCGTTGGGCCCGATGATGCCGACCAGCTCGTCCTGTCCGGCCGTGACCGAACAGCCGTCCAGAATGGGCAGTCCCGGCACGTATCCCGCGACCAGCTCGGAGATCGCCAACGCCGGCACCGACGCCCGCTCGCAAGTGCAGCGAAGGGTCCCTTCGCTGCACTGGGCGCAGGGAAGGGACCCTTCGCTGCGGGTGGACTCGGTCATGGGGTGGGCTCTTCGGCGATCTCGCGGGCGATGATCTCGCGTAGGTCGGTGTCGTGGTGGGCGCCGAGGTAGGCGTCGACGACCGCGGGCTCGCGCAGCACCGACTCGGCCGCGCCCTCGGTGATCACCTCGCCCTGTGCCATCACCACCACCCAGTCGGCGACGGACTTGACCAGGTGCAGGTCGTGCTCGACGAACAGCACGGTCCGGCCGTCGTCCTTCAGCTCGCGGATGTGCGCGAGCAGCGACTGCGCCAGCGCCGGGTTCACCCCCGCCATCGGCTCGTCCAGCAGTACCATGGTCGGCTCGTTCATCAGCGCTCTGGCCATCTCCAACAGTTTCCGCTGTCCGCCGGACAGACTTGCCGCGTAGTCGCCTGCCTTGTCCGCCAGCGAGAACCGGGCGAGCAGCGCTCGCGCCCGGTCCACATCGGAGCGCCGGCTGTCCTTCCACAGCGCGGGAACCAGCGCCCTGCGCAGTTTCTCCCCTGGCTGGTCGCGCGCGCCGACGAGCATGTTCTCCAGCACGGTCAACCGGCCGAGCACTCTGGTCAGCTGGAAGGTACGCACCATGCCGAGCCGGGCGATCCGGTGCGGCGCCATCCCGGACAGGTCGGTGCCGTCGAACGACCACCGCCCGGCGTCGGCCCGGTCGAACCCGGTGAGCACGTTGAACAGCGTCGTCTTGCCGGCGCCGTTGGGCCCGATCAGCGCGGTGATCGCGCCCCGCCTGACCTCCAGCCGGGCGACGTCGACCGCCCGCACGCCACCGAAACCGCGGGTGACCCCCTCGACCACCAGGATCGGCTCACTTGTCATCGAAGGCCAGCTCCTTCCGGTCGCCGAGTATCCCTTGTGGACGGAACACGATCAGCACCACGAGCACGACGCCGACCAGCGTGAACCGCAGCTGGCTGGCGTCGGTGAACCCGCCGAGCCACCCGCTGCGCTCGCCGAGTTGGATCAGCTGGTCGGATGCCTGGAGCAGCACCCAGAACACGATCGCGCCGAGTACCGGCCCGAGAATGGTCGCCGCGCCACCCAACAGCAGCACGGTGAACAGGTTGAACGTCAGCCGGGAGTTGAAGTCGCCCGGCGCGACCGTCGCGGGCAGCACGAGCATGATCCCGGCGAGCGCGCCGATCACCCCGCCGATGATCAGCGACTGGGTCTTGTAGAGCCGCACGTTCTTGCCGAGACTGCGCAACGCGTACTCGTCCTCGCGAATCCCCTTGACCACCAGGCCCCACGGGCTGCGCATCAGCGCCCACACCACGAGCGCGACCACCGCCACCACGATCCAGGTCAGGATCGCCGCCCACAGCTGGGTCGCGGTGAACACCCACGGGCCAAGCTCCACCCGCCCGTCGCTGAACGGGTTGGCGTCCTTGAAGGCCTGCGAGTAGCTGTTGCCCATCGCCTCGTTGTTGTTGATGCCCTGCGCGCCACCGGTCAGCCCGGCCAGCACCGACGAGTTCACCGTGAACCGGATGATCTCGGCCGCGGCGATCGTCACGATGGCCAGGTAGTCCGCGCGCAGCCGCAGTGTCGGGATGCCGATCAGCAACGCGAACAACACCGCGAGCGCGACCGCGACCACCAGCGCGAGCACCACCGGCAGCTTGAGCACCGCGACCGAGATGGCGAACCCGTAGGCCCCGATGGCCAGGAAGCCGGCGTGCCCGAAGTTCAACAGCCCGGTGAACCCGAAGTGCAGGTTCAGCCCGATCGCCGCGAGCGCGTACGCGGCGGTCACCGGGGACAGGATCTGTTGCAGCGAGGTGAGCAGGATGTCCATCGTCACCCGATCCGTTCCGCGCGGCCGAAGATCCCCTGCGGCCGGACCAGCAGGACCACGATGAGCACCAGCAGCGCACCGACGTACTTCATGTCCGCCGGCAGCCAGGTCACCAGCACCTCGGTGAAGACCCCGACGACCATGGCGCCGACCAGCGCGCCGAAGGCCGTGCCGAGCCCACCGAGGATCATCGCGGCGAACATCAGCAGCAGCGACTTGAACCCCATGTCGTAGGAGACGTCGTTGAGCAGCGCCAACAACACCCCCGCCAGCGCGCTCAACCCGCCGGCGACGATCCACACGACCCGGATCACCCGGTCGACGTCGATGCCGCTCGCGGCGGCCAGCGTCAGGTTCGCCGACACCGCGCGGGTCGCCTTGCCGAGGTGGGAGTACTTGATCCAGCAGCCGACCGCGACCAGCACGACCAGACTGATCGCCATGCTGTAGTAGGCGCTGACCGGCAGCACCACCGAACCGAGACGCACCGACGGGATGCTCTCCGGGGTCACCCGTCTCGTGCCGCTGCCGAACAACGCGAAGTACAGGTACCGCACGGCCAGCCCGACCCCGATGCTGGCGATCATCACCGGCACCAGGCCCACTCCCCGGCGGCGCAGCGGCTGCCACAACCCGGTGTGCTGCAGCCAGCCGAACGCCGCGCCGGCGACCACCGCGATCGCCCCGGCGACCACCAACGGCAACCCGATCACCACGCAGCACAGGAAGGCGACCAATGCGCCGAAGGTGACGTTCTCGCCGTGCGCGAAGTTCGTCAGCCGGGTCGTGCCGTGGATCAGCGACAGGCCGATGGTGGCGATCGCCAGCAACAGCCCCAGGTTCACCCCGGAGACGAGCCGCTGGAGGAACAGCGGCAGGTTGAACTCCGCGCCGGCCGGCTCCCGTTCGGCCGGCGCGGCGGGCACCACACCGCCGTTGGCCCGCTCGGTCAGGCTGACCAGCACCCGTTGGGTGTTGAGCGTGTGGGCCGCGCCGACCTCCTTGGCCACCGCGTAGCGCTCGCCGCCGGCGAAGCTCGCCGGGATGGCGGCGGTGTCGAAGACCAGCGTGTACCGGCCCTTGTCCGGTACCGGCACGGCGTTGCCGGTGCCCTGCTGGTTGGTGGTGGTCCGGCCGAGCTCCGCCGTGCCGTCCAGGACGGTCACCACGACCCCGGCGACCCCGGTGCCCGTGCCGTCCACGACGCGGGGGATGAACCCGTAGTCGTCCTGCGCGGCCGCCTGACCGGCGAGCACCGGGCCGAACAGTAACCAGAGCACCGACACCGCCAGCAGGGCCAGCCGGTTCCCCTGTCGTCGCACGGAAGAACCCGTCACTGCTTGAGCTGGTAGGTCCCGTCCGCGGTGTAGACGTAGGGGATGTAGTTCGTCTCGGTCTCGTCGTTCTGCTCGTCGAAGGCGATGCCGCCGGTCAGGCCGTCGTAGTCGATGGTCTTGCCAGCCTCCAACAGTTTCTTGCAGTCGGCGAAGCCGGTGCACGTCTCGCCGTCGCCGCTGCCGCCGGAGATCTCCCGCATCTTCTCGGCGATCGTCGCGCCGTCGGCGGAGTTGGCCGCGACCGCGCCGAGTGCGGCGATGATCGTCGCGTCGTAGGTGGAGGCGGCGTAGGCGAACGCGGTCAGCCTGGGGTTGGCCTGCTTGGCGCGGGCCTCGAACTCGGCCTGGGTGTCGGGTTCCGCGCCCGGCTGGAAGGCCTGGATGCCATCGAGGTAGGCGGGATTGCTCAGGCTGGACTGGTAGTCGCCGATGGTGGAGCTGGAGAAGTAGACGTCCTTGGACGGGAACTTGTGGGTGCCGACGAGCTGCTCGACCATCGCTCCGGTGTAGACGGCGTAGGACAGGAACAGCACCGCGTCCGGTTTGGCCGCGACGACCGCGTTCACCTGCGAGGTGAAGTCGGTGTCGGCGACGTTGAACGGTTGGCTGGTCGCGACCGTGACCCCGGCCGCCTCCAGGTTGTCCTCCATGGACACCTTGAACGCCTCGCCCCAGGTGTCGTTCTGCCAGATGACGCCGACCGAGGTCTTGCCGTCGGCCACCAGCAGATCGGCCAGCTGCGCGGACTCCAGCGCGTCGGTCGGCGCGGTGCGGAAGTAGAGCGGGCTGATCCCGGTGAGCTCGGAGGAGGTGTTCGAACCGGACACCATCAGCGCGCCCGCCTGCGTGATCGGCTCCACCACGGCGGCGGCCATCCCGGACCCGTAGGTGCCGATCACCGTGTCCGCGCCCCAGCTGATCAGCGACTGCGCGCCGGACAACGCGGTGTCGTTGTCCGAAGTGGAGTCCTGTTGGCGGTACTCGACGTCCTTGCCGAACACGCCGCCGGCGGTGTTGATGTCGTCGATGGCCAACTTGGCCGCGGTGACCAGCGGCGCGGCCGCGGAGGCCTGGTCGCCGGTCTCGGCGAGCAGCGACCCGATCCGTAATGCCTCCGCCGGCGGCTCGGCGCCACCACCGGACTCGGGACTGTTCTCGGAATCGCTGCCACAGGCGGTGAGCAGCAACGCGGTGGCCACCACGGCGGCGAGCTTCCGCGCGGCCGCACCAGATGCCTGACTCATGGCGATCACTCCTCACTCAGTGCCCGAGGTGCGGCTGACAGTAACCGCATCGGCCGACGACAACGGGTCACCGTTACGGACCCGATACCGTGCCATGATCTGTCCATGAGCATGTCCAGGTTCGCGATGCCGACCGAGGAGGTGCTGCGCGCGCGGGAGAAGCTGGTGCTCGACCACTTCCGCGACGAGGTGCGCCAGGACTGGGACGCGACGCTGTCGACGTTCCCCCACCCGCACTACGAGCTGATCGCGCAGCTGACCGTGCACGACGGCGACTCCGAGGTGCGCGCCTACTACCACGACACCCGGGTCGCCTTCCCCGACCAGACCCACGAGCTGATCTCGTTGCGGCACAGCCAGGACGCGGTCATCGTGGAGTTCTGGCTGATGGGCACCCATCTGGGCCCGCTCGGCCGGATCCCGCCGACCGGTTCGCGCCACCGCACCAGGATGACCGCGTACTTCATCTTCGACGAGGACGAGCGCCTGGTCACCGAGCGGGTCTACTTCGACCAGCTCTCCATCCTCAAGCAACTCGTCGCCGGGCTGGACAAGAAGAACCCGCGCGATCTGGTCACGCTGGGCAGGGCGGTCCTCGGCCTGCTCGCGATGGCGGGCGAGGAGCCCGACGAGCGTCTGCTCCGGACCACCCCGCCCGACCTCGACTGACGTCGGCCGACTGACCGGCGCTACTCCTCGCCGCCCTCGTCGCCGCCGTCCTCACCGTCGAACAGGCCGCCGTCCATCATGTCGCCGATGATCATGCCGCCGACCAGGCCGGCCGCGACGCCGCCGACCATGCCGCCCACCCCGGACCCCCGGTGCCCACCATGATGCCCACCGTGGTGTCCGCCGTGGCCCTTGTAGCCGTGCTGGCCCTGGCCGCCGAACATCGGCGCGCGCTGGGCGGTCTGGTCGAGCCATTCCCCGATCATCGAGGTCCAGTCCGCGCGCTCGGCCTCCTCGTGCGACAGCTGGAAGCGGCCGAACGCGTCCGCCCCCTGACGCAGCAGCCCACCCCGCTTGTCCGCCTCCAGCACGACCACCAGGTCGTGGGAGTTGGCCACGAAGGTCAGCTCCAGCTGGTTGAGCCGCCCGGCGAACTGCGGCGGCGGGAAGAACTCGATCTCCTGGTAGAAACCGAGCTCCTGGGCGACACCGGAGATCCGGCCCACCTCGACGTCGGCGGACCGGAAGGTGGCGCCGAGCTCCCCGAACGCCTCGAGCACCCGGTTCTGCGACGGCAGCGGCACCACCGCGACCGGGTCGAGGTCACCCTTGTCCGGCGCGCCCTTGATCACCAGTTCGGTGCGCACGCCGACGGTCATCCCGGGCAGCGCGACATCGCCGACCGCGGTCACCGGCGTCTCCCAGGGCAGCGCCAGCTGGAAGGGGATGTCCAGCGACTGGTTGGCCGCGACCCGGACATCGCGCCCGGCCACCAGCCGGTGGAACTCCCCGATCCCGCTCGCCTCACCGCCAGGGCGCTCCACCTCGACCCGGGTCACCAGCGAAAGCACCACCTGATCGATGACGACGTCGGCAGAGCCGCCCTGGATGCTGACACGGCCCCGCAGCAACTCACCGGCACACGCGGTCGACGAGTCGAGCACGGTGTCCACCGATGGACCTCCGACTCCGAAGGCGGACAACATTCGCTTGAACAACGGACATCCCTTCCCTAACTACGCGAAACTCCGATTGTGGAAATCGTAGCCAGGTCGTCGGTCAGTTGTAGGGCATGGTCGGGAACCAGCCGACGCCGAACAGCGACGGCACCCGCAGATCCCAGTAGACGACGGTGAACACCCCGAGTGCGAGCAGCATGGTTCCGCTGATCAGGCTGGTGCGCCGGGCATTTCCGCCGAGCCAGCGCAGGAACCGGCCCCTGGTGCCCAGGATCAGCAGCGCGAACAACACCGACACCAGCAGGATGTTGCCGATCGACTGCAGGGTGAACGTCGCGGCCCCGTACAGCGGGTTTCCCGATTCCGACGCCGAGCGGAACAACATGACGAACATCGGGTAGGGCCGGCCGATCAGGAATGCGCCGACCAGACAGCCGAGGGCCACCACCCGTGCCGTCGGCCGGTTCGCGAAGATGTCCCGGACCACCCCGAGCGCGGCCAACCCGAGGTACACCATGGCGAGCCCGACGACGCCGAACACGACCGACGACTGGATCAGCCGCACCGGCACCGTGCCGACCGTCTCGGTGGACAGCTGGGGGAGCCGGTCGCCGAGCAGCACCCCGAAGAACCCGTACAGCGCCGAGACCGCGACCATGCCGGCGGTGAACGCGCCGAGCGGGCGCAGCAGCGCGCGCAGCGTGCCCGCGCGCTGGTGCTGGCCGGCCTGGCTCATCGGCCCGATCGACGCGGCCATCGCGATGTTGCACGCGGTGAAGGTGCCGGCGAACCCGGAGACCAGGGCGAACACCAACCCCGCCCCGGTGCCGGCGATCGGGGTGGACTTCGCCTCGTGACCGAGCAGGGTGTCGGCCACGTTGTCGCCGATCACGCTGTCGACGAACTCGAAGGACCACAGCACGGCCAGCAGGATCCCGGCGGCCACACTGAACAGCACGGCCAGTCCGGTACGGGTTCGTCGCGCCTCTTCGTTCGGCGTCTGTTCGGTCGTTGTGTCAACCACCTGGACTCCAGCCCTCGAGTGGACACTGATCGTTCGATCATCGGACAGTGAGACCACGCTCACAATCAGCCGTCATGCGCAATCCACCCGGTCTGCCAGACTTGATTGATTCCAGAAAATGCTGCACACTGCCGGCGTGCCCACCATTTCGGACTTCGAGCGCATGCTGCGCGGGGCGGCGATGCGCGTCACGCGTCCCCGGCTGGCTGTGCTGTCCGCGGTGCACGACCACCCGCACGCCGACACCGACTCGATCATCGGAGTGGTGCGCGGGGATCTCGGCACGGTGTCCCACCAGGCCGTCTACGACGTGCTACGCGCGTTGACCGACGCGGGCCTGCTCCGGCGCATCGAGCCGCCGGGGTCGGTGGCCCGCTACGAGGCGCGGGTCGGGGACAACCACCACCACGTCGTGTGCCGGTCATGCGGTGCCATCGCCGACGTCGACTGCGCCGTCGGTCACGCACCCTGCCTGGCCGCGTCCGACGACCACGGCTTCATGATCGACGAAGCCGAGGTCGTCTACCGGGGCCTGTGCCCCGGCTGCTACACCAACGCAGTTCGTTGAACACATATCGACCACATCCGGAAGGAAACCTGTGGCTGACACAGCTGACGCAGTTGTTGGAGAGATGAATGAGGAAGGCGCGGGCGGGTGCCCCGTCTCGGCCGGACGCTTCAACCACCCGACCGAGGGTGGCGACAATCGTGGCTGGTGGCCGAACCAGCTGAACCTGCGGATTCTGCGGAAGCATCCCGCCGTGGCCAATCCCATGGGGGAGGAGTTCGACTACGCGGCGGCGTTCCAGACCGTCGACCTCGACGCGCTGGCCAGGGACGTCGACGCGGTGCTGACCACCTCACAGGACTGGTGGCCCGCCGACTTCGGCCACTACGGGCCGTTCATCATCCGCATGGCCTGGCACAGCGCCGGCACCTACCGCATCCACGACGGCCGGGGTGGCGCAGGCGCCGGCATGCAGCGCTTCGCGCCGCTGAACAGCTGGCCGGACAACGCCAACCTGGACAAGGCACGCAGGCTGCTCTGGCCGGTGAAGAAGAAGTACGGGCGCACGGTCTCCTGGGCCGACCTGATGATCTTCGCCGGCAACCGCGCGCTGGAGACCATGGGCTTTCCCACCTTCGGCTTCGCCGGTGGCCGGGCCGATGTCTGGGAGCCGGACGAGGACGTCTACTGGGGCCCGGAGCGCACCTGGCTCGGCGACGAGCGCTACACCGGTGACCGTGAGCTGGAAAGCCCGCTGGCCGCCGTGCAGATGGGCCTGATCTACGTCAACCCGGAGGGCCCCAACGGCAACCCGGACCCGCTGGCCTCGGCACGCGACATCCGCGAGACGTTCCGCCGGATGGCGATGAACGACGAGGAGACCGTCGCGCTGATCGCCGGCGGGCACTCCTTCGGCAAGACTCACGGTGCCGCCGACCCGGAGCGCTACGTCGGCGCCGAGCCGGAGGGCGCGCCCGTCGAGGAGCAGGGCCTTGGCTGGCGCAACAGCTTCAACACCGGCAAGGGTGGCGACACGATCACCAGCGGGCTCGAGGGCATCTGGACCCACACCCCGGTGACCTGGGACAACAGCTTCTTCGAGACGCTGTTCGGCTACGAGTGGGAGTTGGACCGCAGTCCTGCGGGCGCCAACCAGTGGAAGCCGAAGGACGGTGCCGGGGCGGGAACGGTGCCGGACGCGCACGACTCGGCGAAGACCCACCAGCCGACGATGCTGACCACCGACCTCGCGCTGCGGGTCGACCCGATCTACGAGCCGATCTCCCGGAGGTTCCTGGAGAACCCGGAGCTGTTCGCGGACGCGTTCGCCCGCGCGTGGTTCAAGCTGACCCACCGCGACCTGGGTCCGGTGCAGCGCTACCTCGGCCCGCTGGTGCCGCAGGAGACGCTGATCTGGCAGGACCCGGTGCCCGCCGCCGACCACGAGCTGGTCGACGCGGCCGACATCACCGCGCTCAAGGCCAAGCTGCTCGACGCCGGTCTTTCGGTGTCCCAGCTGGTGTCCGCCGCGTGGGCGTCGGCATCGACCTTCCGCGGCAGCGACAAGCGCGGCGGGGCGAACGGCGCGCGGATCCGACTGCAGCCGCAGCGGGAGTGGGAGATCAACGAGCCGGCGGAGCTGGCCACGGTGCTGGGCGCCCTTGAGGGCGTTCAGGAGTCGTTCAACAGCGCGCAGACCGGCGGGAAGCGGATCTCGCTCGCCGACCTGATCGTGCTCGGTGGGGTCGCCGCGGTCGAGCAGGCCGCCAAGGCCGCCGGTCACGAGGTCGAGGTGGCCTTCACCCCCGGCCGCACCGACGCGTCCCAGGACCAGACCGATGTCGAGTCCTTCGCCGCGCTGGAGCCGATCGCGGACGGGTTCCGCAACTACCGGGGCAAGGGTGGCAACGGGCTGCCGGCGGAGTACCTGCTGGTCGACCGGGCCAACCTGCTGAACCTGAGCGCGCCGGAGATGACGGTGCTCGTGGGTGGCCTGCGGGTGCTCGGCGCGAACTACCAGCAGTCCGCGCTGGGGGTGCTCACCGAGACCCCCGGGTCCCTGACCAACGACTTCTTCGTCAACCTGCTCGACGACGGCATCGAGTGGACCTCGACGTCCGAGGAGGCGCAGACCTACGAGGCGCGCGACCGCGCCAGCGGCGCGACCAGGTGGACCGGCAGCCGCGTCGACCTGGTCTTCGGCTCGAACTCCGAGCTGCGGGCACTGGCCGAGGTCTACGCGAGTGACGACGCCAGGCAGAAGTTCGTGCGGGACTTCGTGTCCGCCTGGGTCAAGGTGATGGACGCCGACCGGTACGACCTCGGCTGAGACAGGCACTGAGGACGGTGAACGTCCGGGTCGGCTCCTCGCCGGCCCGGACGTTCGTCGTTGCTGGAGGTGTTCGCGGATCGCGGAGTGGGTAGACCCCTGGTCGAGTACGACATCTCCGCGTCGGAGCTGTCGCGTTCCGGTCTTGTCGGTGGCCGGTGTCACACTGGCCGCGAATCGTCGAGAAGGAGGTCGTGATGACCGGAGTGCGTGTACTGGTCGGCACCCGCAAGGGCGCCTTCGTGCTGACCGCGGACGGCGTGCGGACGGACTGGGAGGTGAGCGGGCCACACTTCGGCGGGTGGGAGATCTACCATGTCGCGGGGTCGCCCGCCGATCCCGACCGGCTGTACGCCGCCCAGGCCACACCCTGGTTCGGCCAGCTCATCCAGCGCTCCGACGACGGCGGCCGAACCTGGCGCCCGGTCGGCAAGGACTTCACCTACGACGGCGACCCGGGCACCCACCAGTACTACGACGGCTCACCGGTGCCGTGGGAGTTCACCAGGGTGTGGCACCTCGAGCCGTCGCTGTCGGACCCGGACCTGGTGTACGCGGGCATCGAGGACGCCGGCCTGTTCCGCACCAACGACGGCGGGGAGAGCTGGCAGGAGCTGCCCGGCCTGCGGGAGCACAGCACGGGGAACACCTGGCAGCCCGGCGCGGGCGGGCTGTGCCTGCACACGATCATGCAGCACCCGACCAACCCCGAGCGGCTGTACACCGCGATCTCGGCGGCGGGCGCGTTCCGCACCGACGACGGCGCCAAGACGTGGAAGGCGATCAACCGCGGCCTGGTCTCCGATGGCATCCCCGACCCGGACGCCGAGGTCGGACACTGCGTGCACCGGCTGGCCATGCATCCCCAGCGGCCGGACACGCTGTTCATGCAGAAACACTGGGACGTGCTGCGCTCGGACGACGCGGGGGACAACTGGCGGGAGATCAGCGGCAACCTGCCGAGCGACTTCGGCTTCCCGATCGCGGTGCACGCCAACGAGCCGGACACGGTGTACGTCGTGCCGATCACCAGCGACTCCGAGCACTACCCGCCGGAGGGCAAACTGCGCGTCTACCGCTCCCGCACCGGCGGCGACGACTGGGAGCCGCTGACCACCGGCCTGCCACAGGAACACTGCTACGTCAACGTCCTGCGCGACGCGATGGCCATCGACTCCCTCGACGGCTGCGGGGTCTACTTCGGCACCACCGGCGGCCAGGTCTACCTCTCCCCAAACGGCGGCGACACCTGGTCACCCATCGTCAACCACCTCCCCGCCGTCCTCTCCGTAGAGGTGCAAACCCTGTGACCCCACCCCAACCGCCGACCAACCCCGGCCAAAGGCGTGGCTCCCAACCGCACCCAAGGGGAACGGAACGCAACCCAGCCACCGACACGCACAGAACCGGCGGGTACCAACCCAACGCAACGGAAACTTTCAAATCCGGGGAGGCGGCTCAGGTGCGGGTGAGGTTGCCGGCGCACCTGCGGAAGTTGGCGGGGGTCGACGGGGAGGTGGCCGTCGAGGTCGCGGGGGAGGCCACGACCGCGGCGCTGCTCGACGCGTTGGAGGCGCGGTATCCGGTGCTGCGCGGCACCATCCGCGACGCGACCACCGGCAGGCGCCGCGCCTTCGTCCGCTACTTCGCCTGCGAGCAGGACCTGTCCCACGACGAACCGAGCACCCCGCTGCCGGCCAGGGTGGCCGAAGGCGCCGAGCCGTTCCTCGTGGTCGGCGCCATGGCGGGCGGCTGACCCGCCGCGGGTCAGCCGATGAACTTCTTGTCCTTGAGCCAGGTCTCGGCCACGTCCACCGGCTGCTCACCGTCGATGTCGACCTGCGTGCTGAGCTTCTGGATGGTGGCCAGGTCCAGCGCGTCGGCGATGGGCTTGAGGATCTTGCCGAGGTCGGGGTTGTCGTCGGCGACGGGCTTGCGCACGGTCGGCGCCGGGTTGTAGACGGGGAAGAACGCCTTGTCGTCCTCGAGCACGGTCAGCTTGAGCGCCTGGATCCGGCCGTCGGTGGTCACGCCCTCGGCGAAGTTGCACGGGCTGCCCTTGGACGCGTTGTCATACAGCGTGCCCTCGGCGACGGTGGCCAGCTTGTCGGCCGGCAGGCTGAAGCCGTAGGTCTGCTGCAGCCCCGGCCAGCCGTCGTTGCGGGCGAGGAACTCGGTGGCCGCGCACATGGTCGCCGCGTCCGGCTTGGACTTCACCAGCGCGGCGTAGTCCGAGATGGTCTTGACGCTGTTCTCCTCGGCCACGTCGGTCTTCGCGACGATGGTGTACGTGCTGTTGTACGGCGCGGGGTCCAGCCAGACCACGTCGTTCTTCAGGTCCTCGTCGGCGACGGCCTGGAACTGCTCGTCCGCGTCGGGGATGGGGTCGGTCTGCTTGAGGAAGCTGATCCACGCGGTGCCGGTGTACTCCCAGTACAGGTCGATGCTGCCGGAGGTCAGCGCCGCCCGGGTGGTGTCGCTGCCCACCAGGCCGCAGCTGTCCTCGGCTTCGGCGCCCACCGAGCGCAGCGCCTGGATGGTGATCTCACACAGGATCAGCTGCTCGGTGAACTCCTTGCCACCGACGGTGAACTTCTTGCCGTCGAGCGAGGCGATGTCGGCCAGCCCGCCGGCGGCGACGTCGGTCGGCGGCTCGGCGATGGAGCAGCCGGAGACCGCCGCCCCCGCGACGAGCATCGCGGTCAGGATTCGGGAGAGCGTCCGCATGGAGATTCCTTCCAGGAGGGGTCGAGGTCAGATGCCGCGCGGGCGCAGCGCCGTCTCGGCGAGGCCGGCGAGCCAGTCGACGGTGAGGGCCAGTACCGCGGTGAGCACGCTGCCGGTGATCAGGATCGGCAGCCGGTTCAGCGTGACCCCGGTCGCGATCAGGGTGCCGAGGCCGCCCGCGTTGGTGAACGTGGCCAGCGTCGCGCTGCTCACGTTGAGGATCAGCGCGATCCGGACGCCGGCCAGGATCACCGGCACCGCGAGCGGCAGCTCCACCCGCAGCAGGACCGTGGTGCGGCTCAGCCCCATGCCGCGGGCGGCGTCGATCAGCGATTTGTCCACAGTGGACAGACCGATCATGGTGTTGCGCAGCACCGGCAGCACCGCGAGCAGCACCAGCGCCAGTACCGCCTTGTCGAAGCCGATGCCGACGGTGACCGCGAGCAGCACCAGGATGCCGATCGACGGGATGGCCTGGCCGATGTTGGCCAGGCCGAGCAGCGGCGGGGTGATGAACCGCAGCCCGCGCCGGGTGAGCAGCACCCCGAGCGGCACCGCGATCACGATGACCAGCACGCTGGACACGGCCACCAGCTCGATGTGCTCCCACAGGTGGGTCAGGATCGTGGTCCGGTTGATCGAGCGCTGCTCGATGTCGTCGAGCTCCCGCCCACTCAGGTACCAGAACAACGCACCGAGCGCGGCGAGCAGCACCAGCGGGGTGACCAGCACCCCGGCCACCGAGATCCGTTTCGGCAGCTGTGCCGCCTCCCCGCGCTTCACGGTGTTGGTTGCGTTGGGGAGGGAGGGTGCTGGTTGGGTGGGTACTTGTGGCTGGTTTGCGTCACGTTCCCCTGGGGTGCGGTCGGGGAGCGGTTGGGGTGGCGGGAGGTGTGTCATGACGACGGGGCCTCCGGCCGCGCGCCCGGTGGCGTGCGCAGGACGGTGGCCCAGTCGAGTTCGCCGAGCACCCGGCCGTCGTCGCGTACCTGGGCGACCACGGCGTGCGCGTGCAGCATCGCGTCCAGCGCGTCGAGCAGGCTCTGGTCGGCGCGCACGGTCGCCCGCCCCGGCGTGCCGGAGTCCGGGGCCAGTGGCAGCTCGCTGACCAGCCGCAGGCTCAGCCCGCGCACCGCGGCACCGGAGCCGACGAACGAGGCGACGAACTCGTCGGCCGGTTCGGCCAGGATCCTGGCCGGGGTGTCGAACTGGGCCAGCCGCCCGCCCTCGGCGAAGATCGCGATCCGGTCGCCGAGCTTGACCGCCTCGGTGATGTCGTGGGTGACGATCACCACCGTCTTGCGGATGTTCGCCTGCAGCGCGACGAACTCCTCGTGCAGCCGGTCGCGGGTGATCGGGTCGATGGCGCCGAACGGCTCGTCCATCAGCAGCACCGGCGGGTCGGCGGCCAGCGCGCGGGCCACGCCGACCCGCTGCTGCTGGCCGCCGGAGAGCTGCTTGGGGTAGCGCCGCCGGAACGTGTCGATGTCCAGGCCGACCAGCGTGAGCAGCTCGTCGACCCGCTCGGCGATCCGCTTCTTCGGCCAGCCGAGCGCGCGCGGCACCATGCCGATGTTCGCCGCGACGGTCATGTGCGGGAACAGGCCGATCTGCTGGATGACGTACCCGATGTGGCGGCGCAGCTCGTCGGCGTCGACCGTGCTGACGTCCTTGCCGTCGACCAGGATGCGCCCGCTCGTCGGCTCGATCAGGCGGTTGACCAGGCGCATCGTGGTCGTCTTGCCGCAGCCGGACGGGCCGACCAGCATGACCGTCTCGCCGGCGGCGATGTCCAGCGACAGCTCCTCGAGCGCGTAGGTCGGCGCGCCGGGATACCGCTTGCTCACGTTGTCCAACCGGATCATCGGCTCGGTCATCGGCTCGGTCATCGCAAACCCCGGGACGTCGTCATGCGCACCAACCCAATGAAGAGAAGATCGAGGACAAGAGCAAGGACCGCGACACCGAGCACGCCGGCCAGGGTGTCGTTGAGCGCGTTCGCGCCGCCGATCCTGGCCAGCCCGTCGAAGATCAGCTGGCCGAGGCCGGGGCCGGCCACCGCGGCGGCGATCGCGGCGATCCCGACGTTCATGATCGTCGCCAGCCGGATGCCGGTGAGGATGACCGGCCAGGCCAGCGGCAGCCGGACCACCACCAGTCGACGCGTTGAGGACAGGCCCATGCCCTTGGCGGCGTCGAGCACCTCGGGCGGCACCGCCTCCAGCCCGGTGATCGTGTTGCGCACGATCGGGAAGATCGCGTAGAGCACCAACGCGATGATCGCCGGTGTCGCACCGAGCCCGAACACCGGGATGAGCAGGCCGAACAGCGCGAACGACGGGATGGTCAGCATGGTGCCGGTGATCGCGAGCACCGGCCTGCTCGCGGCCGGATGGCCGGCGACCAGCGCGCCGAGTGCGATGGCGATCACCGCCGCGATGCCGACCGCGATCAGCACCACCTGCATGTGCCCGATCGCCAGCAGGACGATGTCCTCCCAGCGTCTGGCGAGATAGTCGCCAAAGCTCATAGGCCCCCTCCCGCTGTGCGTGCCCGGACCCACACCCTAGTGATCTAGGGCGACCCGGCGGTAACGAAGGGGCTGCGATGGGGTCGTGTCCGGTCCATGTCCATTCCTGTGTCCGGGCTGCACAAATGCCCAGTTTTTCGCCTGTTATTGCTGGCGGTGACCTGTTTACTATCAGCCGCGTGTCCGGATACAAGTTCGATGTGTTCATCAGCTACAGTCGGCGTGGAAATGTGCAGAAATGGTTGCTCAACCACTTCTACCCCAAGCTCCAGGACTGCCTGGCCGACCAGCTCGCACCAGCGCCGACGGTGTACATCGACCGGTTGATGCCGCACGGTGTGCACTGGCCGTCGAGCCTGAAGAAAGCTTTGCGTCATACCAAGATTATGATCCCGGTGCTCACCCCGCAGTACTTCGAGTCGCGGTGGTGCATGGCCGAGTGGCGCAGCATGCGGGAGCGGGAGAAGCTGCTCGGCCTGGCCGACCTGGAGATCCCGCAGAGCCTGCGGTATCCGATTCTGTACGCGGACTCGCAGAATTTCCCGGATGAGGGCAGGGAACTGGCCTGGCAGGATTTCAAAGAGCATTCCATGCCGGACCCCGGATTTCAGGACAGCCGGGAGTACGTGCCATTTCACCGACGGGTCGTGACCCTGGCCGAGGACCTGGCGGAGCTGCTGGTCCAGGTGCCGGCCTGGCAGCCGGACTGGCCGCTGATCGACCTGGAGGGTCCCTACCACATCCCACCGCCGCCACTGCCGAGGTTCGACCCATGACCGGGACCGTGGTCACCTTCTACTCCTACAAGGGCGGCGTCGGGCGCAGCTTCACCCTGGCCAACGTGGCGGTGCTGCTGGCCAGGTGGGGCTACCGGGTGCTGGCGATCGACTGGGACCTGGAGGCGCCCGGCCTGCACCACTACTTCGCCGACGCGCTGCCCACCCCACCCGCGGGTGGGGTGGTCGACCTGGCCACCGACTTCCTCGCCGGCGCGACCACGCCGAGCGCGCACGCGGTCCGGCTCGACGTCGAGGGCGAGCTCACCCTGCTGGCGGCCGGCCGCCGGGACGACTTCTACAAGGCCAGGGTGCAGGGCATCGACTGGGAGGATCTCTACCAGCGGGGATTCGCGACGTTCCTGGAGACCTGCCGGGCGGAGTGGACCGCCAACCACGACTTCGTGCTGATCGACAGCCGCACCGGCATCGCCGACAGCGCCGGGATCTGCACCGCGCACCTGCCCGACCGGCTGGTCATGCTGTTCACCGCCAACGACCAGAGCGTGTCGAACGCCGTGGACGTCGTGCGCAGCGCCGACCGGGCCCGCGACCGGCTGCCCTACGACCGGCCACCGCACCTGGTGCTGCCCGTGCTGTCCCGCCTGGACGGCCGGGTGGAGTACCAGCGGGCGGAGGACTGGAAGGACCGGTGCACCACGCTGACCACGCCGCTGTTCGGCAACTGGCTGGCCACGAGCGTGCCGGAGAAGCTGATGCTCCAGCACCTCACCGTGCCCTACGTGTCGTACTGGAGCTTCGGCGAGGAACTCGCGGTGCTGGCCGAGCCCACCCCGTCGGCCGAGCAGATCTCCTTCTCGCTGGAGACCGTGGCCGCGGTGATCGCCCACCAGTTCGACCGGACCGACCTGCTCGCCGACAACCGGGACGCCTACGTGGCGACCGCCCGCGACCGCCGCCTGCGGTTCGACCTCGACGTGCTGGTGTCCAGCCCCCGGTCGGCGTCCGACACCGCGACCGAGCTGATCGACGAGCTGCACGCACTCGGGGTGCGCGCCGACCGGTCGCTGTCCGGCGACCCGGAGCGCCTGGACCGGCCCGCGCTGGCCAAGAACCTGTGCCTGGTGGTGGACCGGCAGGTGAGCCGCTGGCAGATCTCGGAGGCCGAGCGCTTCCTGCGCCGCTCACTGGACGTGGACAGCGACCAGCGGCAGCTGTTCTGCGTGCTGACCAGGGGCACCGACCGCGGCGGGTTGCCGGCGTTCCTGCGCAACCTCGCGCCGTTGGAGCTGCGCCCGGGGGTGCGCCCGGCGCACGTCGCGCAGGAGTTGTCCGACCTGATCACCGGCACGGCGCGCGGGCCGGCGGACGCCGACCGGGGTGCGTTGCGGGATGCCGCGTCCGCGCTGCGCAAGGTGCCCAGCGAGGTGCCCTACCCCGTGCGCCTCGACCTGCTCGCGCAGACCGTGCACGGCATGACGACCGCACTCGACGACGGCGACCTCGCGCTGCTCGGCGACCTGACGGTCGACCTCGAGCTGTTGAGCCAGATCCGCGCCAACGGCGACCGCCTGGTCGCGACCGAGGGGCTGCGCGGCGAGATCGGTGCGCTGCTCGACCGGATCGACCGGCGGGCCCAGATTTCCCCATAACCGAAAGGTGGCGTAATGCCGGAGAAGTACAACACGGCCGAGCGAGCAGCACTGTTCACGCTGTGGTGGGAGAACCGGGAGGTGCCCAACCCGGAGCTGACCAAGGAGCTCAACGTCGATCTCCGCAAGGACGGCCGCGACCGGCTGAACAAGCAGGACCTGATCAGGTCCTGGCAGGAGAACCGGCGGTATGTGCACCGGATCACCGACGAGGGCGTCAAGTGGTGTGTCGGCGAGTTGGTGACCGTGGAACCGCCCCCGAGATCAGGGGCACTGGTCCGCGCGGTGTTCGGTATCGCGCGGCTGCTCGCGTCCCAGCCGGGTGTCGACCTCCGGGAGCTGATCAGCCCGAGCGACCTGGAGACATTGATCCGCAGGGCGTACGGCGAGCTGTCGGTCAAGCCGCAGGACTGGGTCCGCCTGGCCAAGCTGCGCCCCAAGCTCAACGGCGCGGACAAGTCCGAGGTCGACGGCGTGCTGCTGAAGATGATCAAAACCGGCACCGTGCACCTGGCTCCGCACTCCGACCGCAAGTCCTTGACCGACGACGACCGGTCCGCCGCGATCCAGCTCGGTGATCAGGACAAACACCTTGTGGCGATCGAGGAGTCATGAGCACTGAGCAACGTCAAGCACTTGCCGCGGTGCGGATCAACTCCGCCGAGACCCCGGACGACGTGTGGCGCACGCCACCCTCCCATGTGGATGGGTTGCACACGAGGGTCGAGTACCGCATCCGTGCCGGCGTTCAGGACGCGAAGGAGAGCGCCGGGGCCAGCCCGATCGGTCTGGCCCTGCAGGGCCAGAAGGGTGTTGGCAAGACTCACCTGCTCGGCTGGACGCGGCGAGTCGTGCAACAGGAAGGCGGCTACTTCTTCCTGATCGAACTCTCCACCGGCGACGCGTTCTGGGCGGACACCTCGCTGGCCATGCGCAGCGAGCTGTTGCGCACCAACGATGACGGCGAACTGCAGCTGACCATGATGCTGCGCCGGATGTGTGAACAGGCCGACGTGCCGGACCCGGTCGCCAAGGCGATCGTCGGTGACGTACCACTCACCCCCGACGATCTGGACAGTTTCGTCGGCGCTGTGCGCCGGGTCGACGCGCGCGTCGGGCGCGAATGCGGGGACACCATCCGGGCGCTGGTGCTCTACGCGGCGCCTGACGAGAAGCGGTCCGATGTCGGCCGGGACTTCCTGGCGGGCCAGCACGAGGAGAACAGGCACGGCGGGCGCCGAACCTGGAGCATCCACGCCGATTCGAGATCGCACCAGGCGCTGGTCACGGACATGTCCAGGGTGTTGGCCCTCACCGGCCCGAGTGTGCTCGCGGTCGACCAGCTGGATTCGTTGGTCAGCATGGCGACCAACACCATCGACGAGCAGGTGACCGACCCGGTGTTGGCGCGAGAGCTCGCGCTGATCGCGGACGGGCTGATGCATCTCCGTGAGCGAACCCGGCGCTCTCTGTCCATTGTGGCCTGTCTGCCCAACACCTGGAAGATGCTGCACTCGGTCGCCACGGACACTGTTATGGACCGGTTCACCGAGGCGCCGATCCTGGGTTCCATCGTGGACCCGGGGATCGGCAAGGCACTGGTCGAGAAGTGGCTCGGGGTGATCTACCAGCGCATCGGGTTCGTGCCGCCGAGCCCTACCTGGCCGGTCGCGGCCGGCGCGTTCGCCGAACCCTGGAACGCTCGCACGCCACGGGAACTGCTCCGGCGAATCCACGTGCATGCCGAGTCCTGCCTGCATGGCCGGATCCGCGAGCTTGCCTCGTTCGACGAGCGAGTCACCGACACCCCGGTGTCGACCGGTCCGGAGCCCACCTACTTCAGCGAGTTCGACAGCCGGTTCGCGGAACTGCGTGAGAAGGTGGACATCCTCACCGCCAGGCTCAACAAGAACGACGAGAAGGTGATGCCCGCCCTGTTGCTCGCGGGACTCAAATCCTGGATCAACGAGGTCGGCAACGATGACATAGCGTGGGATGTCGAACACTCGATCGGCGAGCGTAGCCACCTCCATGCCAGACTTCGCCGCACCCTGGACGAGAAGCGCGATATCGTTGAGCGCTGGGCATTTCGGTTCATCGCGTGCGGCCACGGCAACTACGTGTTGAACCAGATGCGTTTCGCCGGAGATGCCGCCGGGATCCGTCCCGGCGTTGGCGACCGGCGTCTGGTGCTGCTGAGCAATGGCGACGGGGGTTGGCAGGGCGCCAAGACCAAATCGGAGTTCGCCGAACTGGCGCAGGCCGGCAGCCAGCGAGTCCAGATCTCCGATGACGACCTTCGGACCTTCAGCGCGCTCAAGGAGATGTTCGGCACGGAGACCTTCCAGCTCCTGGAATGGGTGGTCGCCCGCAAACCCGCCAGCCGCACGACCTTCCTCCGCGCGATCCTGCCCGACCCCGCCCACGCGACCGCCAACCACCAGGAAACCCGCCCCCCGCCGGACCACCTCCTCCTCGGTCTGCACGGCGAGGTCCGCATCGCACTGGAATCCCTGCGCAAGCACGTGATGATCTTCGCCGGCTCCGGTTCCGGCAAAACGGTCCTGCTCCGCCGGATCGTCGAGGAATGCGCGCTGCGCGGCGTGTCGGCCATCGTCCTGGATCCGAACAACGACCTCGCCCGCCTCGGCGACGCCTGGCCCGATCCGCCAGCGGGCTGGCGCGCGGGCGACGCACCCCTGGCGGCCGAGTACCTGGCCAACACCGAGGTCCTCGTCTGGACCCCGGGCCGGGCCAGCGGCCGGCCGCTCAGTTTCCACCCGCTGCCCGACTTCGCCGGCGTGCTCGCCGACGAGGAGGAGTTCACCGCCGCGGTGGAGGCGGCCGTGGCCGCGCTCGTGCCGCACGCCCGCCTCAGCGGCACCACCAAGACCGCCCTGCGCGGCCGCGCCGTGCTCCGCGAGGCCATGACCCACTACGCCCGCACCGGCGAACGCGACCTGTCCGGGTTCGTCGACGTGCTCGCCCACCTCCCAGAAGGCGTGAGCACGCTGACCACCGCCACCACGATGGCCGCCGACCTCGCCGAGACCCTGCGCGCCGCGATGGTCAACGACCCACTCCTCGGCGGTAACGGCGCCCCGGCCGACCCGGCCGCGCTGCTCACCCCCACCCCCGGCCGGCGCGCCCGGATCTCGGTGATCAGCTTCGTCGGCCTGTCCGCAGACGACCAGCGCCAGGCCTTCGTCAGCCAGCTCCAGCTGGAGGTGTTCGCCTGGATCAAGGCCAACCCCGCCGCCGACCGGCCGCTCGGCGGGCTGTTCGTCCTGGACGAGGCCCAGACCATCGCCCCGTCCGGGTCGTGGACGGCCAGCACCCAGAGCACCATCCTGCTCGCCTCCCAGGCCCGCAAGTACGGCCTCGGCCTGGTGCTCGCCACCCAGGCCCCCAAGGGCGTGCACAACCAGGTCAGCGGGAACGCGACCACCCAGTTCTTCGGCAGGCTGAACAGCCCGGCGCAGATCGCCGCGGCCAACGACCTCGCGAGGGCGAAGGGTGCCACCGTCGAGGACATCTCCCAGCTCGACCGGGGGCAGTTCTACGTCACCGGCGACAGCTACGGCTTCACCCGGATGTCCGCGCCGCTGTGCCTGAGCCACCACCCGCCGAGCCCGCTGCGGCTGGAGGAGGTGCTCGACCGCGCCCGCTCGAGCTGACCCGACAACAGGGACGCGCCCCGGGAGAATCCCGGGGCGCGTCCCTGTTGGTGTGCTCAGACGGTGGCGCTCAGCACCGCGTCGATCCGCTGCGAGAGCGCGGCGAACAGCTCCTCCCCGGTGTAGTTCGTCGGCTCCGCGGACCCGTTGCCGAGCACCGAGAGGTCGTGCAGCTCCAGCGCCGCCCGCCCCGCGTCGGCGTCGTACACCGGCCGGGCCCAGCCGTTGCTGCACGCGCTACCCGCGTCGTGCCGGCCGACGACGAAGTTCACCGTCTCGTCCCCGCCGATGCCACCACGCTGGATGTCCAGCGCGTACACGGTGTCCCCGGCGCGCTCGATCCGCACCGAGATCCCCGACGCACGCTGGTACACGGTGCCGACGAACCCGCGCCGGGTGTACCCGGGCATCGCCGCGGCGAACTGCGCCCCCAGGTAGCGCAGCGCGCTGTCCTGTTCGGCGTACCGGCTGAACGAGACCGGCACGGCCGCCGGCGGCTCGACCGTCCTGGCCGTGGTGACCACCTCGGCGACCGGTGCGCGCTCCCGCCCGGTGCTCTCCGCCGCCTCGACGCGACCGCTGAGCGCATCGGCGAGCTGGTCGGCGCGGTGCTCGTCGGCCCGCAGGTAGGTCACGTGCGGGTGCAGTAACCCCGCCGGCACGTCGACCGCACCCACCAGCACCGGCAGCACGTGCTCGGCCCCGGCCCGGACCGCGCGCAGCATCGCGGCGGTGAACTCGTCGATCGCGGACACGAACGGAAGGAAGAACAGCACCCTCGCGTCCGGCAGGTCGCCGCCGTCCTTCTTGGCCCACCACTCATGGGTGTGGTCGGGCCCGTGCAGCACGGTCAGCCCACGCTGCCGGCAGGCCTCGACCACCTCGCCGGCGGCGGCGCGTTGTTCCTCGTCGAACGACACGGCGATGTCGTAGGTGGCGAGTTCGTCCACGTTGGGACCTCCCTACTCGATGCCGGTTTCACAACCGGCGCTGTTGATGTACCGGCGCAGCATCCTGATGGCGTGTGGACCAGAGGTGGATGAGGCGTGGATGTCCGCACGGTGTCCCGTTGACCGACGATCTGGTCAACGGTCAACACCTTGTTGACAATCCGTGGAAGGCGAATCCTCGGTGGTGGCACGGAATTCTTCCGGCCGCAAACCAAATCCCAGCAACAATGGAGGATTCGGCATGTCCAAGTCCCGTTTTCTGGTCGTGATCGGCTCGTCGGTGGCCGCTTTGTGCATCACCGCCGCGGCCTCCGGAATGGGTGCTACCACGCTGTCCGACGGCGGCGACCCCCCGTCGCCGCCCACCACGACGACCCCGCCGGCGCCGAACGACAACCCGTGGCACGGCTGAGTCGACGGTAATCGTGCCGGGTCGCTCGGGGACATTTCCGAGCGGCCCGGCAATTGCGCGAGACCAGTCGAAAATGGTGTACTCAACTGGCCAATGGAAAGGAGCTTCCGGTGGCCGAGACATTTGGCGCTCAGCTGCGTGCCTGCCGGGCAGAGGCCGGCATCTCGATGGGCGAGTTGGCCAGGCGCGTCAACTACAGCAAGAGCTATCTCAGCAAGCTGGAGAACGACCTGAAGCCACCGAACCCGACCGTGGCCCGGCTCTGCGACGCCACGCTCGGCGCGGGCGGCGCGCTGATCGAGGCCGTCAACACCGTGCGCGGCCCGGCCGCCGCCGGCGGCCGGCTGGACCGCCGGCAGATGCTCGCCGCCAGCGCCGTGCTCGGCTTCGCGCTCGCCGGCGGCCCGCGCCCGGTGCCAGCCGAGTCGGTGGTGGTCGGGCTGCGCACGTCCTTCGAGCACCTGCGCCTGCTCGGCGCGCAGACCAGCCCCGCGGTGGTGCTCGAACCGCTCATTGCCCAGGTGCGCACCGTGCACGCGCTGGCGGGGGAGAACCCGGAACCCGTGCGGTCGCGGCTGTTGCTGCTGGCCGCCAGGATCGCCGAGTACACCGGGTGGATGTGCCAGGAGGCCGGTGACGACCAGCGCGCGCTGTGGTGGACCAGGCACGCCGTCGAACTGGCCCGTGCGGGCGGCGACCGGGAGATCGCGGGCTACGCGTTCGTCCGGGAGGCCGGGCTCGCGCTCTACCGGCAGGACGCGACCAGCACGATCGAGCTTGCCCGCCAGGCGGGGCGGGCGCCGTTGGCCGGCGCGCGCACCCTCGGCCTGGCCGCGCGCCGGGAGGCACAGGGTCATGCGCTGGCCGGCGACCGGGACGCCTGCGAACGCGCGCTGGACCGCGCAACCGAGCTCCTCGCGTTGTCCACTGTGGACACGTCGGCCTACCCGGTGCTCGGCTCGACAGCGCCCGACCCGGTCGGTCTCGCCCGCGGCTGGTCCCTGTGCGACCTCGGCCGAGCCGGCGACGCGGCCGAGATCCTCGACCACGAGCTGGCCGTGCTGCCGGCGACCTCCCGGCGCACCAGGGCCCGCTTCGGCGCCCGCAGGTCACTGGCCCACGCGCTGGCCGGCGAGATCGACCAGAGCTGCCTGACCCTGCGCGAGACCCTCGACGACGCCGCCCACGTCGACTCCGCGACCGTGCGCCTCGACCTGAAGGAACTCGGCCGCCACCTCAGCCGGTGGCGCGACCACCGCACCGTCCGCGAGATCTACCCGGACCTCAACCGCGTCCTCCAGCGCGGCTGGCAGCACCTTGGCTGATCGCCGGCTAACCGCAGGCACACGCCAGCGCCGCGCGTTCGGTCAGCACCTCCCCGGCCTCGGGTAGCCCGAGCGCGGCGAACTCGCGCGCGGCCGCGCCCCAGTGCGCCACCGCGTCGGCGTGCCGGCCGGTCAGGTGCAGGGTGCGCGCGATGCCCCGGTGCGCGTGCGCCTGGTGGGCCCGGTTTCCCGTGCCGGTCGCCAGGTCCAGCGCCGCCTGGTACGCGCGGACCGCCTCCACCTGATCGCCCCGCGCCTGGGCGGTCAGCCCCCGGTCGCGGTACAGCTTCGTGCGCAGGTCGGCGTCGGACAGCGTGGCCGCCACCTCCATGGCCCGGTGCTGATGGCGCGCGGCCTCGGGGAGCCGCCCCAGCTCCCGGTGCACGTTGCCGAGATCGTTCAGCGCGTAGGCCACCACACAGCGGTCGCCGACCGCGGTGGCCAGCTCGTAGGCCTCCTGATGGCTGGCCAGCGCGTCGGCCAGCCGCCCGAGCCGCTGCTGGGCGGTGCCCAGGTTGTTCAACACGTGCGCCACGCCCGTCAGGTGACCGACCTCGCGCAGCATCGGCACCGCGGCCTGCTGCTGGCGCAACGCCTCTGGCAGGTTGCCGCGCAACCCGTTGAGATAGCCGAGCATGCTCAGCACGTGGCCCTGGCCGCGCCGGTCCCCGCACCGCTCGTACTTGTCCAGCGCGACCTCGAAGTGCGCGATCGCCTCGTCGTACTTGCCCAACTCCATGGTGGGGATGGCGATCGCGCACAACGTGGCCGCCTCGCCGCGCACGTCCGCCAGCCGGTGCCACTTGGGCAACGCCCGCGCCGCCAGCTCCAGCGCGGTGGCCAGCCGCCCGAGCCGGTCGTGCGCGGTCGCCAGCCGCAGCAGCACGTGCGCCTGGCCGTAGGCGTTGTGCTGGTCGGCGGACACGATCGCCAACGCGAGATCCATCGTCTCGATCCAGTCCTCCAGCTGGCTGTTGGTGTGGAAGTACCGCCACAGCAACACCGCCAGCCGCCACGCGTGCTCCGGCAGGTCGTTGGTGGCGGCGTAGTGGATGGCGGCCACCAGGTTGTCCCGCTCGGCCCCGATCCACGCCAGCGCGCTCGGCTCGTCGTCGAACACCGGCGCCGCCGCGCTGTGCCGGTCCACCGACGGTTGCTGGTCCCGGTCGAACGGGTACCCGGCGACCACCGCGCGGGCCAACGACACCAGGTAGAAGTCGAGCAGCCGGAGCAGCGCCGCCGGGCGCTCGGTCGGCGAGGCGGCGACCACCTCGGTCGCGGCGAACTCCTTGATCGGGTCCAGCATCCGGTAGCGCTCGGTCGCCCCCTCCTCCACCAGGCACACCTCGTGCAGGTCGTCGAGCACCAGGCGGGCGGCGGTGACGTCCAGGTCGGCCAGCGCCGCCGCGCCCGCCACGTCGAGATCGTGGCCCGGCAGGTGGCCGAGCAACCGGAACAGGTCCCGCTGCCGGGAGGTGAGCTGGTGGTAGGACACCCACACCGCGGCGGTGCCGGCCTCCTCGTCCCCGCCCGCGCGCCACGGCCCGATCTTGGCGAGCAGTTCGAGCAGATGCGCCAGCGGCCACCGGTCGTGCCGGCGGAACAGCGCGGCGATCAACCGGATCTGCACCGGCAGGTAGCCACACCGCTTGACGATCTCGGCCACCTCCGCGGTCCGGCCTCGGGTCCTGACCGGGTCGGCCAGCGCGCCGAACAACGCGGCCGCGTCGGCCGGCGGCAGCGGGGTGAGCCGCAGCTGCGTCCCGCTGTCCGGCTCGCCCATCCGCCGGGAGGTCACGATGGCCAGACAGCCACTCGCCTCGGGCAGCAGCGGCCGGATCTGCTCCGGCGTGGCCGCGCTGTCCAGCACCACCAGCGTTCGCGTGCCGTAGAGCTCGGTCTGGTACAGCGTGGCCTTGCGGCCGTCGGTCGCCGGGATCTGCTCCGGCGGCACCCCGAGCTCGGTGAGCAGTTGGGTGAGCGCGTCGCCGATGGTCGTCGGCGGGACGTTCGGGGTGAACCCGTCGAGCCGCACCATGACCTGACCGTCGGGGAACCGGTCGCGCAGCCGGTGGGCCGCGGCGATGGCCAGCTCGGTCTTGCCGACACCCGGCGCGCCGCTCAACCACACCGTGCGCCGCTCGCCCCGGCCAGCGGCGGCCGCCTCGATCGCCGCCAGCTCGGCGACCCGGCCGGTGAACGAGCGCGGCGGGAACGGCAGCGTGCTGGCCGGCTCACCGCGTTCGGCCCGCGCGGCCAGGTTGCGCAGCAGCGTCCCCGGCTCGATGCCCTGCTCGGCGAGTGCCGCCTCGGTGGCCCGGAAGATCCGGATCGCCGCCACCCGGTCACCACCGGCGAGCAACGCCCGCATGAGCAGTACGGCATGCCGCTGCTCGCTCGGGTCGAGGCGGACCACCGGACGCAGCCGGTCGCGCGCCGACCGGTGGTCGCCCGCGTTCAGTTCCCGCTCGGCCAGATCGCCGACCGCGTCGGAGTAGTCCTCGTCGGGCACGATCACGTCGGTGCCGCCGACCCGGTCGATGTCGATGTCCTCCAGGAAGTCCCCGCGCCACAGCTCGACCGCGGCGCGCAGCAGCTCGATCTCCCGCAGCGGGTCCGTCGCGCTCCTGGCCGCCGCGCGCAGCCGGTCGAACCGCGTGGTGTCCAGCCGTTCCTCGTCGATGCGCAGCAGGTAGCCGGTCGGGGTGGTGTCGATGCTCATCTCGCCCTCGGCGTCGCGGAAGGCGTTGCGCAGCTTGTTGATGTAACCGCGCACGAGGTGGCGCCGCTGCGGGGCGTCGCCCCAGATGATCTCGGTGAGCTTCTCGGCGGACACCGGTTTGTTCGCGTGCAGCAGGAGCACGACAAGCACGAACCGTTGTTGCTGGTCCCCGAGCTGCACCTGGTGGCCGTCATGCCATGCCTCCAGTGGGCCCAGCATCCGAAAATCCACATTGCCTCCCCAGGCTTCGGTTGTCGCGCGGAAAACGCGCGCACTGGGGCGTCGGAATATCGGGAATCATCGTTTCGTCCACGTCTGGCCGACACCGACCGGTCACTCTCCGCCGTATGGATTCCGAGGTGTTGCCCTGTTACGTCGTCTGCGATGTGTCGTTCTCGATGACCGACCATCTCGCTGAGCTGAACGCCGGGCTGCGGGAGTTCCGCGGTGCGGTGCACGCCGATCCGACGATCGCCGCGCGGGTGCGCGTGTGCGTGGTCGGGTTCGCGGAGACGCCCGCGGTGTTGCAGCCATTGCGTCCCGCGGCCGAACTGGCCGACCTGACCGAACAGGAGCCAAGCGTCGGCACCAACTTCGGGCCGGCGTTCGCCTTCCTGCGCGAGGCGATCGACCGGGACGTGCGCGCGCTCAAGGACCACCGGCTGCTGGTGCGCAGGCCGCTCGTGTTCTTCACCTCCGACGGCCAGCCGACCGACCCGGTGACCTGGCCGATGGCCTACGCCGCGCTCACCGACCCCGCCTGGACCACCCGGCCGAACGTGATCGCCTTCGGTGTCGGCGACGCCGACGAGCACACCCTCGGCCGGATCGGCACGTGCCGCATGTTCCTCGGCCGCGACGGCGTCCGGTTGGGCGCGGCACTGACCGTCTCGGTCGCCATCGGACCCCCACGGCTCGACCATGTCTAGCGAGTGCGTGGCGGCCCTCCACGATGTGTCCACTTCTGGTCCACTCGCGCCCGGCACGCTATCGGCCCACAAGGGAGGCGAGCCGATGGGCGGACGTGGCCAGCTGGTCCGGGAGCTGAAGTCGCTGCGCAAGGGAGGCGGCCTGTTCGCCGGCCGGCTCGTGGAGCGGATCGGCCCGGCACTGCGCGCGGTGTGCGCGGTGGCCGATGACGACGGGCCGGTGGCCACCAGGGAGAAGGTGCGTGCCCGGCTCTCCGAGCTGACCGAGCAACTGCCAGCGGACCTGCGGGTGCCGACGCTCGCGGCGTTCGCCGTCGAGGCCGACGCCCGGTTGCCGCTCTACCAGGACCGGGTCCAGTGGGCGGCGATGCGGGTCGACCGCGACCCGCGCACCGTGCGCAGGCGGGTGGACGAGGCGATCGCCCAGATCGCCGAGCTGGCCACCGGTGCGGCGACCAGCCGGGCGGCCGAGCGGTCAACTGGCTGGCACACCACCACGGTGCGCACGGTCGCGGTGCTGGACCGGGCCCAGCCGGAGGTGTTCGAGCAGCGCCGGATCGTCGTCGACCAGGACGGTCTGCGCGAGCTGGACCTGGCCGCCATCCTGCCGGCTCCCCGGGGCGACCTGGACGTGTGCGTGTTCCACGGCGGCACGATGGTGAACCGCGACTGGTTCGGCCTCGCGCTGTCCCGGCCGATGTCCAGGGGCGAGACCCACGAGTTCGCGGTGCGCTTCCGGCTGCCGAGCCTGCGCGCGATGCGGCCCTACCTGGTGTGCGTGCCGAGCCGGCCCTGTGAGCTGTTCGACCTGCGCGTGCGGTTCGGTCCCCGGCCGCCGAGGGTGTGGACGTTCACCGGGGCGGCGCCGGCGCTCGTCGCCGACCCGATGCCCAACGGCCACCCGCATCCGGTGGACCAGGCGGGCGAGATCCACCTGCGGTTCTACCAGCTCGCCCCCGGCCTGGCCTACGGCGCGCGCTGGGCGGCGTGAGGGAGGCCTACCTGGCGCGCAGATAGGCCCGGATGGTCGTCCCCTGCGGACTGGTGTGCGTGCGCACCAGGTCGGCCAGGTCGTTGATCATCAGCAGCCCCCGGCCGGAGTTGTCGCTCGGCTTGGCCGGCCGCCTGCCCGCGAGCGGATCGGTCAGCCGCCCGGTGTCCCGGCCCTCGCAGATGATGTGCGGGCCGTCGATCCAGATCCGCAGCTCGCACGGCCCGTCGGCGTGCACCAGGCTGTTGGTGGCCAGCTCGGTCGCGATCAGCTCGAGGTCGGCGATCCGGTCGGTGGCCAACCCGAGTGCCCGCGCGCGGACCGCGATCGCCCGGCGGGCCGGGCGCAGGTCGGTGGCCATGGTGACCAGGTTGAGGTGGGCGTCGGCGGGGGACTGGCGCAGCGGTTCGTTGTACCGGGCGACCACGCGGTCGGGGGCGTACTCGGCGCTGGAGTACCGCTGGTCGGCCTCCCACACCAGCGGATGGGTGGCGCGCGCGTCGGCGATGGTCCCCGCGTCCAGCCCGGCGGCGTCATACGGGCAGGCGATGGTGATGTCCCGGCCGGCGAAGGACGTGTTGACCAGCGCCTCGTACTGCGCGCACGCCGGGTACTCGGTCGCCGAGCGGCCTGGCCAGACCGGCTCGCCGACGATCCGCACGTGCCGGTCGGGGTGGGTGTCGGCGAAGTGCCGCAGCACGCTGGGGATGATCCGGCCGGGGTTGCGCCCGGCGACGGCCATGTCCATCCGGTGCACCCGCTCGACGGCGGCGCCGAGCGCGGCGCCGAGCAGCAGCAGCCGGGGCGCCGGCACGACGACCGCGACCGGCTGTCCGGCGGCCAGCCCGTCGTTGATGAACGGCACCAACAGGTCCAGGTACTCGGCGTCGGTGCGGTAGAACAGCGCGGGATGGACGAACTCGTCACGCTCGACTGACGTGGTGGTGTTCATGCGACGCGTTCCTGATGGAGTTCGACTCGGACGTCGGCGACGTCGAGCACTTTCACGATCCGTGCCGGGCCGGTGCGCGAGACGTGCAGCACCAGGGGCGCGGCCCGCCGCCTCGCGTGCTCGAACAGCCGGAGCAGGCTGCGGTGGTCGATGAAGTCGAGCGCCCTGGCGTCCACGATCAGCTCCTGGTCGCGCAGCGGCAGCGCGGTGCGGGCCAGTGCCGTGGTGAACAGGTCCGCTGTGGACAGGTCCAGCTCGCCGGTGAGCGTGCCGCTGTAGTCCGCCGCGGTCGACGCGTGCAGGTGGAAGCCCACATTGTCCTGGTTGGACGTCGGATGTAGACAGGCCAACTGGGCGATCACGCCGTCGGCGAGCTCGCCGCCGTTGTACACGCACATCGCGGAGAACGGGTGCCCGGCGAGGTACTGGTCGATCAGGTGCTCGCACCTGGCGAACGCGTCGAGCTGGGCGGCGGTGCGCACCAACGGGGTGGACTCGGCGACCAGGCGCAGCCCGGTGAACCCGGCGGCCAGCGCGGCCGCGGTCGCGTCGGCATAGGCCCGGACCCGCGCGGCCGGCTCGATCGTCGCGCCCGCCGCGGCGAGCGTGATGACCTGGGCGGCGCCGCGGTCGAGTGCCTCGGGCAGGCCGCGGAAGGTGCGCAGCTCGTCGACGAGGTCCTCGACGGGGGCGGTGCCGGCGTAACAGACGCGTTCACCGATGGCGAGGCCCTCGTTCAGGAACTCCTGCACACGGGGCCTCAGCTCTGCCGACTCGTCATACCGCCAGCACAGATGGTCGTGGGGCCCCATTCCCCGCGCGTTACGAATCAAACCCGACGAACGCACTGCTCAAGGCTAGGGCGCCCGGTTGCCGCCAGCAACACGGCGCCACCGCTGTCGGTGGTGGACAGTGGAAACCCGGACGATCACCGCCAGGACGCGACCACGACCGGGTATCTGGTCACCCGATCAGGTGACGCTGACCTCGAAAATTGTTCACGGTTCGTGTTCGTATTTCGCGAACCTAACATCAACGAAGGATTACAAGGTTCCACAGTATTACGGAGCTGGATCGGCGAACATCACCACGCTAATGTCCCGTCCTGGTCGGAGCAAGATCGGACCTGTGCAAGTAGATCGCGTTATATGAAACGAGGGAATACCCAAATGTTGAAGAAGATTGGCTTCGTAACGGCGGGCGCCGCCGCTGGCCTGATGATGATGAGCGGGCTCGCGTCCGCGCAGTCGGGTGGCGGCCACGGCGACGACGGCCCCAACCAGGTCGGCCTGGCCAACCTGAACAACACCGACATCCTGCACAACGTCTCGGTCGCCCTTGGCGTCTGCGACAACAACATCAACGTGCTGGGTGTCCAGGTGCCGGTCGAGGACGTGCTCAACGGCGTCGGCGTGCCGATCCTGTCCCCGGGTGAGAACGAGGCCGAGAGTGCCGCGCCGTACAACTGCGCCTCGTCCAGCATCGAGGACGGCGGCACCGTTCAGAACAACTGAACGCGCCTGATCTCCCCGGCGGCGGGTTCGCCCGCCGCCGCCCACCAATGAGAGGTTAGTTCCTAGGTGTTGCAGAAACTCATCGTCGGCACCGCCGCCATCGCTGCTGGCATGGTGTCCTTCGGTGGCATCGCCTCGGCGTCGGATGCCGGTTCGGTTTCCGACGACCGTGACGAAGTCACGCAGGTAGGTCTCGTCAACGTCAACAACGTGCACGTCCTGAACAACGTGAACGTGGTCGGCGGGTTGTGCGAACTGAATGCCGGAGTGCTTGGCGTGCAGGTATCGGCCGAGGAAGTCGCGAACGGCGTTGTCGCGCCGGTCGCTTCCCCCGGTAGCAGTGACGCGATCGGTGTTAAGCCGATGAACTGCGCGTCCGGCACTCTGACGATCGGCGGCACGGTTCAGGACAACTGAGTTCGTCACCTTGGTGGGTAGGAGGCAGGGCCGGTTCGCCGGTCCTGCCTCGCCGACTCTCTTCACTCGATTGGCAAAGGGGCAGACATGTCAGCGGACGCGCTCGCGTTTCCGGTCCGATTCCGTGGCTACGACCGGGACGCGGTCAACGGGGAGCTGCATGAGCTCCGGGTCGCGCTCGACTTCGCGCAGGCGGAGCGGGACCGCGCGGTCGCGAGAGCGCTTGCCGTCGAGGGCGCCGACCGCGCCGGTGTGCCGACCTCCGCGACCGTGCAGTGGCTGATCGACACCGCGGAGGAGGACGCGCGCCGCATCCGGGACGAGGCAAGGCAGGCGGCCAGTGAGTGCACCGAGCGCGCCGAGGAACTGTTGCGCCACCGCGTGGAACTGATCGACCAGGCCCAGCGCGAGGCCGACCGGTGCCGCGCCAACGCCGCCGAGGAGGCGCGCAGCGTGATCCGGGACGCGCTGGAGAAGGCGGACACCCTGCTGCGCGGTCTGCGGGAGAGCGAGTCCGGGCTGCGCCAGTTGTTCGCCAACGGCGCCCTGACCCACATGCCACCACCACGCGGCCCGGCCGACGACCAGCAACCGGTCCTGGCGGGCACCTCCTCGGCGCCACCGAGTCCTGCCGGGCCACCAGTTCCCGCGCCACCCCCGCAGCCTTCGGAATCCGCCTCCTAGTCGATGGTCCCCGGCCCCGGTGAACTGGGAGCAGATCTACACCGAACACTGTCCGGCCATGATCGAGCTGGCGGCGCGGCGCACCACTGATCGGTCCGATGTGGACGCCGCGGATCTCGTACACGAGGCTTTTGTCGCGGTACTCAGTGATCCGCCGGCGCACGAGCCGAACTGGCCGGACCTGCTGACCGCGCGGATGGCCGAGTCCTGCGTTCGGGCCACCGATCCGGTGGTCGACGAGCAGCCCATCGAGGACGCCGCCGACGTCGCGGTCCGCCGGCTCGCCGCGGGCGAGGTACGGCAACGGATCCTGCGGGTGATGGGTTACATGACCGAACGCCAGCGGGAGATCACCCGGCTGCGGCTGTTCGAAGGGCTGAGCGTCGGCGAGATCGCGGCCAGGATGAACACCTCGTCGTCCAACGTCTCGCAGATCGTGATCCGCTGTCTCAGCAAGCTCGCGCCGAGCCTGACCCAGTTCGACACCTTCGACCAGCGCGACCTCGAGCGGGTCCGGCCGCCACGGCGGCTCAACTGACCGGCCGAGCCCGCGGCGGATCAGCACAACCACATGAGGAAGCGCCGGCTCCCAGGGCGTGGGAGCCGGCGCCATCGTGCTTCGTGGTCAGCCAGCCTCGACGCCGCTGCCCTCGGCACTCTGCGTCCAGGCGCCACCGATGCCGGCGTAGGCCAGGAGCTCGTCGAACTCGTAGGCGGCGAAGCCGCCCTGGTCGCCTTCGACGGCGAGCTGGGCACCTTCCACCGCGCCGGAGTACGCGCCATCGACGACCGGGCCGACCGCGGTGGTCAGCTCGTCGAACTCGGCGGCACTCAGGCCAGGCGCGTCGGTGCGGGGGGTCACCGAGGCCGAAGCGACCTGCTCGTGGGTGGCCGCGACCGGCTGGTCGACGTTGGCCGGCTTGACCGACTCAGCGGCGGCGGGCCGGTCGCTGTCGACGTGTGCCGGCTTGTCCGACTGGACGTGGGCCGGCTTGTTGGCCGGCTTGTCCGACTGGACGTCGGCCGGCTTGTTGGCCGGCTTCTCCGACGCGACGGCGACCGGCTGGTCGGCGAGCAGTGCCGACTCGGCCGCGACCGGCTGGTCGACGGCTGCCGACTCGGCGGCGACTGGCTGGTCGACGGCGTTGACCGATGCCGGGTTCGTCGACTCCGCCGCGACGGGCTGGGCGTCGGCGGCGAAGGTCGCCGGCCTGACCGAGTCCAGGGCGGTGGCGAAGTTCTCGTGCTGGTGATCGAACCAGTGCGCGGGACCGTCACTGATCGAGACGCCGATCTCGGTCACATCGACATCGGTGTTGTTGTAGATCCCGTTGATGTTCTGGTTCGTGTCGATGTCCTCGTCGATGATGGTTACATCGGTTTCGTCGACGATGGACACGGAATCACCGGGCTTGTCACCCCTAACCTGCTCCGCGACCGAAGGCTCGTCCACCGCTTCAGCGGACGCGGTCAGCGGACCAGCCATCATGGCGATCGGTACGGCAAGGGCCGCGAAAAGCACACTGCGGCCAGCCAACTTCGGCATTTGCAGTCTCCTTACGAAGGTTTCGTTGTCCGTTGTTCCGGACGTTTGTAAAGTTACCGCGAATCACCCCTGGTATTACCCATCTCACCGCAAAGTGGGTGTCAACGCCCCGTTCGTGCAAAGTCAATTCGGTAAGTGACGGAAATTGATCACGCTGGCGACTCGGATACGCGAATTGACCCGCTACCTGGGCGTATCTGTCGGTACGAAGGTAACGGTGCGGACTGGTCGGCTCGCTCGCCAGCGCACTTACCGGATATCGCGATCAAAATCGAGCATTGTCACTCGATCGGCGCGGCGACGGTGCGGCCGCGCCTGGTTCGCGGTCGTGGCGCAGCAGCTCGACCATGCCCACCTGGTCCCTCGGGTGTCACGAGAAACCCCTCAACAACGAACGCCGCTCAGCCGACGACCAGCTTCTCGATCAGGATGGCGATTCGGTCGGCCGCCCGGTCGGCGGCGAACAGGTCGGCGACGCGTCGCCGACCGCGCCGGCCCTCGTGGTCGGCCAGCGCGGGGTGGGTCAGCCGGTCGATGACCGCCTCGGTCAGCGCCCGCACGTCGCCCTCGGCCACCACGGCCCCCGCGCCGGCCACACTCTGCCGGACGCCACCGACATCGAAGGCCACCACCGACCGCCCGCACGCCATCGCCTCCAACGGCACCAGCGCCATGCCCTCCGCCCTGGACGGCAGCACGACCACGTCGGCGGCCGCGTAGTGCGCGCCGACGTCGTCGCTGTGGCCCCACCAGCACACCGACTCGTGCCAGGCGATCGGATGGCTCGCCCGCCACCGCGCGCCCATCGGCCCGTCGCCGACGAACACCAGCCGGGCGTCGGGCACCTCGGCCAGTACCGCCGGCCAGCCAACGAGCAGTTGGTCCTGGCCCTTGAGGTGGGCCAGCCGCCCGACGCACACCGCGATCGGCGCGTCGACCGGCAGGCCGAGCCAGCGCCGGGCGGCGGCCCGGCTGCTCGGCCGCAGCCGCTCGGTGTCCACGCCGTTGCACACCACCTCCGCCGGGGTGCCGATCCCCTCGGCGCGACCGGCGGCCAGCTCGTCGTCGCTGACGCACACGAGCTGGTCGGTCCACCGCGTCGCGTGCCGTTCCCACATCGCCGCCGCGCGCCGCAGCGGGCCGGGCGCGGCCTGGAAGGACCACAGGTGCGGCTGGAACAGCGTCGGCACCTGACCGCGCAGCGCGAGCCGGCCGGCGAGGCCGGCGACCGAGCTGTGCAGGTGGACCGCGTCCGGCTCCAGCCAGTCCAGGATTCGCCGCAGTGCCGCCACGTCCGCGACCAGCCGCGAGCCAGGGCCGCGGGTGCCCTGCCAGGCGTACACCTCGATACCCGCCTCGCGGCACCGGTCCGGCAGCCGGCCGGTCGGCGGGCAGACCACGGTGACCGGCCAGCCGAGACCGAGCTGTGCGGTGGCGAGCTGGCCGACCACCTCGGCCACGCCCGCGGTCACCGGCTGGCTCACGTGCACGACCCTCATCGCCCGCCTCCGCGCACGGCGGCCCGCAGCAGCTTGTCGTAGCTCCGCAGCAACGTGTCCGCGTTGTGTCTGATGTGGACATGCAGGGTGCCGGCCGACGCCGCGGCCAGTCGTGCCCGCTCGTCGAACAACAGGGCGCGCACCGCGGCCGCGGTGGCGGTCGGGTCGCCAGGGGGCACCAACAGCCCACCGCCACCGGCGAGCGCGGCCCGCGTACCGTCCACATCGGACGCGACCACCGGCGTGCCGGCGGCCATCGACTCCAGCACGGCGATCGGCATGCCCTCCCAGTCGCTGGTGAGTACCGACAGGTCGGCGGCGGCCAGCAGGTCGGGCACGTCGTCGCGGGGGCCGAGGAACCGGACCCGGTGGCTGAGGCCCAACTCGGCGCACCGGGCGGTCAGCGCCGTGCGCAGGCTGCCGTCCCCGGCCAGCAGCAGGATCGCGCCGTCGACCTTCGTCCACGCCGAGAGCAGCACGTCGTGGCGTTTCTGTGGTTCCAGCCGGGCCGCGCACAGGGCGACCGGCACGCGGTCGTCGAGGCCGAGGGCCGCGCGCGCGGCCGTGCGGTCCAGTGCCGGTGGCCAGGGGAACACGGCGTTGGGTACGGTCACCGGTCCGGCCAGTCCGGCGGCCCGCAACCCGTCGGCGGCCGAGTCGGCGACCGCGACCACCGTCCGCGAGGTGTGCCGCAGGATCCGCGCGGCCGCCGGATAGTCGGCGCGCGTCACGCCGTGAAACACCGTCACCACCGGGATTCGGTACTCGGCCACCGCGAGCCGGGCGACCACGCTGGCCGAGACGTTGTGTGCAAGCACGACATTCGGCAGGAACCGGCGCACGGCCGCCCTGGTCGCCCACCCGGCGCGCAGCACCCCGGTGGCACGGCGGCGGGCGACCGGCACCGGGAAGACCGGCACGCCGCGCGCCCGCAGTGTGTCGGCGCGATGCCCGCCCCCGCTGGCCACCGCCGACACCCAGCCGACCGATTCGCCGGCCAGTGCCATCCCCGCGGCGAGTGTCTCCGCACCGCCGCTGCCCATCTCACTGATCACCTGGAGCACCCGCACAGGCCGCCCCTCCTTCTCGCCGCGTCGCGGGCAGAAGGGTACGGGTCGCCGGTCGAATACCCGACCGAAGTATGGGGTCCGTCGAATTACGTGCCCAAGGTAGAAACTCTCGCCGGAAACAACCCAGAACGAGAACAAGAATCACCCGTACGGGCCCGGCGGTGCCGCACTCGCATCAGCTGAGGCACCGCCGGTTCCGGTCAGACCGCGCCGGCGTACTGGCTGATCCAGGAACGGAAGTACGGCACGTCGACGTAGATCGACGGCTCCCGGGCGCAGGTGGCGCTGCCGCCGGAGCGGCTGGTGGCGCCGATCAGCTGCCAGACACCGTTGACCCGCTTGATCTCCGGGCCGCCGGAGTCGCCGTAGCAGGCGCCCCGCGAGTTGTCCGGGTTGTCGGTGCAGATCTCACTGGCCGCGCGGATCCCACCGCCGGAGCACTCGCTGTCGCTGACGATCGAGGTGTTCAGCTCCTGCAGGGTGATCGGTGCCGAGCCGCAGCTCGGCGGTGCGCAGGTCTGGCCCCAGCCGGTGATCCTGGTCTGCGTGCCGGTCGCGCCGGAGGTCGACGCCACGGCCACCGGTTGCTGGCTGACCGAGGTGGACAGCTGGAGCAGGGCGATGTCGGCGGACGGGTGGCCGATTCGTCTGGCCACCCTGGCGACCGTGCCGCCGCTGGTGCGGTTGGTGGTGCCGACCCGAACCTGGTACGGGGTGCCACAGTGGGCCGCGGTCACCACCCAGTTCGCCTTGATGAGCGAGCCGCCGCAGGAGTGGCCGCCGCTGCTGTTCTGCAGTGAGGCCATGAATGAGTAGGTCTCGGTCGCGTTGCCCCCACCCACGATGAACGGCGTGACGTCCTGGGGCGTGGTGGCGGCCGCGGTGGTCGGCGCCGTGAGTGCGGTGACCGCGGTAGCGGCGGTGGCGACCAAGCTCACGAGCAGGGATCGTGCTCTCATGGTTCCATCTCCTGTTGTCGGCCCGAGCCCATCGACCCGGGTAACGACAACGTAAGGACCCGCCGACCATGTGGGGCACCTCCATTCGGTCGTTCACATCAACAGAAGGCCGCCCGGCTCAGTGCGCGAACTTGAGGCCGACGACCCCGGCGACGATCAGCAACAGGCACATCATGCGCACGAGCGTGACCGGTTCGGAAAGAAAGACCATGCCGAACCCGGCGGTGCCCACGGCGCCGATACCGACCCAGATCGCATAGGCGGTGCCGATCGGAATGGTGCGCATCGCATAGCTGAGCCCGCCCATACTGAGCACCAGCGCGACGCCGAACACCAGTGCGGGGATCAGCCGGGTGAGGTTGGCGCTCCTGCCGAGGGCGATCGCCCAGACGGTTTCGAGCAGGCCGGAGATGACGAGGATTATCCAGTGCATGAGGTTAGGTGTGTCGTCTTTGCCTGGCCGGGTACGACACCCTCGTCCGGTGCGGCGCTGGCCCGCGCCACCCGGTCCCACCATAGCCGAGTTCACCAGCCACCCGCCGCGACCGGGCAGCGCCACGCGGTGCCCGGTCGCGGCGGGTGCAGCGAAGGGCTCCTTCACTGCACCCAACGCAGCGAAGGGCTCCTTCGCTGCGTTGGGCCGCCGCGGGCACCCGTCCGGGTATGTTGCTGGGCGTGTCCGAACTCGCTTGGCTCACCACCCGCCCGATCGCGCATCGCGGTCTGTACGACGAGGCGGCCGGCCGCCCGGAGAACTCGCTCGCCGCGTTCGCGCACGCGGTGTCGGTCGACGTGCCGTTCGAGTTCGACGTCCAGCTCACCAGCGACGGCCAGCCGGTGGTGCTGCACGACGCGGATGTCGCCGCGATCACCGGCCACGCGGGCGGGGTGCACGAGCTGGACGCGCGGGCGGTGCGCACGTTGCGGCTGCCAGGCGACCAGCGCGTGCCGACGCTCGAGCAGGTCCTCGAACTGGTCGACGGGCGGGTGCCGATGGTGGTCGACGTGCGCCGGTGGGGGCTGCGGCACTCTCCCGGCCTGGAGCGCGCGGTCGCCGACCGGCTGCGCGGCTACCGGGGCACGGCGGTGGTGCAGTCGTTCGACCCGTTCGCGTTGCGCCGGTTGCGCCGGATGTTGCCCGGGTTGGGGGTCGGCCAGGCGTCGGGCTCCCTGCGGTCGGCGCCGCCGGTGGTCCGGGCGATCGGCCGGACCATGGTGACCAACGCGTTCACCCGGCCGGACTTCCTGACCTACGAGCTGGCCGAGCTGCCCAACCGGTTCGTGTCGTGGTGGCGCGCCGACAACCGGCCGGTGATCGCCTACACCACGTACTCCGGCGCGGAGGAGGCCACCGCACGGCGGCTCGCGGACGGGTTCTTCTTCGCCGGCTACCTGCCGGCCGTCTACCGCTGAGCCGGCAGATCCCCGCGCTGCACCGGGAACGCGAGGTCCTTGAAGAACGACTCCGCCTCGAACTTGCGGATCTCGTGCACCTGCTCCAGCAGCTCCAACACGGCGTCGTGGTCGCTGCCGGCCGGCCGGCAGCGCCAGGTCCACAGCGCCGAGGTGATGGCCATCTCCGTCTTGCGCAGCAGGATCCAGGACTGGTCCCAGCGGTAGAACGCCCGCAGCGAGGTGATCGTCGCGACGAGCACGCCGGTGAGCGAGATCGCGATGTCCTTGCCCGCGTAGTCGATGCTCACCAACAGCGGCAGCCCGGCCCCGGCGAGGATCACCACGATCCCACTGAGCCGGTAGAGCCGGCGATGCCAGGTGGCGCGCAGGTCGTACACCTGGCGCAGCCGCAGCGCGTAGGCCTCGGCCGCGGCGACGAAATCGGCCGAATCGTGATTCGGCAATTCAACCCTGACCGGCGATCGGAACCCCATATACTGCATGCTCCCACACACGATGACCTGGGAGTCGTGAATGGTGGCGGACAACATCGACGAGGTCGTCGACGGGCTTGCCGAGATCGTGCTGGCGGCGCGCGACGCGGGCGACCGGGTCGGCTATTTCGCCGCGTTGTACCGGCAGGTGACCGTCGAGGTGCGTACCGCGATCCACAGTGGACAGTTCGACGACGGTCCGCGAATGGACCGGTTCGACACCCTGTTCGGCAACCGCTATCTCGACGCGCTGGACGCGTGGCGGCGTGACCGGAGTGGACCGAGATGTTGGCGGGAGACGTTCGGACTACTGGACGACAGCGACACCGTCATCGTCCAACACCTCCTGCTCGGGGTGAACGCGCATATCAACCTCGATCTGGCGATCGCCGCCGCGCGGACCGCACCCGGCGCGGCCATCCACGGGCTGCGCCGGGATTTCCTGCTGATCAACGACATCCTGGCGCGGGTGGTGCTCGAGGTGCAGGCCTCGCTCGGCGCGGTGTCGCCGTACCTGTGGCTGCTGGACCAGTTCGGTGGGCGCGGTGACGAGTGGATCCTGGACTTCAGCATCCGCCGGTCCCGGCAGGAGGCCTGGCGCAACGCCGTGCTGCTGGCCGGCCAGGACGGCGAGGAGATGGTTGACGCGCTCGACGCGCGCGCCGCCGTGCTCGCCAGGTTGATCGCGCGGCCGGGTGGTCTCGTTCGGCCCGCGCTGCAACTGATCCGCAGCGCGGAGAGCGACGACGTGCCGGCGGTCATCGCCCATCTCGACCGGGCCATGGCGGACTGAGGAGTCCATTGAGGACTACTCGGGTTGCTCGACGCGCGCCAGCCAGGCGCTGAGCAGTTCCTCGAGGGTGCTCGCCTGCTCGCCGGTCAGTTCGGCCAGCAGGCGGTGCTCGTTGGCCATGTGCTCGGTGAACGCCCGGTCGATCAGCGCCCGTCCCGCCTCAGTCAGCGCCACCACCCGGCCCCGGCCGTCGGCCGCGCTCGGGCGGCGGGCGACCAGCCCGTCGCGCTCCAGCCGGTCGAGGCGCTTGGTCATCGCGCCGGTGGTGACCATGGTGAACCGCGCGAGCTCACCCGGGGCGCGCTCGAACGGCGCGCCCGCGCGGCGCAGCGCGGCCAGCACGTCGAACTCGCCCTCGCCGAGCCCGTAGCGGCGGTACACCACGCACAGTTGCTCAGTGAGATGGCCGGCGAGCCGGTGCAGCCGGCCGATCACGCCCTGCGGCCCGACGTCGAGGTCCGGCCGTTCGCGGGCCCACTCCGCCTGGATGCGCGCGACGTGGTCGAGGTCCTCTGCCATGCGCCACACTATAGCTTCCCGGGAAGTTATAATAGCTTCCGTGGAAGCTAAATTACGGTGGGCGCTGGTCACCGCGATCGCGCCGGTGGCCTGGGGGTCCAACTACTACGTGACCCACGAGTTCCTGCCGGCCGGCAACCCGCTGTACGGCGCGCTGATCCGCGCGTTGCCGGCGGGGCTGCTGCTGCTCGCGGTATGCCGGCGGCTGCCGACCGGGGTGTGGTGGTGGCGCTCGCTGGTGCTCGGCACGCTCAACGTCGGCGCCTTCTTCGTGCTGATCTACCTCGCCGCCCAACAGCTGCCGACCAGCGTCGCCTCGACGGTGATGGCCAGCTCGCCGGTGGTGATGATGCTGTTCGCCTGGCTACTGCTGGCCGACCCGCCGCCGGCCCGCCACCTGCTGGGCGCCGGCCTGGGCATCGGCGGCGTCGCGCTGATGCTGCTGGCCGGCACCGGCGCGGTCGACGCTGGCGGCGTGCTGGCCTCGGCGGGCGCGATGGTGATGTCGTCGTTCGGGTACGTGCTGGCCAAGCGGTGGGGCCGGGACGGTGGCGCGGGGGTCGGCGTGCTCGCCTCGACGTCCTGGCAGCTGGTCGCGGGCGGGCTGGTGCTGGTGCCCTTCGCCGTCGTCGTGGAGGGGGCGCCGCCGGCACTGGACGCGCCGGCCGTCGCCGGGTTCGCCTACGTGGCCGTGGTCGCCACGGCGGTGGCCTTCGCCGCCTGGTTCGCCGGGCTGCGCCACCTCAGCGCCGGCACGGTCGGCCTGGTCGGCCTGCTGAACCCGGTCACCGGGGTGTTGCTCGGCACCGCCGTGGCCACCGAGGCGCTCACCGGCCGTCAGCTCGGTGGGCTGGCCCTGGTCCTCGTGGGGGTTCTGCTCGCAATGCGGTAGAGCATCCCACATTGTGGATGCGAGTGCGATGGTGGTCCGTCCGGTGCCACGATCTCGATGTGTCTCGTTCCCTTCACACCTGGCGTGACCGCACGGTCGACCTGTTACTCGTCGCCTCGAGCACCTGTCCCCGCCCGAGCCGGACATGCCAGGTCGTTTCGTTTCGTGGAACCAGGAGAGAACCGTGACGTCGTCGCTTGTTGACCTGCCAGAAGTCCTTGCCGAGGTGGACTTTCCCGAGCTGCGTGCCCTGCTGCACCCCGACCGTGACCTCTGGTCGGCCGGCCAGCTGCGGTCGCTGACCCGACAGGTGTCCACCGAGCTGAGCACCGCGCTGTTGGTCACCGCCAGGTACCACTCCGACCAGCGGTGGTGGGCCAGGCTGGCGCTGACCGGCGGGGTCGAGCTGTGGCTGCTGTCGTGGCTGCCGGGGCAGGCCACCCGCCCGCACGACCACGGCGGCGCGTCCGGGTCGTTCACCGTGCTGCGCGGGACGCTGTCGGAGACCTTCCGCTACCCCAGGGGCAGTGTCCAGCGGGGCGAGCGGGAGGTGGGGGAGACCGTGGCGTTCGGCGCCGGCCGGGCGCACGTCGTGGCCAACACCGGGACCGAGGCCGCGCTGAGCGTGCACGCCTACTCGCCGCCGCTGGTGCCGACGCGGGAGTACGCGAGCCTGGCCGACCTCGGCGCGGCGTCGTGAACGTCGAGGGCCTACTGGCCAGGGCCCGGGCCGAGCTGGACCGGGTCTACGTGCGGGACGCCTACGAGCGGCAGCGGCGGGGCGCGCTGCTGGTGGACATCCGGCCGTATCACAACAGGTTGGCCGAGGGCGAGATCCCGGGCGCGCTGGTGGTCGAGCGGATCGTGCTGGAGTGGCGGCTGGACCCGGCGAGCCCGGACCGGGTCCCCGAGGCGTCCTCGGCGGACGCGGTGATCGTGTTCTGCAACGAGGGCTACGCGTCCAGCCTCGCCGCCCGCGAGCTGCGGGGCATCGGGTTACCGAACGCGACCGACCTGGTCGGCGGGTTCCGGGCGTGGAAACAGGCCGACCTGCCGGTCACCCGCGGCGGCTCCCTGGCGATCACCTAGGTGTCGAGCAGGGCGGCGATCCGGTGGGTGGCCTTGTCCAGCAGCGTGGCCAGCTCGGGTAGCCGCTCGTCGGTGATCCGGACGGTCGGGCCCTGGATCGCGACCGCGCCGATCACCCCGCCGCCCTGCCGCAGCACGGGCGCGGCGATGGCCCGGACCCCGGGATTGCGCTCCTCGTCGTTGAGCGCCCAGCCGCGCTCGCGGACCAGCTCCAACTCCGACCGCAGCTCGTCGCGGTCGGTGATCGTGCGGTGGGTCGACTGGACGAGGTTGCCGAGCCGGGCGATCTGGTCGTCGATCTCGCCGCTGTTGGCCAGCAGGCACTTGCCCATGGCCGACACGTGCATCGGCACCCGGCTGCCGGCCTCCTGGGAGAACCGCAGCGGCTGACGGGACGGGATGTCCAGCACCACCCGCACCTCGTCGCCGGCGCGGATGCCCAGGTTGATCGACTCGCCGGTGGCCGAGCCGAGCTCCTCCAGCAGCGGCAGCGCCTGCCGGTAGCCGAGCCGCTGCTCGGCCTTGCGGCCGAGGACGACCAGCGCCGGGCCGAGCTGGTAGCGCTCGGTCCTCGGGTCCTGCAGCAGCACACCGGCCTCGGTGAGCGTGCGGGCGAGGCGATGGGCGGTACTCGGGGTGAGGCCGGTCCGCTGGGCGAGCTCGGTGACGCCGACCCCGTGGTCGTCGGCCTCGATACAGCGCAGCACGCTGAGCGCGCGTTCGACGCTCTGCGCGCCGGAGCGTGGCGGACTTGCGGACGCGTCGGTCACGCCGGCATCCTCGCACATCGCCGGATCATGGCGGCCACGCCTCAGCATCATGGCGGCCGTGCCTCAGCGGCTCTCCACAATGGAGGGACTCGGGTCCAGGATGACCCGATGGGTCCCGTCGAAGCGGTAGCCGACCCCGCGGACCGTGGTGATCACCGTGCGGTACGGGCCGAGCTTGTCGCGCAGCCGCCGGACGTGCACGTCGACCGTCCGGCTGCCACGCGCTTCGGCCACGCCCCAGACCTCGGCCATCAGCGCGCCCCGCCGGTGCACCTGGTTGGGCCGGGTGGCCAGGAACTCGAGCAGGTCGTACTCGAGGCGGGTGAGCTCGAGCGGCTCGCCGTCGCGCAGCACCATCCGGGAACTCGGCCGGATGCGCAGCCGCTCGTCTCGAGTGTCCTGTGTGGACTGTCGGGGGATGTGTGGCCAGGCCGGCAGTGTCGACCCGTTGGGCACGGTCATGGCGGCGCCGGGTAGCGCGCTCACGGTGTGCAGGACATCGGCGAGCGCGTTCAGCCCGTCCGCGGTCGGCGGCAGGTCGATGCTCAGCTGTACGACCAGCCTGGTGGCTGGGTGTTGGGTGGGTAGCTGAGCGTGGCGCACAGGACCATCGCACCCGAGTGGTTCCGGTGCTGTCAACGACAGCGGAACGGTGTTCGCAATGTGGGAGATAATTCCACATTGCGGAGAAGTGTGTCAGGCTTGGCGCAAGGTGACTCGAGCTGACTGACCACTTCGGACACTCGGGTCGCGTCGGCTGAGCAACTCCGCCTGCAGCATGTTCGCTGAAACCGTCGGCCGGCCGGGAGCCGACACGCCGTATGGTCGGCACATGAGCTCGCTCGAGGAGACGGTCGCCGCGCTGGCCAGGCGGGTCGCGGTACTCGAGGCGGAGGCCGAGATCCGCCGCGTCCAGGCGCGCTACCTGTTCCTGTGCGACACGCCGTGCCCCGAGTTCGGCGTCCGGGACGATCGTCACCGGATCGACCTGATCATGGACCTCTACACCGAGGACGCCGTCTGGGAAGGCGTCGGGGAGTACTACGAGGGCCAGTTCGGCCGGGCGGAGGGCGCGGCGGCGATCCGCCGGCACTTCGAGGCGTTCTGGAGTCCCGAGCGCGATCCCGCGCTGGTGCTGAACGTCCATTACCTCACCTCCGAACAGATCCACGTCGACGGCGACCGGGCCACCGGTCAGTGGGTCCACCTCCAACCGTGGCTGTTCGCCGACGGCACGGGCGTACTGCGGTCCAGCAGACTCAACAACACCTTCCGCGCGGTCGACGACACCTGGCGAATCACCCACACCCGCACCGAGAACGCCCTCATCGGCCCCCTACCCCCAACCTGGCCGACCTCCTACCCGACAACCTCGGTCCTGATGACGCCATGACCCCACATCCCCGCAACCACCACGCAACCGGCACCTCAGGGGAACGTGACGCGACTCAGCCACAAGTACGTTCCCCAGGAGGCGGAACCGTTCACGTCATTGACGACGACGAAGGTCTGCGGACGTCGTTGGTCTTTCTGTTGGCGAGTGTGGGTATTCAGGCTTTTCACTATCCGGACGCGCCCTGTTTTCTCGCCGAGTTCGATCCGGACGAGCCGGCGGTGGTCATTGTCGACGTGCGCATGCCGGGGGTCAGCGGATTCCAACTGCAGGAGCGGCTGATCGAGCTCGACTATCCGGCGCCGATCGTGTTCTGCTCGGCCCACGGCGACATTCCGATGTCGGTCAGGGCGCTGACCAACGGCGCGGTCGACTTCCTGGAGAAACCCTACGAGCCGCAGCGGATGATCGACGTCGTCCAGGCCCAGCTCACCGAAGCCGGCCGCCGGTTCGCCGACCACGCCCACCGGCGCGAGGTCCAGCGTCGGGTCGCCACCCTGACCCAGCGGGAACGGGAGGTCCTCCGCCTGGTCGTCGACGGGCAGCCAAGTCAGCTCATCGCCCGTCGGCTCGGCGCGAGCGTGCGGACGATCGACGTCCACCGCGCACGGATCAAGGCCAAGACCGACGCCGACAGCCTCGGCACGCTCGTCCGCGACATCCTGCGCCACCAGGTCACCGTCTGAGCGTGGCCTCGACCCAGCACCCGGTGGCCAACAGCGTGGCCTCACCGCGCGCCTGCCCGACGAGTTGGAGACCGAGCGGCAGCCCGGCGGCGCTCCGCCGTCCCGGCACGCCGACCGCCGGCAACCCGAGCGCCTGCCACGGCCGGCTGAGCACCGGGTCACCGGTGGCCGTGAGCCCCGCCGGCGCGGCGCCGAGGGCGGCCGGACCCAGGACGGCGTCGTAGCCCGCCACCAGCTCCGCCACCCGAGGCACCGCGTCGGCCACCGTCTGCCGCGCGGCCTGGTAGTCGTGCTCCGAAGTCGCGGAACCGGTGCGCAGCAGCTGGGCGAGCTGTTGGCTGAGCCTGGACCGGTCCTCGGTGCGCTCGCGGGCCGCCTCGTAGGCCATCACCACCAGGTGGGCGGCGGTCAACCCGGCGACCAGCTCGTCGTCGGGGAAGTCCGCGACCACCGCGCCCCCGGCGGCCAGCCGCTCGCGCGCCCGCGCGAGCGCGGTCCGGTCCACCGCGCCGGGCGGGGTCCACACCAGCAGCCGGGGCGGGTGGTCGGCCCGCCGCGCCGGATCGGGCGTGCCGGTCAACGCCGACCAGGCCAGCGCCAGGTCGGTGACCGCCGCGGCGTAGCAGCCGTGGCTGTCCAGGCTCGCGCTCAGCCCGCTGACCCCGTCCATGGGCAGCCGGCCGTGACTGAACACCAGCGACGCGACCCCGCAGAACGACCCCGGCCGGGTCACCGAGCCCGCGGTCTGCGACCCGAGCGCCACCGGCACGTGCCCGGCGGCCACCGCGGCCGCCGAGCCGCTCGACGATCCGCCGGGGGTGTGTCCCGGGGCGGCCGGGTTGTGCGTCGGGCCGGGGGAGAAGTAGGCGAACTCGGTGGTCACGGTCTTGCCGACGGGCACGGCCCCCGCCCGCCGCCAGGCGGCGACGATCGCCGCGTCGGCCGTGGCCGGCGGGGCGTCGGCCAGCAGCGGGGTGCCGCACCTGGTCGGCAGGCCGGCGACGTCGATGATGTCCTTGACGCCCAGCGGGACGCCGCCGAGCGGGCCGCCGGCCGGTGTGGGCGCCGGCGCGTGCTCGACCCAGGCCAGCAGGTCCCGGTCGGTCGCCGCGATCCTGGCGCGGGACCTGGCCAGCGCCTCGGCCGGGGTGGTGGTGCCGGTGGCGAGGTCGCCGGCCAGCTCGCGCAGCGACCACGGCGCCCAGTGCGCTGTCACGTCCATTCCGCGTCGGCCTCCCAGTAGTCCATGCCGGTGGCGCTGACCGCGTGCCGCCACGGGGAGGTCCGCCGCAACCGCGGCTCGACCTCGGCGGTCACCGCGTCGGCCGCGTCCGGGCCGTCGGCCGGGGCCTGCCAGTGCACCCAGTTCAGCTCCCGCCCGTCCGGGTCGCGCACGAACAGGTCGACATGCCGCCAGCCGTAACCATGCGTGTCGTTGTAGCAGGTCAGAGTCATCGTCGACACGTGCACGCTCCCTGTCCCCACGCAGCGAAGGGTCCCTTCACTGCGCCCAGTGCAGCGAAGGGACCCTTCGCTGCGGTCGGCGGCGGGGGCATCAGTCGGCGAGGGGGAGGGTGAAGGCGAAGCGGGAGCCGCCGCCGGGGCGGTGCTGGGCCCAGATCTTGCCGTGCTGGCGGGTGATGATCCGGTAGCTCAACGCCAACCCGATCCCGCTGCCCCCTTCCTTGGCGGTGAACGACTCCTCGAACGGATCCCGGGACAGCCCCCGACCCCGATCGTCGACGGTCAGCACACCGGCACCCCCGTCCACCCCGGTGGTGACGACGATCTGCCGCCGCGCCGGGTCGCAGGCGGCCAGCTCGTCGATCGCGTTGAAACACAGGTTGAGCACCACCTGACCGGTGAGCACCCGCTCACACCGCACCGCCACCGGCCCCTCGGCACACCGCGCCACCACCTCGACCCCGGCCGGCGCCGCCCGCAGCCGCACGAAGTACAGGCACTCCTCGACCACCTCGTTGAGGTCGACGACCTGCCGGACATGCTCCAGGTGACCGACGAACGCACGCACCGAGCCCACGATCGTGCTGGCCCGCTCGATCTGGCGCACCGCGCTGTCGATGCCGTACGCCAGCTGCCCGGCCGTCTCGGCCGGCAGCTCACCCGCCCTGGCCCGGGTACGCACCCCGGCGAGGAAGTTCCCCGCCGCCGCGAGCGGCTGGCCGAGCTCGTGGGCGATGGCCATCGCCATGTCGCCCATGGCGTTGTACCTGGCCAGGTAGTTCTCCTGGTGCAGCGCGCGCTCCCGGCGCACGGAGTCCTGCACCCGGTCGGACACGTCGTGCAGGATCATCAGCAGCGCGTCGCCGTCCGGTTCCCGCAGCCGCTCCAGGCTGCCCTCCAGCCAGACCGGCTCGCCGTCCTCCCGGGGAACCTCCAGCTGCACGGCGGTGACCGGCGCCGCCAACCCGAGCAGGTCGTCCCAGCTGGCCGGTCGACCGGCCAGCCACAGCCTGCCGTAGCTGGTCAGCGACCCGAGCGGCTCGTTGAGGTTGGCCCCGATCAGCTCGACGGCGGTGTCGGTGGCGAACCGCAGGCCCCCGGTAGCGTCGAGCATCAGCGCCACGGTCGAGGTGTGTCTGGCGAGCGCGTCCACATACGACGTGGTCATCCGCAGCTCGCGCTCGATCTCCTGCTCGCGTTCGATGTCGCGGAACTGCACCATCACCGCCGGGCCCTGGGCCAGCTCGACCCGCACGGCCAGCGCGTCGGTCGGGATCACCCGGCCGGCCTTGCTGCGGTAGTGCCACTCGATCCGGCTCGCGCCGTGCTCCACCGCCTCGTGCAGCCACGCCCGGCCGATCACCCTGCTGTACTGCTGGGCCGAGCTGCTCATGTCGTTGGCCTTGAGCGGTCGCAGCTCGGTGACGCTCCAGCCGAGCATCTCGCAGGCCGCCGGGTTGGCCCACAGGATGCGCTTGGTGGCGGCGTCGTGCAGGAGCACACACAGGCGGGCGGCGGCCATCATCGCCACGAAGTCGTCCGTGGTGAGTTCGGGTGCGCGTGGGTCGGCCTGCACTCCGTCAGGGTAGGTGCGGGGTGCGCGCGCCGGGTACTGAAGAAATCCACTACGCCGGGACAGACACTACCGATTTTGAGATCTCGGTCCGGCTTCGTAGCGTCCAGGGGTCGCCCGGGACCGACGAGGAGCTGAACATGTTCGACGACATGCTGGCCGAACTGGCAACGAGGCGAGAGGAGTTCCGCGAGCAGCGCTTCGTGCCGCAGGACTTCGTCGACCGGCTCAAGGAACTGGGCATCTACCGGGCGTCCGCCCCGGCGAGGTTCGGCGGTGACCCGCTGCCCCCTGCCCAGTTCCTCGACCTGATCGAACGGATCTCGGTGGTCGACGGCTCGACCGGCTGGGTGGCGAGCTTCGGCTCGTCGCTGGTCTACCTCGCCGCGCTGCCGGTGGAGACCCAGGCGCTGCTGTACCGGGACGGCCCGGACGTGGTGTTCGCCGGCGGACTGTTCCCGGTCCAGCCGGCCGAGCCGACCGAGCGCGGCTTCCTGGTCGACGGGCACTGGAAGTTCGCCAGCGGCTGTGTGGCCGCGGACGTGGTCGGCGTCGGCATCGGCGGCGACGAGGCCTCGGCCGGCAAGCCGAGGACCGCGGTACTGCCGAGGGACCAGGTCGAGATCGTGCGCGACTGGGACGTCGTCGGCATGCGCGGCACCGGCTCGTTCGACCTGGTCGTGCGGGGGGTCGAGGTGCCGCGCGAGTGGACGTTCATCCGCGGCGGCCAGTCGATGATCGACGAGCCGCTGTACCGCTACCCGACCATCGCCTACGCTTCGCAGGTGCTCGCGATCGTCGGCGCCGGGGTCGCGCGGGCCGCGCTGAACCATGCCGAGGAGGTCGGCGCCGGCTACGCCGGGGTCACCGGTGCACCCGCCCTCGCCAACCGGCCCTACTACCGCGCGGAGATCGCCACCGCCGAGGCCGCGCTGCGCTCGGCCAGGGCCTGGTTCTACGAGGTGACCCACGAGGTCTGGCAGACCGTGCTCACCGGCGACAGCGCGACCGACGAGCAGAACGCCGCCCTGCGGCTCGCCTCGGCCCATCTGGCCAGGACCTCATCGGACGTGGTGGGCAAGCTGGTCGAGATCTCCGGCACCGCGCCGATCTTCAGCAAGCACCCGCTGCAGCAGCTGCTCGGCGACGCGCTGGTGCCCAAGCAGCACGCCTTCCTCGGCCCGCAGATCTACGACTCGGCGGGCGCGGTCCTGATGGGCATGCCGCCGACCGTCCCTGGTTTCCGCTGACCGCACGCGACACGGCACACACGACACAAGGGAGACCGGCATGCTCCGGGTGCTGTTCTGCATCGGCATCAACCAGAACTTCTTCGACCTGCCCAAGGACGGCATCACCGGCGGGCACGTGTGGCAGGCGTTCGTCTCGATGATGGATCAGCTCAAGGCCCTGCCGGGGGTGTCGTTCATCGGCGACCTCGACGACGACGCGCACATGGTCGGCCCCTCCGACGGCTGGCCGTGGACCTGCTACCTGCTCGCCGACGTGGACACCCAGGAGACCGTCAAGGCGGCCTGCAACCTGCTGCGCACCACCGTGGTCGGCGACGGCGAGGTCAAGCTGTGGCGGTTCGCCAAGATCGAGGCCCGGATCGGCCGGGCGCTCACCGTCCGCGAGGACGTGACTCTCCCCGGCACTCTCCCCGACACCCTCCCCGACGCGGAGGCGGCCCGGTGACCCGGCCAGCCGACCTGGTGGCCGACGACCGGGTCGCCGGCAGGCTGTACACCGACGAGGAGATCTTCGCCGAGGAGCTCACCAGGATCTTCGAGCGCACCTGGGTCTGGGTGGCCCACGACAGCGAGCTGCCGGCACCGGGCACGTTCCGGTCCACCCACGTCGGGCGCCAGCCGGTGATCGTGACCCGTGACCGCGCCGGCGCGCTGCACACGCTGGTCAACCGGTGCCGCCACCGCGGCGCGAGCCTGTGCGAGCAGGCGGCCGGCACGGCCAACGGGTTCACCTGCCCGTACCACGCCTGGTCCTACGGGCTGGACGGCACGCTGCGCGGCATCCCGTACCCGACGGGCTACCAGGGCGTGCTCGACAAGAGCGACCTGCCGTTGCGGACGCTGCGCACCGAGTCCCACGGCGGCATGGTCTTCGCCACCTTCGACGCCGAGGCCGAGCCGCTGGCGGAGTTCCTCGGCGACGCGGGGGAGTGGATCGACCGGTTCATGCGCCAGGGCGCCGGCTACCCGATCAAGGTCCTCGGCCGGCACCGGTTCAGCTACCCCGGCAACTGGAAGATCCAGCTGGAGAACACCACCGACGGCTACCACTTCCCGATCGTGCACCGGTCGTGGATGGCGTCGGTGGACGCCGAGACCGCGAACATGATGTCGTTCATGACCGACCCCGACGCGGTCACCCACGACCTGGGCAACGGGCACAGCGTGATGCGGATGGTGCCCGAGCGCTCCGACCTCGACGCCGACGCCGGCGAGCCGCTGCCCGCCCGCTTCGCCCACCTGGTCGACGCGCTGTCGACCACCTTCGACCAGGCGCAGGTGCGCCGGCTCGTCCGGTCGGTGCACGGCACGGGGTTCAACCTCAACCTCTTCCCGAACGTCGCCATGTCCGGCTCGTTCTTCCGGGTGCTGCGGCCGGTCGCGGTCGACCGGACGGTGATCGAGCACGTGGCGATCGGCCCGGACGGCCCGCCGGCGCTGGACATCGTCAACCGCGAGCGGCTGCGGATCCACGAGCACTTCCAGGGGCCGTTCGGGTTCGGCACGCCGGACGACGCCGAGGGGTGGGACCGGGTCCAGCGCGGCACCCAGGGCGCGCCCGACCTGCCGATCATGGTGAACCGCGGGCTGGCCAGGGAGACCAGCAGCGACCGGGGCTGGCCGAGCGCCCACGTCACCGACGAGACCGGGATGCGCGCGGCCTACCGGCAGTGGAAGCTGATGATGGCCGATGACTGATCCCCGGGTCACCAGGGCGATCGAGCTGACCTGGCGCGAGGCGGAACTGCTCGACCGCCGGGAGTACGCCGCCTGGAACGAGCTGTTCAGCGACGACGGCATCTACGTCATCCCGATCGACCGCGACGGCGACGACTTCGCCAACCGGCTCAACATGGTCTACGACGACGCCAGGATGCGCGGGCTGCGGGTGAGCCGGATGACCGAGGGCTACGCCATCGCGGCCGTGGACGCCGCCCGCACGGTGCGCACGGTGTCCCGGTTCGTGCCGGAATCGGTGTCCGACAACGAGGTCGTGCTGCGCTCGGCGCAGATCCTGGTCGCCTACAAGCGATCCCGGCACGACCTGTGGGCCGCAGACCTGGTCCACCGGATCCGGCTGTCGGCCGATGGCCAGGACGGTGACCGGATCGTGCTGAAGGTCGTTCGGCTCGTCGACAGCGACGAACCCGTTCCGGCGGCGGGATTTCTGCTGTGACTGCCAGGGTCGCCGTGGTCACCGGTGGGGCGCACGGGCTCGGCGAGGTCATCGTCCGCCGGCTGCACGCCGACGGGTACCGGGTCGCCGTGGCCGATGTGGACGGTGCCGGTGCCTTGGCGCTGGCCGAGGAGCTCGGCGCGGCGGTGCGCGGCTACGCGGTGGACGTCCGCGAGCGCCCGGCGATCGAGCGGCTGCTGGCCGACGTCGTCGCCGACTTCGGCGAGGTGCACGTCCTGGTCAACAACGCCGCCCGCACCCAGGCCAAGCCACTGCTGGACATCACGCCCGACGAGCTGGCTGAGGTGCTGGCGGTGAACCTCAACGGCACGTTCTACGCCTGCCAGGTCTTCGGCGCCTACCTCGCGGCGCGCGGCGATGGCCGGATCGTCAACCTGGCGTCGCTGGCCGGACAGAACGGTGGCACCGCGACCGGCGGGCACTACGCGTCGTCCAAGGGCGCGGTCATCTCGGCGACGAAGGTCTTCGCCCGCGAGTTCGCCGGCCACGGCGTCACGGTGAACGCGGTCTCGCCCGGCCCGCAGGACACGCCGATGGTGCGCTCGATCGTCGGCGAGGCGAACCTGGCGGCCTTCGCCGGCAACATCCCGGTCGGGCGGCTGGGCGACCCGGCGTTCGTCGCGCAGATGGTCGCGCTGCTCGCCTCGCCGGGCGCGGCCACGGTCACCGGCGTGTGCTGGGACGCCAACGGCGGTCTCTACATGCGTTAGCCCGCGGGTTCGTCGAGCCGGACCAGCTTGGCCACCGGCATGTAGCGCTTGCCGCGTTCGCGGAGCAGCTCCACGCAGACGAACCCGTGCCGCACCCATTCCGGCGCCGGCACGACCGTCCCGTTGTCCCCGAGGTGCGGGCCGTCGATGACCGCGACCCGGTCGCCGATCTGGAACACCGGCTCCGTGACGCCGATCCTGGACATTGCCTCGGCGGCCGGCTGGCCCTGGCCGGCCCGGCTCAACTCCCGCCGCAGCCGGGTCAGCTCCTCGAGCTGCTGGCGATGGACGGCGACCAACCGGTTTCTGGTGCCGACGGCGACCAGCACCAGCACCAGCACGAGAACCGGGGTGGCGACCATCGCCACGGTCGCGATTTCCGGCCAAGCGAAAGGGCTGTCCACCATCGCGTCAGAATAACCACGAGACGGGCCAGCGGCCTGGCCGAAGCCGTGGCTGGGTCGAGTTGGCCTGGAAGCCGGGCCGAGGATCGTTGCCCCGGTGGGCGACCATCCCGTTCACTGCGATCATGACGCTCGTCCTGCTCGGTTCGTGGCTGATGCTCGCCGCCGGTGGACTGTTCACCGGCGGAATCCTGGTCGTCGCGGTCGAGCGGACCAACCTGTGGCGGCGGATGCCGGTCGACCAGTACGTCGTCGACTTCCGCCGGTCACTGGCCAGGGTCGACCCGATGCTGCCGATCCTCGGCGCGCTGACCTGCGTCGGCGCGCTGCTGTTCGCGCTCAACAGCGACGGCCGCCCCGCCACGCTGACCTGGGTCGCGGTGGCGCTGCTCGGGGTGATCATCGTCAGCTCGCTGGTCGTCGCCGAGCCGATCAACGCGCGGTTCCGCAGGCTGCCGGAGGGCGACCCGCCGGCCGGCGCGGACCGGCTGCGGGTCGTCTGGCGTCGATTCCACTATGGACGGACGTTGCTCGGCCTGGCCGCGTTCGGCTGCATCGTGGGCGCGGTCGCCTAGTTCTGCACGGTGACCCTCACATAGGTGCCCCCCGACGGGTGCAGGATCTCGGGGTTGTCCCGGTCGAGGCCGACCGCGCCGAATTCCAGGCAGCCGTTGGCCGCCTTCCTGGTGTCCACGGTCATCTCGTAGACGCCGTTGACGGGGGTCCTGTACAGACCGAGATAGTCCTTGCCGACACCCCCCGGGCAGCGGTTGGCGACCCGGTGGAAGTCGACCTGCCGGAGTCGGTCCGGGTCGCTCACCCGGACGCGGATCGTGATGATCCCGCTGACGGTCTGGCCGGAACGGGGCGACAGGAACGTGAGCGTCGGTGCGCCGGCGTCCGTGGCCGAGCCGCTCGGCGAGGACTGGCCGTTGAACGCCACCACGGCCGTCACCGCCGACGCGACGATCAACGCCAGCAGCGCCGACCAGCGCCACCGTCGAGGTCCGGGAGCCGGGCGCCGCCGCGGCACCTCGGTGACGTCGGTGTGGTGCGCGGACACGTGCTCGTCCTCGGCGCGCGCGGGTGGCCGCTGGTCGGCCCGCAGCGCGAGTTCGTGCAGCCGGCGCAGTTCGGGGCCAGGCAGGACGCCCAGCTCGTCGGCCAGCACCTGCCGCGCCTGGTGGAAGGCGACCAACACCTCCGCCCACCGCCCGTCCGCGGCCAGCGCGCGCAGCAGGTGCTCCCAGGTCTTCTCCCGCAGGGGATCCTCGGTGGTCAGCGGCCACAGCAGGGTGATCGCGTCGCCCGCCTGACCGGCGGCGGTCAACGTCTCGGCCAGGGTGTACCTCGTGTGCCACAACAGCGCGCGGAGCCGCTGCGCCTCCGCCTCGGCTTCGGTGCCCGACAACGGCTCGTACGGCGCACCGCGCCACAGCGCGAGCGCCGAGCGCAGCTGCTCGATCGCGTCGGTGGGCGCCGCGGTGGCCAACGCCGCCATCGCCGAGGACACCCGGTCCTCGAACACCGTCGCGTCGCACTCGTGGCGTTCGACCCGCAGCCGGTAACCGCCGTGGCGGCTGTCGATCCGCGCCTGTCCGCCGGCCGGTGGGACCACGCCGCGCAGGAAGTGAATGTAGGTCTTCACATTGCCGGCCCTGGATCTCGGCGGATTGTCCGGCCACACCGCCTCGATCAGATAGTCGGGGCTGACCCAGGTGTTCGCCCGCAGCAGCAGTGCGGCGAGCAGCCTACGTGGATTCTCGGCCGCGATGTCGATGTTCGCGCCCTGGCCATTCAGCTCGACAGGGCCCAACACGTGAAAGATCACGATGCCTCCGGTTGCGGTGCCAGCCTCGCGGGCCCCCCAGTGGTCCGCCGTAGAACAAGATAACCCACCGACCGGCGCCGACATCTTTCCTTTTGGTGACGGACGGGGTGCCGGTTCGCCCGTGGTTCAGCGGCGGTTCATCGGGTTCGGTGGCCTGATGGACCGCCGCTGAACGGTGGTTGAACCGTTTCCGGGCAACGTTTGGCGTGCAGGTTCCCTATTAGTGGAGGCGTCATGTACGTGCTCGGAAAAGTATTGGCAGCGGGCGTTTTCCTCGCGCTGGTGTTCTCGTTCTCGCCGGCCGAGATCGGCGATTCCGGAAACACCATGAGAGTCGCCGAGGACTACGACAACCCGTGCTGTCGAATGGTGTAAACACCACGGATGCGCCCGTTTTCACGGGCGCATCCGTGCGTATTCCGCCAGCGCGTCGACCCTGGCCTGAGTGCCCTGGAAGGTGTCGCTGCCCGACACCGCCTGGTCGGCGTAGTAGCGGGCTTTGTTGATATTCCCGTGCAGGCGATGTGCGCGGGCGAGGGTGGTGAGCGCCCAGATCTCGCCGAACCGGTAGCCGATGCGGCGGGCGAGACCGAGCCCACGGGTCATCAGCTCGATTGCGCGGTCGTGGTGACCGAGGTCGATGTGGATTCTGGCGAGTACCTCGTGCACATCGCACTGCCGGTAGTGGTCGCCGATTTCCGTGTACCACGCGTGTCCGGTCTCGATCATCGCGATGGCGTCGGCGGAACGGCCGAGTTGGTGGTGGGCCGTGCCGAGGTTCACCAGGGCGAAGGCCTGGCCGATGGGTGCGTCGATCTCGCGGGCGAGGTCGAGCTGCTGTTGGAGGTAGTCGATGGCCTCCGCCGGCCGGTGTTGCACCAGACGGGTGTGGCCGAGGTTGCCCAGCGCGCGTTGCTCGCCGAAGCGGTCACCGATCTCCCGGCAGATGGCGAGTTCGGCGGACCTGTGGTCGAAGGCGCGGTCCAGTTGGCTGGTGTGCCTGAGCTGTCCGGCGAGGTTGCCGTGCGCGAAGGCCTGCGCCCGGCGGTCGCCGAGGCGCTCGGCCGCGGTGACGGCTTCCTCCTGGAACGCGATCGTGTCCCGCGGGTCGGTGGCGCCGGACAGGAGGTACCAGTGCAGCACCAGGGCGAGGCTGACCCCGAGACGGGCAGCCTCCGGCGGACCGGGCCAGGCCTGCCGGACGACGGCGATCATGTTGTGGCGCTGCTCGTCCAGCCACCGCAGCGCCTCGTCATGGGTTGCCAGCGGCGCCGGTGGCGCCGAGGCGTCCGGCGCCGGATAGTGCGCCCGGTGCGCGTACACGAGCGTGTTGGCCAGACAGGTGGTGGCCAGGTAGTGGTTCAGCAACCGGACGAGCGCGGTGTGTTGTTCGGCAAGCGGGATCGTGCCGGTGCCGAGCTCGGTGGCGAACAGCCTGGTCAGGTCGTGCAGCTGAAACCGGCCGGGCGCGGTCTCCTCGATCAGGTGGGCGTTCAGCAGCCGTTCGATGATCCGGTCGGCCGCCGGCGGCGAGGTGTCGAGCGCCGCGGCCGCCAGGTGGAGCTCGAGGTCGGTGACGGGCAGCAGCCCGAACAGGCACAGCGCCCGCGCGGCGTGCCGGTCGGTCGGGTCGGCGCTGTCGTGCAGCGCGGTGTGGCTGACCGCGAGACTGCCGCGCAGCGCGATGTCCCCCGAGGCGAGCTCGGTGAGGCGGTCCCGTTCGTCGGCGAGCCGGTGGACCAGGTCGCTCACCGCCCAGCGCGGACGTGCCGTGAGCCGGGCGGCGGCCACCTGCAGCGCCAACGGCAGCTGACCGCACAGGGTGGCCAACTGCCGGGTCGCCTCGGGTTCGGCCGCCGGTCGGGCGTCCGCGAGCAGGCCATCGAGCATCGCGGTGGCCGCGGCCGGGCGCAGCGGACCCACCTCGTGGAACGCGGCGCCTTCCAGCGTCCCGAGGCGGGTGCGGCTGGTGATCAGCACGGCGCAGCCGGGAAGCAGCGGGCGGACCTGCGCGGCGGTGGCGGCGTTGTCCAGCACGATGAGCAACCGCCGCCGGGCCACCACGGTGCGCAGCAACGCGGCGGCCTCGTCGGGATCGCCAGGGACGTCCGGCCCGGCACCGCCGAGCGCGCGCAGCAACTGGTGGAGCGCCTCGATGGCCGACAGCGGACGCACGCCCGGCGTGGCACCGCGCAGGTTGACATGCAGCTGCCCGTCGGGAAAGCGGGGCGCCACGTGGTGCGCCGCGCGGGTGGCCAACGCGGACTTGCCGACGCCCGGGGCGCCGTGGAGCACCACCACCGGCGCGGCCCCGCCGGTGTCGGCCGCGAACCGCGCGGCCAGGTCCGCGAGCTCGCGGTCCCGGTCGACGAACGTCGGCAGGTCACGGGGAAGCTGGTGGGGAGTGCGCGTCCTGGCGATGTCGACCGGCGCGACGGGCGCGGCCAGCGCCGGATCGGCGTCCAGGATCTGTTGGTGCAACCGCGACAGCTCGGCGCCGGGGGCGACGCCCACCTCCTCGTCCAGCACACGCGCGATCCGGTGGTACTGCTCGAGTGCCTCGGCCTGGCGACCGTCGCGGTAGAGGGCGAGCATGAGCTGGCCGGCGGGGCGTTCCCGCAGCGGGTGGGCGGTGACGTACCTGGTCAGGTCCGTGATGACCTCGGCGGTGCCGCCGGTCGCGAGCGCGGCGTTGAACCACTCCTCGCGGGTGGCGAGCCGTTGTTCGGTCAGCCAGGTGCGGGCGGTGTCGATGCTCGCGGTCGGCGGCACGTCGGCGAACGGCTCGCCGCGCCACAGCGCGTGCGCCGCGCGGTACAGCTCGACGGCGCGCCGAGGCTCCCCGGCCTCGTGCGCCGTCCGGGCCTGCCGGACCAACTGCTCGAACACGTGCAGGTCCAGCTCCTGGTCCTCGACCCGCAGCAGGTAGCCGGGTTTGCGGGTCACCACCCGGCCGGCGCCGCTCGGCGCGCCCCGCAGCGCCAGCCGCAACCGGGACACGTAACCCCGCACCAGCGCCCGCGCGTCCGGCGGCGGCAGCCGCGGCCACAACTCGTCCACGAACCGGTCGATGGCCATCAGGGCGCCCGGCCGCACCAGCAGCAGGCCGCAGATCACCCGGGTCCTCGGCGGCCCGAGGTCGACCGCGGTGCCCTGGTCACCCACCTCCAGCGGCCCGAGCACTCGAAACTCCACCGCGTGCCACCTCCAGGGTGTCGACACCTCGGTCCCGAACACGCCGATTCCCGAATGTACTGGCCCACGACCACGTTTCGACGATGTTCCGACGACGCGGAACGGACACTGTCACCTCGACAGCGAACTTCTCCCACCGAGAGGACGTCCCTGTGAGAACAAGATCCTGGTGGCCGGCCGGCGTCGTGGGCGCGGCGGTGCTCACCCTGGTCGCGGTCACCGGCCTCGCCTCGGCCGAGCCGGACAGCACGGCGTCGCCGGCCGCCGACGTCGCCGCCGATGTCACGGTCACCGCGACCGTGCTGAACGCCGACCAGGTGCGGGTCGACTGGACGAGCGCGCTCAGTCCCCAGCCCGCGTCGTGGACCGTCGGCCGCGACGGCATCGACGACTTCGGCACCGGCGCCTGGTCCACCGTCGTTCCCGGGTCGACGAGGACCTGGACGTTCAACTCCCTGGTGGCCGACCGGGAGTACACCTTCACGGTCACGCCGGCGGGCAGTAGCGAGGGGTACCCGGTGACGGCCACTCCCGGCGACACCGCCCCGCCGGGGGACACCGCCCAGGAGACCCAGAACTGGGGAGCACCCGTCTGGGACGACGAGTTCGAGGGCACCGCTCCCGGTCCGCAATGGGGGCTCTACCACGATCCGACCAACCAGCACGGCAACCGGCAGCCTGCCCAGTGCCAGGTGTCCGGCGGCACGCTGAAACTGGTCTCCCTGCCGGATCGGCGGACGTGCGGCATGGCCCATCTGCGCCAGCAGACCCACGGTCGCTGGGAGGCGCGCGTGAAGACGTCCGGTGCGGGCTGGATGAGCCTGTTCATCATCTGGCCGGAGTCCGGCCTGTGGCCCGACCACGGCGAGTACGACTGGATGGAACAGCAGGCAGCCGCCAACTGTTACGGCGGCTACCTGCACTATCCGGGACACACCCCGATTCGCCAGGAGGTCCTGCCGCCGAACTCGGTGAGCTGTGTCGGTACCAGCCAATGGCATCACGTCGCGTTCGAGTGGGCCGCGGGCAGTATGAAGGGATGGGTCGACGGTCAACCCTGGTACCACATTCCCGCGCGGGACGACCTCACGCACATGCCATCGGGTCACCTGACCATTCAGCAGGACGACCAGGGATCCGGCGCCGGCAACTCCGCGATCATGGAGGTCGACTGGGTCAAGGGCTGGGATCTCTGACACCGCCCGAAACCTAGAACCGCAGCCAGGTTCCCACCGGCGGTTGCTGACCGATGCCGGGAACGCTGTAGTCGCACACCCCGCCCTGGAACACGGCCGTCAGCCGCTGAAGCTGGGGCGGGGTAAGCGGTTGGGCGTAGTCGGCCGCGGCCACCGGCTTGCGGGCGCACATCAGCACGTCGTTGGCCAGCGGCTCGCCCGCTGCCAGCCGGGGGTTCTCGTACATCGGGTACAGCAGCCGGCACTGGGCCTGGTCGGTGATCCGGATGCCGGTGGCCGGGTAGCACGCGTCCACCGCGCCCGCCGGCTTGTTGCGCACCACCTTGACCTGGGGCGGGTCATCGGACTGGTCGGCCTCGATCGCGGTCAGCCACTGGTCGATCAGCCGCAGCGCCTCGTCGGCCACCGCGGTCGGGTTGCCGGCGCCGGTGGCCGACGGCGAGGTGGTCAGCAGGACGTGGTTGGCCGCGGTGCCGTTGGCGGCGATGAGCCGGGCGCGCATGCTCGCGCCGCGCACACTGTCGTGCGGGTCCGCGCGGTCGTCGAGGTAGCTGCGGTAGTCGATGATCGGGATGGTGTCGAGGTTCGCGCCGCTGTTGACCCGGCCGGTGCGGTAGGCGGTGGTCACCGCCTCGACGCTGCCGGCGGTGCGGCCGGTGATCAGGTTGCCGTCGAGGTCATAGCCGCCGACCAGTTCGTTGAGCCGCACGAACTGTTCGGCGCTGATCGTGCCCGAGGTGAACGCGTCCAGCCCGTACTGCACGCCGGCGTTGTCCAACGGCCGGCGCGCGAAGCCGGTCGCCGGGTCGACGCCGTACACGTTGACCGCGTTGTCCTGGTAGGTGCAGCGCACGCCGGCCGGGTTGCTCGTCGGGTGGTAGACCATGGCGCGGGGCAGGTCGCACCCTGCCCAGGTCGCCTCGGTGACCGAGGTGGCCAGGAAAGCGCGCCCCCAGTCCCCGCTGAACGGGGTCGCGCAGTGCTCCGGCGACCGCCAGCCGGCGACGGCGGTGCGCTGCGCGGTGGTCCACGGCTCGGTGCTCTCGGCGAACGCGCGCAGCAGCAGCGCGCAGTCCGAGGAGGACGTCAGCTGCACGAGGGTGTCCGGGAAGCTGGAACTGGGCAGGATGCCGTCGAACACGCCGGGGTAGTTCTGCGCGATCAGGTACTGCAGCATGGATCCGCCGGAGGGGCCGAAGCCGATCGTGTGCCGGGGCAGGCCGTGGCGCTCGACGAACCGCTCCTTGACCATCACGGTCGTCTCCGCGCCAACCACGTCGTTGCAGTTGTTGTTGAGCACCATGAGGCTCGCGACCCCGACGGCGTAGCCCTTGGCCAGCCAGCTGTGGTTGAGCGGGCTGGGCACCGCGGGCGAGGTGCCGCCAGGCGGCGGGAAGGTCACCGTGCCACCGCCCTGGTGGTACCCGGCGCGGCAGCCGCCGCCGTAGCTGAGGATCAGCCGCTCGTTCCAGCCGGCCGGCCGGGCCAGCGGTCCCGGCGCCGGGTCGACGACCGGGTCGTGCAGCAGCGCGATCTCGTAGATCGAGCGGTTGACGGTGCCGGTCTCGATCCGCACGACGTAGTTGACCGCGCGGCCATCGTTGGTGGTGGTGCGGGCCAGGTCGGCCGGCCGGACGCGCGGGTCGGGCAGCGGGCGGAACACGCCGGACGTGGCGCGGTAGACGTAGTCCACGCGGGTCTGCGTCGAGCAGTTGGCGTCCAGCGGGGATCCGAGCGTCACGCCGACCACCGGGATCCGGAACTCCGCGGTGGTGCACAGGAACGGGGTCTGGTGGGGCCCGGACAGGATCGGGCCGGTGATCGGCTGGTTGACCACGGCGAGGGTGGCGCTCAGTCGTCCCCGGTCGGCCGTGGCGGTGATCGTGGTCCTGCCTGTCGCCAGGCCGGTCACCAGGCCGACCAGCGTGTTGCCGGTCCGTTGGAACGCGCTGGTCACGTCGCGGGCGCCGGCGGTCACGGTCACCTGGGTCGGCTCGATCAGGCGCGGCACCTGCACGCGCACCAGGACATCGCCGCCGGTCACCAGGTCGGCCCTGGTGGACAGCGAGCGGACGGTGAGCTCGGTGCCGATGGGGCTGGCCGAGGCCGGCAGGACCGCCGCGGCGGCGAGGAGGCAGACGGCCAGCAGACAGCCGGCGAGTCGGGCGACGAGGGGCACGTTCTCTCCTTGAGGTGGCCCGACCCGGCGCGTAGTTTGTCGTAGATCGCGTAACCAGGCAAGTACTTAAGGTGGCCGGCCATTCATCCGATGTATGACCCAGGCCCCGCACTTGACCAGCGGTGACTGTCACCGCACTATGGACGAAGGTTCGAAGAGTCAGGCGATACATCGGATGAACGATGGGGAGTGCCTCGTGCTCGGTAATCGGCGGTTGACCCGGCGTAGCCTGCTCGCCGGTAGCGCGGCGGCGGTCGGACTGAGCACGGTGACCCCGGGCGCCGCGCAGGCGTCCCCCGGCTCCCTGACCGTCCCAACCAGACACTACGAACCGACGTGGGAGTCGCTCCAGACCCACCCGCTGCCCGCCTGGTTCGACGACGCGAAGCTCGGGATCTTCATCCACTGGGGCATCTTCGCGGTGCCGGCGTGGGCGCCGCGCGGCGAGTACGCGGAGTGGTACCCGAGCCGGATGCGCGACCCGAACAACCCGACCCACGCCTACCACCGCGAGACCTACGGCGCGGACTTCGCCTACCGCGACTTCATCCCGATGTTCCGTGCCCAGCAATGGGATCCCGCGGAGTGGGCCGAGCTGTTCGCCGCCGCGGGGGCGCGCTACGTGGTCCCGGTCGGCATGCACCACGACGGATTTCCGTTGTGGGGGACCAGAACCACCAGCTGGAACAGCACGACCATGGGGCCGAAGCGGGACATCCTGGCCGAGCTCGGCGACGCCGTGCGCGCGCGCCGGATGCACTACGCGCCCTCCTACCACCAACTGCTCAACTACTACGCGCCCGAGTTCGACGCGCCGCATCCGGACTACCTGACCGAGAAGTACCTGACGGAGTGGATGCTGCCGCAGCTGCGCGAGCTGGTCGAGGACGTCGGCACCGAGATGCTGTGGCTGGACGGCGACTGGATGGCGACCGCGGACACCTTCCGTAGCAAGGAGTTCGTCGCCTGGTACTACAACCGCGCGGCCGCGCGCGGCGAGCAGGTGCTGGTCAACGACCGCCTCGGCCAGGTGCGCAGCCAGCAGGGTGACTTCTACACCCAGGAGTACGACCACGACATCGGCCAGGGCCCGCAACACAAGTGGGAGAACACCAGGGGCTGCGGCTTCTCCTTCGGCTACAACGCCAACGAGCTGGCAGCGGACTACCTGACGCTCGACCAGCTGGTCACCATGTTCGTCGACAACGTCGCGCACTGGGGCAACCTGCTGCTCAACGTCGGCCCGGACGCGGACGGCACGATCAACGACATCCAGGTCGCCCTGCTGCGCGGCCTCGGCGGCTGGCTCGAGGTCAACGGTGACGGCATCTACGGCACCCGCGTCTGGCGGGTCCAGCGCGGCACGACCGTGGAGGGCCTGGAAACCCGATACACCACAAAGGACCGGACGGTGTACGCGTTCCTGCTCGGTCGTCCCGGTAGGACGGTGACCCTGCCGGCCGCCGACCTGCCGCGCCTCGACCGGGGCGACCAGGTGCGCCTGCTCGGCCACCGCCGGCCGCTGCGCTGGGCGCGCCGGGATGAGACCGTGGTGGTGGACGTGCCGGCCGAGGCTGTACGTGCTCAGCCGGTCCACGGCCTGGCGTTCGGCTGACCGGCCTCGGCAGGTGTAGGACCGCCGCGCGCGTGGTACGACTCGGCCATGACGAGCACGGTCGTGGTCGGTCAGATCACCAGGGACCTGGTGCTGTCGGTCGCGGAGTTACCCGGCGCGCGGCAGTCGGCGCGGGTGTTGCGGCGCAGGGAGGGGCTCGGCGGCAAGGGGGCCAACATCGCCGTCGCGCTCGCCCAACTCGGCCTGCCGGTGTCGCTGCTCGGCGTGGTCGGCGACGACCATGTCGCGGCCAACCTGCTGGCCAGGGCCCGGCGCGACGGGGTGGACGTCGACCAGGTCGTGCGGCGCCCCGGCGCGCTGACCGGCCTGGTCGTCGACATACCGGACGCGCACGGCGACTGGCACTACCTCGAACACCTGCCACCCGAGATCCTGCTGACCGAACAGGACGTCGAGGCCGCCGCCCCGGCCCTGCGCGCGGCGCGGTGCGTGGTCGTGCAGCTGGGGCAACCCGCCGAGGTGGCGCTCGCGGCGGCCACCTGCGCCAAGGACGCCGGCCGGCTCGTGGTGCTGGACGGCGCCCCGGAGGCCGGCGACCTGTGCCCCGCGCTGCTGGCGACCGCCGACGTGGTGCGGGCCGACGCCGGCCAGGCACGACAGCTGACCGGGATCGACATCGACGACGCCGACTCGGCGGTCCGCGCTGGCCGGGAGCTGATCGACCGGCACGGGGTCGCGCTGGTCGCCTTCGGCGTGCCCGGCGGCGACGCGTTCACCTGGTCCACCGGCTCCCGCGTGGTTCCGTACCTGGCCGCCAGGGTGGTCGACACCAGCGGCGCTGGCGACGCGCTGTGCGCCGCGTTGACCAGCGTGCTGTGCCGGGGCGGGCCGGCGGAGGAGGCCGTCGACCTCGCGGTCGCCGCCGCGGCCGCCACCGTGGAACATCCCGGCGGGCGGCCGAACCTGACGCCCCGGCGGCTGCGCAGATTCCTCGTCGCGGTCGGCTGAATTCGTTGTGGACGAGCACAGTGGACTGTCGACTCAGGACGCCAGCGCGCAGTCGTAGGTGACGTCGATCGCCGGCACGCAGCCGGCGGCGGTGACCAGCCAACCGGTGTCCCGCTCCACCAGGAACAGGGTGTCGCTGCTGGTGCGGACCTGCGCCCGCACCGACCAGATGGTGACCTCGTGCGCCCTGCCGTGTTGGGGAAGCGCCAGCTCGGCCAGCGCGTCGGCACACCGCTGGCCGTCCCGTTCGAGCGCGCGCAGCGCTTCGGGGGCGAGCAGCCGGCAGGCCTCATCCGGACGGTTCAACGCCAACACGAACTGGTTGGCGACCTCGGTGGCACTGGCCTCCCGATCGGCGGTACCGCAGCCAGCGACCGTCATCATCACGCCAAGCAATATCACCGCAACTCTTTTCCCGGTAGCCATAGCGCTCGAATGCCCTGATCGCGGAGGTCCAATCCCGACAGTCACCGAATCCACCCGGTGGGGCACCCGATCGGGGGATGCCGTTAGCGAACGGCGAATCGGGTCCGAATGGTTTGTGGTCCCGCGGCGCTGGAAAGCCCATCGGGTGAACCAACAGGCGATCCGGCGAGGTGGCGATGACTGGCATCCATGGGTCCGGCGGCTCCGGCGCCAGCCCGTTCGACGACTTTCTCTCCCAGTTCTTCGGCGGACGCGCCGGTGGCCGCGGCCATCCCATCGACATCACCCGGTTCCTCAGCGAGCAGGCCCGCGGCGTGCTCGCCGAGGCGGCCACCCAGACCGCGCGCTGGGGCCGGTCCAATCTGGACACCGAACAGCTGCTCTGGGCCGCACTGCGGCATCCGGGCATCCGCGAACTGGTGGCCGGCACCGGGGCCGACCCCGACGAGCTCACCGGCCGGATCGACGAGCAGTCCCGGGTGGGCGAGCCGAGGGAGGGCGCGGTCCGGCTGACCCCGGCCGCCAAGCGCAGCCTGCTCGACGCCCACCAGATCTCCCGCGGCCTCGGCGCCTCCTACATCGGCCCGGAGCACCTGCTGCTGGCGCTGGCCGCCAACCCGGACTCGGTCGCCGGCCGGATGCTGGCCGAGGCCAGGATCACCCCGGAGACCCTCGCCGGCGCCGGCCGAGGCCGGGCAGGCGCGGAGGACCGCCCGTCGGACACCGAGACCCTCGACCAGTTCGGCCGCGACCTCACCGAGCAGGCCAGGGCGGGCGGCCTGGACCCGGTGATCGGCCGGGACACCGAGATCGAGCAGACCGTCGAGGTGCTTTCCCGGCGGCGCAAGAACAACCCGGTGCTCATCGGTGAGGCGGGGGTCGGCAAGACCGCGATCGTCGAGGGCCTCGCGCAGCGGATCGCCGACGACGACGTGCCGGAGACGCTCACCGGCCGCCGGGTGGTCTCCCTCGACCTGGCCGCGATGGTCGCCGGCACCCGCTACCGGGGCGACTTCGAGGAGCGGATGAACAAGCTGCTGGCCGAGATCCGGGCGCACAGCAACGAGTTGATCGTGTTCATCGACGAGCTGCACACGGTCGTGGGCGCGGGCGGGGCCGAGGGCGCCATGGGCGCGGGCAACATCCTCAAGCCCGCACTGGCCAAGGGGGAGCTGAACATCGTCGGGGCCACCACGCTCGACGAGTACCGCACCACCATCGAGAAGGACTCCGCGTTGGAGCGCCGGTTCCAGCCCATCCTGGTGCCCGAGCCGTCGGTGACCGACACCATCCAGATCCTGCGCGGCCTGCGCGACCGCTACGAGGCCCACCACCAGGTGCGCTTCACCGACGAGGCGCTCGACGCCGCCGCCGGTCTGGCCGACCGCTACGTCACCGACCGTTTCCTGCCGGACAAGGCCATCGACCTGATGGACCAGGCGGGCGCCAGGGTGAGCCTGCGGCTGCGCCGGGGCACCAACAAGGCCCGCGAGCTGCAGGAACGGCTGGACCGGCTGGTGCGGGAGAAGGACTACGCGGTCAGCGACGAGGACTACGAACGCGCGTCCGCGCTGCGCGACGAGCTCGGGTCGGTGCGCACGGACCTGGACCGCGCCCGGGTCGACGGCCACTCCAGCGACGTGCCGGAGGTGGGCACCGACGACATCGCGGACGTGGTCTCCGGGATCACCGGCATCCCGGTGCGGCAGCTGACCCAGCACGAGCGGGAACGCCTGCTGGCACTCGACGAGCACCTGCACCGCAGGGTCGTCGGCCAGGACGAGGCCGTGCAGGCGGTGGCCGAGGCGGTCCGCCGGTCGCGTACCGGGATGGCCGAGCCCAACCGGCCATCGGGCAGCTTCCTGTTCCTCGGCCCGACCGGCGTCGGCAAGACCGAACTGGCGCGCACGCTGGCCGAGGCGCTGTTCGGCGACGAGAGCCACCTGATCCGGGTGGACATGAGCGAGTACGGCGAGCGGCACACGGTGAGCAGGCTGATCGGCGCGCCACCCGGCTATGTCGGCTACGACGAGGCGGGCCAGCTCACCGAGGCGGTGCGGCGCCGGCCGTACTCGGTGCTGCTGCTCGACGAGATCGAGAAGGCCCACCCCGAGGTGTTCAACATCCTGCTGCAGGTGCTCGACGACGGCCGGCTGACCGACGGCCGGGGCCGGACGGTCGACTTCACGAACACCGTGCTGGTGATGACCAGCAACCTCGGGTCGGAGCTGATCACCGCCGGTGCCAGGGGAGCGCTCGGCTTCACCCCGGCCGACGAGGACGGCGACACCGACCGGCAGCTGCGGGAGCGGCTGATGCGGGTGCTGCGGGAGTCGTTCCGCCCGGAGTTCCTCAACCGGATCGACGAGATCATCGTGTTCCGCAGGCTGGCCGACGAGCAGCTGCACCGGATCACCGAGCTGATGCTGACCCGGACCACGCGCCGGGCGCACGCCCAGAACATCGAGCTGGAGTTCACCGAGAACGCGGTGGCCTGGCTCAGCAGGCGGGGCCACCAGCCGGAGTTCGGCGCGCGGCCGCTACGCCGGACCATCCAACGTGAGGTGGACAACCGGCTGTCCCGGATGATGCTCGACGGCAGCCTGGTGCCGGGAACGCGCGTCCGGGTGGACGCGGACGAGGACGAACTGCGGTTCACGACCAGCGAACTGGCCACGACCGGGTGAGCCTGGTCGATCGGTGTTCAGTCGATACCGCGCAGGACGACGTTGTTCTCGGCGAGATCGGCGTCGTCCTCCTCACCGAACCGGGTGGTACGCGCCCAGACGGCGAAACTGGCCAGCCCGTCCTGCGTCGAGGGGTCATCCATACCTTCGTCGGGCAGTCGTGTTCCCTCAGCCATGATGGGCCCTCCTCGGGATGCCGGCACGGATCGTGGATCTCAGATACCCGCCCGCCCGGAACGTAACCCCGACATCACCCGATTGTCGACCAACGACAGGCCCACTGGGACACTCGCGACTCTGCGATTTGGGAGCGCTCCCAAGACCTCGACCCTAACGCGCCCCGCACCACGATGGAAGCCCATACGCGCGAGTAACCCAAGCAACACGAGCCCACCCGCCGCGAACCGCACCCCAGGGGAACGTGACGCAACCCAACCACAAGTACGTACCCCAACCGCACCATCCGCGCCCAACCCAACCAACACAATGAAGTCCGGGGAGGCGGAACTGTCAGGCTGACTCTCGGCAGATGAGTTCGGTTGGCAGGATCACTGGTTTCAGTTCGGTGTCCGGGTCGCGGAGTTGGGTGATCAGCAGTTCGGCCAGCTTGCGGCCCATCTGTTGGGTCGGCTGGCTGACGCTGGTGAGCAGGGGGTTGGTGTTACGCGCCAGCTCCGAGTCGTCGAACCCGATCACCGCGACGTCGTCGGGTACTCGTCGGCCGGCCGCCCACAGCGCGCGCAGGGCGCCCGCGGCCATCGGGTCGCTCGCGGCGAACACCGCGTCGAGCTGGGGGTCGCGCGTGAGCAGTTCGCGCATCGCGGACTCGCCGCTGGCCTGCCCGAAGTCGCCCTGTGCCACGAGTTTGGTCACGCCGCGTTTGCCGCGCAGCGCCGCCCGGTAGCCACTGAGCCGGTCGAGGCCCGCGGCCATGTCCCTCGGTCCGGTGATGGTCGCGATCCGGCGCCTGCCCTGGCGGTACAGGTACTCCGTCGCGGCGCGCGCGCCCGCCTCGTTGTCGGCGTCGACATAGGGCACATCGCCGGTGTCGGTCACCGGCCGGCCGATGAGCGCCACCGGCGCGCCGGCGGCGACCAGGTTCTGCGGCAGTGGATCGTCGCCGTGCAACGAGATCAGCATGACGCCGTCGACGTGTCCGTTACGTACCAGTTGCTCGACCCGGTCGTGTTGCCGGGTGGTGCTGGCCATCACGAGGTTGAGCTGCAGTGTCGTCGCGGACAGTTCCTGGCTCAGGCCGCGCACGATGCTCGCGAAGAACGGCTCGTTGAACACTCTGTCCTCGGACTCGGACACCACCAGCAGAACGGTGTCGCTGCGCCGGGTCACCAGGCTGCGGGCCGCGTGGTTTGGCACGTAACCGAGTTTGCGGATCGCGTCCCGTACCGCCTTCAACGCGTATGGACTCACTTCGAGCGATCCGTTGACCACGCGCGAGGCGGTGCCTCGCGACACGTTCGCCTCCACCGCCACCTGTTCCAGCGTGGGGCGCCCGCTCGTCCGGGTTCGACCCTTGCCCGCCATGCTCTTCTCCCGCGCTCCGCCGTGCCCCGACGCCTGCCCAATAATACTGGGAGCCTTCCCAGCCGGCCGTTTCTTGACTCGATGTGATGAATGCCCCACACTGAGGCAGCGATTTGGGAACGCTCCCATCCAACCTTTCGCCCCTGCCCCGGAGGTCTGGATGGAGCTCAGGAAGTTGCTTGTCACGGTGAGTGCGGTGCTGTGTGCGTGCTCGATCACGTTACCCGGTCCCGCCAGCGCCGCACCGGCGGACTCGGTGTTCTATGTGGACTCCGAGACCAACGCCGCCCGGTGGGTCGCGGCCAACCCGAACGACTGGCGGACGCCGGTGATCCGGGACCGGATCGCCAACCAGCCGCAGGCGCGCTGGTTCACCTCGACCAACACCGACACCGTACGGTCCCAGGTGGACTCCTTGGTCGGTGCGGCGCAGGCGGCCGGGAAGATTCCGATCCTGGTCGTCTACAACATCCCCAACCGGGACTGTGGTGGCGCCTCCGGCGGCGGTGCGCCGTCGCACGAGGCCTATCGCGCCTGGGTGGACCAGGTGGCCGCGGGCCTCGCCGGCCGTCCGGCCTACATCGTGCTGGAACCAGACGTGTTGCCGCTGATGACCAGCTGTCAGAACGCCGACCAGCAGGCGCAGACCGCGGGCTCGATGGCCTACGCCGGCAAGCGGCTCAAGGCGGGTTCGTCGCAGGCGCAGGTGTTCTTCGACATCGGCCACTCCGCGTGGCTGGCGCCGGGTGAGGCCGCGGCCAGGTTGCGCTCGGCGGACATCTACGCCAGCGCGGACGGGATCTCGACCAACGTGTCGAACTACCGGACCACCGCCGACGAGGTCGCCTTCGCCAAGGCGGTGCTGGCCCAACTCGGCGACGGCCGGTTGCGCGCGGTGGTCGACACCAGCCGCAACGGCAACGGTCCGGCCGGGGAGGAGTGGTGCGACCCGTCCGGACGGGCGATCGGCACGCCGAGTACCACCGAGACCGGCGACTCGGCGATCGCCGCCTATCTCTGGGTGAAGCTGCCGGGGGAGGCGGACGGTTGCATCGCACCGGCCGGACAGTTCGTTCCTGATCGGGCCCACGAGTTGGCGACCTCGTGACCGGCCGGTAGCGAGTATAGTTTCCGGCAGGTTTCGTAAATGTGACCAGCCAGATTTGGGAGCGTTCCCAAATGTCGTCGACCATCTCTACGAACAACACCCGGCCGGTCGCGGAGCTCCGCGACCGGCCGGGTGGGTTCGGTTTAGTTGAAGTTGACGTCCGAGCAGTTGAAGAAGCCCTCAGGACTGTCCGAGCGTTCCCAGACCGAGTAGATGATGTGCCGGCCGGACTTGTTCGGCATGGTCGCCGGCCAGGTGTACTCGGGTCCGTGCGGGCCGTTGCCGTTCACCGGTGGGTTGGTCACCTGGTGCCATGGCTCCAGGTCGTCCCAGCCGAGTGGTTGGTTCGGGTTCCAGCCGTTCTTGGTGATGTACTGGTACCAGGTGCCGGGGTGCCTGGCCCACGCGTTGTACCGGATGGTGACGTTCGCACCGGCCGTCACGTTGGTGGTCGGCCAGTCGGTGCGGGCCAACCGGTACGCGGCGTACTTGTCCGACGGACCGCACAGCGTGCCGTCGGCCAGGTTCGGCCACCCGTTGCCGATGTTGGGCAACAGGTTGCCGAACCAGTCCCACAGCGGCTGCTTGCCGCCCTGCGCGATGGCGGCCGCGCAGGCCGGGTTGGTCGGGTTGAGGTCGCCGTTGCCGCCCTCGAGCCCGTTGACGTAGCAGGCGTAGGTGCGGGTGGCCGGGAAGGTCAACCCACCGTGCGCCGAGGCTGTCGGACCTGGCAGGACAACGAACAACGTGGCCGCGAGACTCGCGACCGCGCCAAGTACCGCGGCTCTGCGTCTGGACTTCACATCGCCCTCCTTCGTTGGAGTTCAATGTGGGAGCGCTCCCAAAGAACCAGAGTACAGCGGCTTGTCAACCGGGCGCTCGGCGTTCGCCGAGGTGACCGCTCCGCCACGCGGCTCAGCCGCGTACTTGGTGGGTGTCGGACGTTGACACCACTCGTGATCAGCTGCTAACAATTTGTTTACCAAATGTGGGAGCGCTCCCAGACTTCCACGCCCTGCAGAAGCTCGTTGAGACCTGACCTTAGGAGCTCAGATGAGACGTAGAAAGCTCTTCTTGGGAGCGCTCCCAGCGATTGCGGTGCTCGGTGCGCTCTCGCTCGCCACCCCGGTGGTCGCCGTGCCCCTGGACTCCTCGCCGGCGTCGACCGCGGTCGCCAGAAGCGTTCCCGGGATGGACGCGCGGTCCGTCGAACGATTCCTGGAGCTCTACGAGACGATCAAGGATCCGGCCAGCGGCTACTTCAGCGATCACGACCCGCCGGTGCCGTACCACTCGGTGGAGACGCTGATCGTCGAGGCGCCCGACTACGGGCACGTCACGACCTCGGAGGCGTTCAGCTACTGGGTCTGGCTGGAGGCGCAGTACGGCCGGGTCACCGGCGAGTGGGACCGCTTCAACGAGGCGTGGGCCTCGATGGAGGAGCACATCATTCCGGCGGCCAGCCAGCAGCCGGGCAACTCCGGCTACAACCCGGCCGACCCGGCGACCTACGCCCCCGAGCACGACACCCCGGAGGAGTACCCGAGCGACCTGGACTTCGACGTGCCGGTCGGCCAGGACCCGATCGCCGACGAGCTGAGCAACACCTACGGCACCGACGACATCTACGGCATGCACTGGCTGCTCGACGTGGACAACCGGTACGGCTACGGCAACTGCGGCGACGGCACCAGCAGTCCCGCCTACATCAACACCTTCCAGCGTGGACCGCAGGAGTCCACCTGGGAGACCGTGCCGCACCCGTCCTGTGACACCTTCGCCCACGGTGGCGATAACGGCTACATCGACCTGTTCGTCGGCGACCTGCAGTACGCGCGGCAGTGGCGCTACACCAACGCGCCGGACGCGGACGCGCGGGCCGTGCAGGCGGCGTACTGGGCACTGACCTGGGCCACCGAGCAGGGCAACCAGTCGCAGATCTCGGGCACGGTCGAGAAGGCCGCGAAGATGGGCGACTACCTGCGCTACTCCATGTATGACAAGTACTTCAAGCGCATCGGCGACTGCGTCGGTCCGGATGCCTGCCCCGGCGGCACCGGCAAGAACAGCGCGCACTACCTGATGTCCTGGTACTACGCGTGGGGCGGCGGCGCGGACGGCGGCTGGGCGTGGCGGATCGGCTCGAGCCCGTCGCACTTCGGCTACCAGAACCCGATGGCCGCGTGGGCACTGTCCAGTGTGGACCAGTTGCAGCCGAGGTCACCGAGCGCGGCGACCGACTGGAACACCAGCCTCGAACGGCAGCTGGAGTTCTACCGCTGGCTGCAGTCCGACGAGGGCGGCATCGCCGGTGGTGCGACCAACAGCTGGAACGGCCGGTACGACGAGCCGCCGGCCGGCCACTCCACCTTCTACGGCATGTACTACGACTGGCAGCCGGTCTACCACGACCCGCCGAGCAACCGGTGGTTCGGCATGCAGACGTGGTCCATGCAGCGGATCGCGGAGCTGTACTACGCCACCAGCAACGCCGAGGCGGGCGACCTGCTCGACAAGTGGGTCGACTGGGCGATGGCCAACACCACGGTGGACGCGTCCGCCGGGACCTGGCAGGTGCCGGCCGAGCTTGGCTGGACCGGTCAGCCCGACACCTGGGATCCCGCCAACCCCGGTGACAACTCGGGGCTGCACGTCGACGTCACCAGCCGCAACCAGGACCTGGGAGTGACGGCCGCACTGGCCAGGACCCTCATGTACTACGCGGCGGAGTCCGGTGACACGGCCGCCCAGCAGATGGCCGGCGACCTGCTGGACGCCATGTGGGCCAACCAGGACGACATCGGCATCTCGGTCGAGGAGCAGCGCGCGGACTACAGCCGCTTCGGCGACGAGGTCTACGTTCCGCAGGGCTGGACCGGAACCATGCCCAACGGTGACCAGATCGACAGCGACTCGACGTTCACCTCGCTGCGGTCCTGGTACGCAGACGACCCCGACTACCCCCAGGTCGAGGCGTACGTGAACGGCACCGGCCCGGCGCCGACGTTCCGGTACCACCGGTTCTGGGCGCAGGCGGACATCGCGATGGCGTTGGCCGACTTCGGGTTGCTGTTCCCCTGATACCTCGGGCGGGGCCGGGTTAATCCCTCGCCGCCGGCCCCGCCCGGGTTCCACCTACTCAGCCACGTACTCAACTACCTACTCAATGTCGAGAAGGGACCGCGGACATGCGCGTTCGAGCGATCGTCGCCGTGGTGTCACTGGTGGCCGGTGCCATCGTGGCCGCGTCCGGCGCGGCGAGCGCGCGGTCCTCGGGGTTCAACTACGGCGAGGCACTGCAGAAGTCCATCTGGTTCTACGAGGCCCAGCAGGCGGGCGCGCTGCCGTCGTGGAACCGGGTCGGCTGGCGCGCGGACGCCGCGGTCGCCGATGGGTCCGATGTGGACACCGAGCTGACCGGCGGCTGGTTCGACGCCGGCGACCACGTGAAGTTCGGCTTCCCGATGGCCGCCTCGGCCACCATGCTCGCCTGGGGCGCGGTGGAGTACCGCGCCGCCTACGCCGATTCCGGCCAGCTCGACGAGCTGCTGAACAACCTGCGCTGGGTGAGCGACTACTTCGTCAGGGCGCACCCGTCCGCGAACGTCCTGTATGGACAGGTCGGCAACGGCGGAACCGACCACGCGTGGTGGGGCCCGGCCGAGGCGATGCCGATGGCCCGCCCCGCCTACCGGATCGACGCCTCCTGCGGTGGCTCGGACCTCGCGGGGGAGACCGCGGCCGCGCTGGCGGCGGCCTCGATGGTGTTCCGGCCGACCGATCCCGGCTACGCGAACACGCTGCTCGGCCACGCACGCACGCTGCACACCTTCGCCGACACCGTGCGCGGCAAGTACTCCGACTGCATCCGCGACGCGGCCAACTACTACAACTCCTGGAGCGGCTACCAGGACGAGCTGGTCTGGGCGGCGGCCTGGCTGTACCGCGCGACCGGCGAGGCCGCGTACCTGGCCAAGGCCGAGACCGAGTACGACCGGCTCAGCACCGATCCGGCCACCGGTCACCGTTCCTACAAGTGGACCATCGCCTGGGACGACAAGTCCTACGGCGCCTACGTGTTGCTCGCCACGCTCACCGGCGACGAACGCTACGTCGCCGACGCCAACCGCTGGCTGGACTACTGGACCGTCGGAGTGGACGGTCAGCGCGTGCCGTACTCCCCGGGCGGCCAGGCGGTGCTCGACCGCTGGGGTTCGTTGCGCTACGCGGCCAACACCGCCTTCGCCGCACTGGTCTACAGCGACTGGACCACCGACGCCACCCGCAGCCAGCGCTACCACGACTTCGCCGTCGGGCAGATCGACTACGCGCTTGGCGACAACCCGCGTGGCGGGTCGTTCATGGTGGGGTTCGGCCAGAATCCGCCGCGCAACCCGCACCACCGCACCGCGCACGGCTCGTGGTCCAACAGCATCCAGTCCCCGGCGGACAACCGGCACGTGCTCTACGGCGCGCTGGTCGGCGGCCCGCCATCGCCCAACGACCAGTACGTCGACGACCGGAACGACTACGTGATGAACGAGGTCGCGACCGACTACAACGCCGGGTTCACCGGGGCGCTGGCCCGCCTGTACCAGGAGTACGGCGGCGAGCCGCTCATCGGCTTTCCCTCGGCCGAACAGCCAGACGGCCCGGAGATCTACCTGCAGGCCGCGGTGAACTCGGCGAACACCAACTACACCGAGATCAAGACCTATGTGGTCAACCGGTCGGCGTGGCCGGCCAGGATCCTCGACGACGGGTCGTTCCGGTACTACTTCACCCTCGACGGGGACACCACGCCCGACCAGCTCTCCCTGACCGCGCACTACAACCAGTGCTCGCCGCCGACCGGGCCGACGCAGTACTCCGGTGCCGTCTACTACGTCTCGGTCGACTGCGCGGGCGCCGGCATCTCGCCGGCCGGCCAGTCCGAGCACCGCAGGGAGATCCAGTTCCGGATCACCAGCGCCGGCGCGTGGGACCCGGGCAACGACTGGTCCTATCAGGACATTCCACCGACCCCGGGAGCGACCCCGGTGACCGTGGACACCATGACCATGTACGCGGGTGACACCCAGATCTGGGGTCGCGTACCGACCTCAAGTGAACCCCCACCAATGGAGGAGAGATGAACCGTAAGGTCCTCAATGGACGAACACGATCGCGCCCTCGTCAGGCGCTGGTAGCGGCCGCGGCGATGTCGGTGGTCGCCGGACTCCTGACCTTCGGCTCAGTGGCCACCGCCGAGGAAACATCCGATGACGTCAGCACGGCGCGAGTGGACAACCCGTACGACGGCGCCACTGTCTACGTCAACCCGGACTGGTCGGCCAAGGCCACCGAGGGCGGCGGCTCGGCCATCGCCGACGAGCCGACGTTCGTGTGGATGGACCGCACCGCCGCGATCACCGGTACCGAGGGCGCCCGCGGCCTGCGCGAGCACCTGGACACCGCGGTGGACCAGGGCGCGGACCTGTTCCAGGTCGTGATCTACAACCTGCCCGGCCGCGACTGTTCCGCGCTGGCGTCCAACGGTGAGCTGCCGGCCGACGCGATCGGCAGGTACCAGACCGAGTACATCGACCCGATCGCCGAGATCCTCGGCGACTCGGCGTACGCGGACCTGCGCATCGTGGCGATCATCGAGATCGACTCGCTGCCCAACCTGGTCACCAACGTGGCGCCGCGGGAGACGCAGACCGAGAACTGCAACACCATGAAGGCCAACGGTAACTACCAGAAGGGCGTCGGCTACGCGCTCGGCGCGCTCGGCGCGTTGCCCAACGTCTACAACTACATCGACATCGGCCACCACGGCTGGCTCGGCTGGGACGACAACTTCCAGCCCTTCGCCGACCTGGTGATGAGCGAGACCGTGAACAACAACGGCGCCTCGCCGGAGGACGTGCACGGCTTCGTGTCCAATGTGGCCAACTACGGTGTGCTGCACGAGGAGCACTTCGACGCCAACACCGTGGTCGGTGGCAAGCCGGTGCGCGAGGACTCGGACTGGGTCGACTGGAACCGGTACGTCGATGAGGTCAGCTACGCCAAGGCCTACGGCGAGCTGTTCTCACAGCGGTTCGGCCGGCCGATCAGCATGCTGATCGACACCTCGCGCAACGGCTGGGGCGGCGCGGACCGGCCGAGCGGGCCGAGCTCGTCGACCGACCCGAACACCTTCGTCGAGGAGTCCCGCATCGACCGCCGGATCCACACCGGCAACTGGTGCAACCAGTCCGGTGCCGGCATCGGCGAGCGGCCGACCGCCTCGCCGGAGGACGGCATCGACGCCTTCGTCTGGGTCAAGCCGCCGGGTGAGTCCGACGGTGCCAGCGAGGAGATCCCCAACGACGAGGGCAAGGGCTTCGACGAGATGTGCGACCCGGCCTACCAGGGCAACCCGCGCAACGGCAACAACCCGTCGGGTTCGCTTGGCGACGCCCCGCTGTCCGGGCACTGGTTCCAGGCGCAGTTCTCCGAGCTGATCCAGAACGCCTACCCGGCGCTGTAACCCGAGGGAAGCCCTGAATGCCTCATTCGGGACGCTCAACGTCCTCAATGAGGCATTCAGGGCACTTGGAAGTCCGAGCAGCCTCCCGTCGACCGTCCCCGGCGGGAGGCTGTTCCCCATACCCACCGGTGGGAGTCGGGGGGACCCGCGGCGCGTTCCGTTCGGCTCGGCGAAGCACGGTTCGCCGGAGTTCGGCGGGCGCGTCGCGGGGCCGGTCAGGCGTCGATCAGCCGTTGCAGCGGCGGTGCGTAGCGCTCGACCAGTTCCTCGACGGTCAGCGCGGACAGCGCCGGCAGGTTCAGCGCGACGCGCCCGGCGCCGAGGCCGACCAGCTGGGCGCAGATCAGGTCGGCCCGCAGTTCGGCGTTCTGGCCGAGCAGGCGGGTGGCCAGCGGCTTGACCATATGGTGCTGGAACGAGGCGGCGAAGTCCTGCCCGTTGGGCCGGAAGGCGGTGATCACCGCGCGCAGGAACGGGTCGGACTGGGCATGGTCCTGCAGGCCGACCAGGGTGCGGACCAGGTGCTCGCCGAGCCGGTCGAGGTCGCAGTCCAGCAGCGCGGTCGCCTCGGCCTCGAACGACACCGCCTCGGCGAACAGGTCCTCCTTGGTGCCGAAGTACTTCAGCACCAGCGCCGCGCTCACCCCGCAGTCCTGGGCGATGTCGCGCAGGCCGACCTCGGCGAAGGCCCGCTGGGCGAACCGCCGCCGGGCCGCGCGCAGGATCGCGGCCCTGGTCTGGCCGGACCCGTCGGCCGTGCTCATGGCGGGTGAGCCTACCTAGCCGCGAGGTCGGCGTCGTCCTCGATCCGGGTGTCCTGGCTGACCTCCTGGCCCGCGCGGCGGATCGCGAAGGAGACCGAGACGGCGAGCAGCGCGGCGGTCAGCGCCCCGCCGGCCGCGATCCAGTAGGTCAGCACGTAGCCGCTGGCCGAGGCCACCTGCCGGCCGTCGACGGTCATGGTGAACGTCGCGAGGAACGTGCCGCCCAGCGCCGCGCAGGTGCTGGTGCCGATCGTGCGCAGCAGGGCGTTGAGGCTGTTCGCCGAGGCGGTCTCGGTGTTGGGCACCCAGTTCATGATCAGCGTCGGCATCGCGGAGAAGCACAGCGCGGTGCCGATCGAGAGCATCAGCAGCAGCGGCACGAGCAGCGCGAGGTGCCCGGGCAGCAGCGTCATCAGGATGTTGCCGACGAGCATGATCAGCGCACCGCACAGCAGCGTGACGTGCGCGCCGCGCCGGGCGGAGAGCCTGGCCGACACGGGGGAGAAGAACAGCAGGCCCAACCCCATCGGGATCATGCACACCCCGGCGACCATCACCGACGCGCCGAAGCCGTAGCCGGTTGCGGTCGGGGCCTGCAACTGCAGCGGGACCAGCATGAAGCTCGCGAACATGGCCAGCCCGATCAGCGGGGTGGACAGGTTGGTCAGCAGCACCACCGGCCGGCTGGAGGTACGCAGGTCGACCAGTGGCGAGCGCACCCGCAGCTGGTAGACCGCCCACAGCACGAGCACCACCGCGGCCCCGGCGAACAACCCGATCGTGGCCGGGCTGCCCCATCCCCAGTGCGCGCCCTGCGAGATCGCCAGCAGCAGGCACACCAGGCCGGTGGCCAGCCCGATCGCGCCGAGGAAGTCGAACCGGCCGGCGGCGCGCAGCGGCGACTCCGGCACGAACGCCCACACCAGGATCATCGCCGCGAGCGAGGCGGCGGTGGCGGCCCAGAACACCGCGTGCCAGTCCATCAGCTGGGCGATCACGCCGGACAGCGGCATGCCGATCGCGCCACCGACGCCGAGCGTGGAGCTCATGGTCGCGGTGCCGGCCATCACGCGATTGGGTGGTAGTGAGTCCTTGAGAATGCTGATGCCCAGCGGCAGCACGCCGAAGGACGCGCCCTGTAACAGCCGGCCGACCAGCAGCGCGCCGTAGGACCAGCTCACCGCGCCGAGCAGGGAGCCGGCGGTCATCAGCGCGAGCGAGCAGACCAGCATCCGGCGCTTGCCCATCATGTCCGCGAGCCGGCCGGCGACCGGCGCGCACACCGCGCCGGCGAGCATCGTCACCGTCAACAGCCAGGACGCGGCATCCTGGGACAGATGCATGATTCGGGACATTTCGGGCAACAAGGGGACGACCAGGGTGTGCATCAGGGACACGGTGATGCCGCATCCACAGAGCACGACCATGAGCCGCCGGGACCGATCCGCCTCGGGCGGTGAACCGATGTTCACCTGATGGAGTAAACAGATGTTCACCCGGCAGGGTCAATGAAGTATGACCATGGTCGCGACCGTGGCGCTCCCGGCCGGCCGCCAGGACGGGTGCGGCATGATGGCGTCCCGTGGATGACGGCAAACCCCTGCGCACGGTGACGGCCACCCGGTACGTGACGCCGTTTCGGGAGGGCGGGTCGCTTCCCGGCCTGGTCGAGGCCGACGACCTCGGCATGTACGTGCTCAAGTTCCGCGGTGCCGGCCAGGGGATCAAGGCGCTGGTCGCCGAGGTGATCGTGGGGGAGCTGGCGCGCCGGCTCGGGTTCCGGGTGCCCGAGATCGTGCTCGTCGAGCTCGACCCGCAGCTGGCCAAGGCCGAGCCGGACGAGGAGATCCAGGACCTGCTCGACGCCAGCGGCGGGGTCAACCTCGGGTTCGACTACCTGCCCGGCTCGTTCGACTTCAACCCGAACGTGCGGGACCCGGGCGCCGAGCTGGCCGCCCGGCTGCTCTGGCTGGACACGCTGGTGCTCAACGTCGACCGGAGCTGGCGCAACCCCAACATGCTGCTCTGGCACCGCGAGGTCTGGCTGATCGACCACGGCGCGTCGCTGTACTTCCACCATCGGTGGGGCCCCGACTGGGTGCCGGCCGCCGAGTACCGCTACGACGCCGCCGACCACGTGATGCTCCCGGCGGCCGGCTCGGTGGTCGACGCCGACCGGGCGCTACGGCCGCTGGTCACCGACGAGCTGCTCGGCGAGGTGCTCGCGCTGGTGCCGGACGAGTGGCTGGCCGCCGACCCCGCGTTCGCGTCGCCCGGCCAGGTCCGGGACGCCTACCTGGCGTTCTTCCACCGGCGACTGGCGCAGGCGCCGAGCTGGGTACCGGCGTTGGAGGAGACCCGTGCCGCACGTGTATGAGTACGCGCTGGTGCGCGCGGTGCCCCGGCAGGAACGTGGCGAGTACATGAACGTCGGCGCGATCGTGTACTGCGCGACGCTGCGTTACCTGAGCTGCCGGACCCACCTCGACCCCGTCCGGCTCGGTGCGCTCGACCCGGCCCTGGACCTGGACGTGCTGGCCGACGCCCTGCGGGCCCTCGGTCAGGCTTGCGCGGCCGGCCCGGCGGCCGAGAACACGCCGGGCCAGCGGTTCCGCTGGCTGACCGCGCCGCGTAGCACGATCGTGCAGACCTCACCGACGCACACCGGGTTCACCGAGGACCCGGAGGCGGAACTCGACCGGCTCATGGGCACTCAGGTAATGACGCGTTCCTGACCAGGAACGGTCCCCGAATCGCTGGGAGAAATTCCCGACCAACGGGGACCGGTGGCCGGTTAGCCTTCGAATTATGATGAGAAAACGCGTGATTGCCGGCGCGATCGCCATGGCGCTCGCCGTGCTGGTCGCTCCTGGGGTGTCGACGGCCGGTGCCGTGGCCGCTACATGCGCGCCGAACGCTGATCAGTGGCTCGGCAGCTACGAGGGTCAGGTCGTGCACGACGAGCAAACCGGGAATTCCTACGATCTCGAGCTCGACGTCCTGCCTGGTTTCGACCGGTGGGAACTGTGGGCGGAGGCGTACTATCCATCACTGGAGAATCCCCAAATTTATACCACCTGGGACGTCTTGTTTTCCGAAGGCGAACTGGAAATCCGGACCGAATTCATGCCCGATCCGGGAGCGTATGCCCGCCACTATTACGGCACCTCGGTGAGTTGTGACGAGAATGGCGCGGTCACCCGGTTCAGTGGGAAGTTCCGGTTCAACGGGTGGACCGGGTGGATGCCGATTACTAGCTACGGCTCCTTCGAAGTCACCCGGGCCTGAACCTCCCGGCCGGGTGCTCGACACCCGGCCGCCCTAGGGTGGTCGGGTGGCGAAGTACTTCGACGTGCACCCGGACAACCCGCAGCGACGTGCGATCGGGCAGGTGATCGCGATCCTGCGCGACGGCGGGCTGATCGCCTACCCGACCGACTCGTGCTACGCGCTGGGCTGTCTGACCGGCAACAGAGAGGGGGTCGACCGCATCCGGTCGATCCGCCAGCTCGACGACCGGCACCACTTCACCCTGGTCTGCCACGACTTCGCCCAGCTCGGTCAGCTCGTCTACCTGTCGAACACGGTGTTCCGCGCGATCAAGGCCGCTACTCCCGGTAGCTACACCTTCATCCTGCCAGCCACCAAAGAGGTGCCGCGCCGGCTGCTCAACGCGAAGAAGAAGACCGTCGGTGTGCGCATCCCCGACCACGTCGTCACCCAGACGTTGCTCGCCGAGCTGGGCGAGCCGCTGCTGTCCAGCACCCTGCTGCTGCCCGGCGAGGAGGAGCCGCTCACCCAGGGCTGGGAGATCAAGGAGCGCCTCGACCACGTGGTGGACGCGGTCATCGACTCCGGCGACTGCGGCGTCGAGCCCACCACGGTGATCGACTTCTCCGACGACGAGCTGACGGTCATCCGCGAGGGCGCCGGCGACCTCACCCGCTTCGGCGAGTCCCTGACCCGCTGACCGGCAGCCGACCCACCTCCACAAACTCGGTGGCGTGGGTCGTTAGGCTCGGTGGTGCGATGACTGTGCCTACCACCAGCCTCGGGGACCTCCGTGCTCGGCTGTCCGAGGTGACGCTGCGCGACGAACGACGGCTTCGCCGTCGGCTCGACTCGCTCGGCAAGCTCCGTGACCAGACGGTCAGACAGGAGCGGATCGCCGAGTTGGCCGCCGAGATCGACCGCGCGGCCACCCGCGTCGAGCGCCGCCGGGCCGCGGTCCCGAAGATCACCTACCCGGACGAGCTGCCGATCAGCCAGCGCCGCGACGAGATCAAGAAGGCGATCGCCGAACACCAGGTCGTGATCGTCGCCGGCGAGACCGGCTCGGGCAAGACCACCCAGCTGCCCAAGATCTGCCTCGAGCTGGGCCGCGGCGTGCGCGGGCTGATCGGGCACACCCAGCCGCGCCGGATCGCCGCCCGCACGGTGGCCGAACGCATCGCCGACGAGCTGGACGTGCGCCTCGGCGACGCGGTCGGCTGGAAGATCCGGTTCACCGACCAGGTCGGCGACGCCACCGTGCTCAAGCTGATGACCGACGGCATCCTGCTCGCCGAGCTGCAGTCCGACCGCGACCTGCGCCAGTACGACACCCTGATCATCGACGAGGCACACGAGCGCAGCCTCAACGTCGACTTCATCCTCGGCTACCTGCGCCAGCTCCTGCCGCGCAGGCCGGACCTCAAGGTGATCATCACCTCGGCGACCATCGACCCGGAGCGGTTCTCGAACCACTTCGACGACGCGCCGATCATCGAGGTCTCCGGGCGCACCTACCCGGTCGAGGTCCGCTACCGCCCGGTGGTCGACCCGGACGTGCCCGATGCCGACCCGGACCGCGACCAGACCCAGGCGATCCTGGACGCGGTCGACGAGCTGTGCGCCGAGGGCCCCGGCGACGTGCTGGTGTTCCTGTCCGGCGAACGCGAGATCCGCGACACCGCGGACGCGCTGGCCGCCACCCAACGCGCCAACACCGAGATCGTGCCGCTCTATGCCCGGCTGTCCTCGGGGGAGCAGCGGCGGGTCTTCCAACCCCACTCCGGCCGCCGGGTGGTGCTGGCCACCAACGTGGCCGAGACCTCGCTGACCGTGCCGGGCATCAAGTACGTCATCGACCCCGGCTTCGCCAGGATCTCCCGCTACAGCAACCGGTTGAAGGTGCAGCGGCTGCCGATCGAGCCGGTCTCCCAGGCCTCGGCCAACCAGCGCAAGGGCCGCTGCGGGCGCACCTCGGACGGCATCTGTGTCCGCCTCTACACCGAGGACGACTTCGACGCCCGCCCGGAGTTCACCGACCCGGAGATCCTGCGCACCAACCTGGCGTCGGTCATCCTGCAGATGGCCGCCGCCGACCTCGGGGACATCGCGAAGTTCCCGTTCGTCGAGCCGCCGGACCGCCGGCACATCACCGACGGCATGAACCTGCTTCACGAGCTCGGCGCGCTGGAGTCCTCGACGAAGTCCTCCGAGCCGAAGCTGACCCCGCTCGGCCGCAAGCTCGCCCGGCTGCCGGTCGACCCGAGGCTGGCCAGGATGGTGCTGGCGGCCGCGGACAACGGCTGTGTCAGCGAGGTCATGGTGATCGCCGCCGCGCTGTCCATTCAGGACCCACGGGAACGGCCGGTGGACAAGCAGGCGCAGGCCGACCAACAGCACGCCCGGTTCCGCGACCCGGAGTCGGACTTCCTGAGCTACCTGAACCTCTGGCGCTACCTGACCGAGCAGAAGCGGGACCTGTCGGCCAACCGGTTCCGCCGGCTCTGTCGCGCGGAGTTCCTGAACTACCTGCGGGTGCGCGAGTGGCAGGACGTCGCCGGCCAGCTGCGCCAGATGGCCAAGAGTCTCGACGTCACCGCCAACGACACCCCGGCCGAGCCGGCGCGGGTGCACCAGGCGCTGCTGTCGGGCCTGTTGTCCCACCTCGGGCTCAAGGACCCGGCCGGCAAGGAGTACCTCGGCGCGCGCAACGCGAAGTTCGCGATCTTCCCCGGCTCCTCGGTGTTCCGTAAACAGCCGCGCTGGGTGATGGCCGCCGAGCTGGTGGAGACCTCCCGGCTGTGGGGCCGGGTGGTGGCCCGCGTCGATCCGGAGTGGATCGAGCCGCTCGCCGGACACCTGGTGCGGCGCAACTACAGCGAGCCGAGGTGGGAGAAGAAACGCGCGGCGGCGATGGCCTCGGAGCGGGTCACGCTGTTCGGCCTGCCGATCGTGGTCGACCGCCCGGTGAACTACGGCCGGATCGACCCGCCGGTGGCCCGCGCGCTGTTCATCCGGCACGCGCTGGTGCAGGGGGAGTGGCCGACCAGCCACACCTTCCTCAAGCGCAACGCCGAGCTGCTCGCCGAGGCCGAGGAGCTGGAGCACAAGGCCCGGCGGCGCGACATCGTGGTCGACGAGCAGTCCCTGTTCGAGTTCTACGACGAGCGGGTCGGCCAGGAAGTCGTGTCCGGGCGGCACTTCGACACCTGGTGGAAGAAGACCAGGCGGGACAACCCGGACCTGCTGACCTTCGACCCGGCGATGCTGGTCAACCCGGACGCGGGCGACGTGCGCCCGGACGCGTACCCGGATGCCATGTCGCACAACGACATCCAGCTCGACCTGAGCTACCGGTTCGAGCCGGGCGAGGCCACCGACGGGGTGACCGTGCAGGTGCCGCTGGCCTTGCTGAACCGGGTCAGCGCCGACGGGTTGCCCTGGCAGGTGCCCGGGTTGCGGGAGCAGCTGCTGACCGCGCTCATCCGGTCGCTGCCCAAGCCGTTGCGGCGCAACTTCGTGCCGGTGCCGAACTTCGTGGCCGCGCTGCGTGAGCGGCTGGCGGCGGTGGCCGAGCCGTCACTCGACCAGGTGACCCAGCTGCTGCGCGAGCTGACCGGGGTGGTCGTGCCGCCGGACGCCTGGCAGCTCGACCAGGTGCCCCAACACCTGCGCACCACCTTCCAGGTGGTCGACGGCGACCGGCCGGTGCTGACCGGCAAGAATCTCGGTGCGCTGAAGCGGGAGCTGGCCTCGCGGGTGCGGGAGTCGCTGGCCTCCGGCGAGGAGGGCATCACCCGTGAGGGCCTGACCTCCTGGTCGTTCGGCGCGCTCGAGCGTGCCGTGTCGCTGCGGCGGGCCGGCCAGCAGGTGACCGCGTACCCGGCGCTGGTGGACACCGGCTCGGCGGTGGCGATCCGGCTGTTCGACAGCGAGGCCGAGCAGGCGCGGGCGATGCGGCCAGGCACCCGGCGGCTGGTGCTGCTGACGGTGCCCTCGCCGGTGAAACAGGTGGTGCGGCGGCTGCCGAACGCGGCGAAGCTGGCGCTGTCGGCCAACCCGCACGGGAGCGTGCCCGGGCTGCTGGCCGACTGCCTCAACGCGGCGGCCGACGAGCTGATCGCCGCGCACGGCGGGCCGGTGTGGACCGCCGAGTCGTTCACCGCGCTGGTCGCGGCGGTGCGGGGTGGGCTGGCCGACGGCCTGTACACCGCGCTGGACCGGGTGCGTGGCGTGCTGACCGCGCACGCCGAGGTCGACGCCGCGCTGGCGCGGATGACCGGGAAGGTGTTCGCCGAGTCGGTCGCGGACATGCGGGCGCAGGTGGCCGGCCTGGTGTTCGACGGGTTCGTCACCGCGACCGGGGTCGCCCGGTTGTCCGATGTGGAGCGTTACCTGCGCGGGGTGCTGCGGCGGCTGGCGAAACTGCCCGAGCGGCCGGACCGGGACCTGGAGTGGACCTATGTGGTGCAGGACGCGGCCGCCGCCTACGCGGAGGTGCGCGGCCGGCCGGGGGACGACGGCCGGGTGCGGTGGATGATCGAGGAGCTGCGGATCGGCCTGTTCGCCCAGACGCTCGGCACCGCCTACCCGGTCTCGGAGAAACGGATCTACCGGGCCATCGACGACATCGCCTGACCGGCCGCAATGCCCTGAATGAGGCATTGGCGACGTTCAACGCCCTGAATGAGGCATTCAGGGCGTTGGCCTGCCTGACCTAGCTGAACGGCGAGTGCGGGCGTTCCAGTGGCTGGCCGTCGAGGGTGATGTCCACCTTCTCGTTGTAGAAACAGGCCAGGCCGGTGACCTTCTGGCTCTCCGGCAGCGGCGCGCGGTAGATCCACACGATGTCCGCGTGCACCCCGCGCCCGGTGTCCACCGTCCAGTACGACGCGGTTCCCTTGTAGGGACAGTGCGTCTGGGTCGTCGACGGCACCAGCAGGTCCAGCCGCACGTCGGTGAGCGGCAGGTAGTACCTCGGCGGCAGGCTGGTCTCGAACAGGATCCTCGGCTGGCGGGAGTCGGCGACCACGACGCCGTCCACCATCACCACGACATGCCGGGAGCTGGCCAGGATGTCGACCCGCTTGTACGGGTCGCGGGGGTGGACGTAGATCGGCTCGTCCTCCTCCAGCCACTCGTCCATGGCGTCGAAGTGCAGCTTCACCAGGTCGCGCAGCTCGGGGTCGGGGAAGCGGCTGGCCGCCGCCGGCACCCGCACCCCGTCGACCACGACGTCGTGCACCACCGGGTCGGCCGTTGGCGCCAACTCGGCGAGCACGTCGGCCGCCGGCAGGAAGTAGGTCGGGTAGTAGGGCTTCTCCCAGACCAGCACCGGTGACCTGGAGTCGGCGACCAGCCGGCCACCGACGTAGGCCCGAACGCGCTTCTGGCTCGTCTCCACCCGCATACCTCGAACCTACCCCCGGAAAAACCTCTGGACCCGGAGCGCGCTCCAGGTACCACCATTGGGGAACATGACGACCACGTGGACCGGAAAGCGCGTACTGGGAGACCTCGAGGTCAGTGCGCTCGGCTTCGGGTGCTGGGCCATCGGCGGGCCGTTCGCCGACGCCACGGGAAAGCCGCTCGGCTGGGGCGAGGTGGACGACGACGAGTCGATCCGCGCGATCCACGCCGGGCTCGACCTCGGCGTCACCTTCTTCGACACCGCCGACGCCTACGGGACCGGACACAGCGAGACCGTGCTCGGCCGGGCGCTCAGGGGCAGGCGCGACCGGGTGGCCATCGCCTCGAAGTGGGGCAACGTGCTCGACCATGACCGGCGGATGCTGGTGGGTCAGGACGCCTCACCCGAGTACGTGCGCGGTGCGCTGGAGGCCACGCTGCGCCGGCTGGACACCGACTACCTCGACCTCTACCAACTGCACATCGGCCCGGCGATCGAGGACGCCGCGCCACTGCGCGCGGTGTGCGAGGACCTGGTGGCCGACGGGCTGATCCGCGGCTACGCCTGGAGCACAGACGACCCGGCGCGGGCGGCCGCGTTCGCGCAGGGGGCGCACTGCACCGCGGTACAGCACGAGCTCAGCGTGCTGCACGACGCGCCGGAGATCGTCGAGCTGTGCGCGCGCCGGGGCATCGCGTCGATCAACCGGACCCCGCTGGCCATGGGGCTGCTCGGCAGGCGCTCGGCGAGCAGGCCGGCGAGCGGGGCCGACATCCGCACGGTCGCGCCGGAGTGGCTGCGGTTCTTCGCCGACGGGGTGCCGACGCCGGCGTGGGCGTCCCGGGTGGCGGCCATCCGGGACATCCTGACCAGTGACGGGCGGACACTGGCCCAGGGCGCGCTCGGCTGGGTGCTGGCCAGGAGCGAGCGCACCATCCCGATCCCGGGGTTCCGCGATGTCGGGCAGGCACAGGAGAACGCCGGCGCCCTCGCACTCGGACCACTGCGGTCGGAGCAGGTGGCCGAGATCGCCGGCGTTCTCACCGCCGCCTGACCCGTGCCCGGGTCCCCTGCGTGGGATCACTGCACGGGCGAGTCCGGCGGCGGCAGGCGCAGGTCGCGCTGGATCTCGACGTCGGCCACCCCGGGCACCGTGGACAGGGCGGCGATCGCGTCCTGGTCCACGGTCCCGGTGATGACTCCGGCGCCGTCCAGCACCTCGGTGACGGTGAGACCGGCGCGGCGCAGCGCGTCGACCACGGTCGGCAGGTCGGCCAGCCGGTCGTCGGCGACCGAGACGATCACGCGCGCCACATGCCCTCCTGGCAGGTCAGGGTGCCTGCACCAGGCCGCCGCCGACATCGGTTGACGGCAACGGTAGCCGCCTGGCGGTCTGCGCGAGCCGGGCCCACAGCCCGTAGCCGGTCGCGCCGGTGGCCTGGCTGATCAGCGCGGCGATCCCGGCCACGTGCGGCGTGGCCATACTGGTGCCGCTGATCCGCTTGTGCCGCAACGGCATCGGCCAGCTCGAGTGCACGTCGACGCCCGGCCCGGACACGTCCACCGCGCCGATGTCGTCGACCGTGCCGCAGGAGAACCTGGCGACCTGCCGGCCGGCGTCCACCGCGCCGACCGCCAGGATGGACGGGCAGTTCGCCGGGTGGCCGACGGGGGCCACCACGCCGTCCTGGCGCCGGCTCTCGTTGCCGGCGGCGGCGATGATCAGCGTGCCCTGCGCGAGCGCCCGCGCGGCCACCCGCTCGAACGTGCGGGAGTAGGCCTGGCCAGGCTGGGCCGCCGCGCCAAGCGACATCGAGATCACCTGGCAGTGGTTGTTGATCGCCCAGGAGATCCCGGACAGGATGCCGCCGTCGGCGCCGGCGCCCTCGTTGCTGAGTACCTTGCCGGCGAAGATGTCCGCCTCGTGCGCCACGCCGTAGCCGGGGCTGTTGTCCGGCTCTCTTGGCCCGCACGCGGTGCCGACGCAGTGCGTGCCGTGCCCGTGGCCGTCCTGGACCTCCTCGCCCTGCACGAACGAGCTGGACTGGATCGTGCGGCCGGTCAGGTCGGGGTGCCTGAGGTCGAGCCCGGTGTCCAACACCGCCACCCGGACCCCGGCGCCGGTCGCCCGGCTGTTGGGCGCGCCGACGGCCTGCAGGCCCCAGGTGAACGTCGTCTCGTCGACCGCGGTCGGCTCGGCGACGGGCGCGGTCAGCGCGTGCACGAACCGTTCCGGCTCGACCAGCGAGATCGGGCCCGGTTCGCCTGCCGCCGTGGCCAGTGCGGTCACCTGGTCGGCGTCCGCGCTCACCAGCGCAACGCCGAGCTCACGCATCACCAGGCCGTCGGCCTCCCAGAGCGGGTTGGTCAGCCCCTCCTCGGCGGAGTCGACCGCCTGGATGCCGGCCACCCGGCTGAGCTCCCTGGTCGCCTGGCTCCAGTCGTCCTCCAGCAGGATGAGATACCTGCCGGTCGTCCCCTCGGCCAGATCCCTTGCGGATGTCATGGCCCTCACTTCCTCACTCGCCTGAATGGACTGTTCGTTGCCCGTGAATCGCTAGCTTGCCGACGCATGTAACGGGAGTCACACTGACGGGACGAAGTTCGCTCGATCGGGTGCCGTCTAATCTCGGAGGCATGCAGAGCTGGTCATCTCCTCCGGTGCCCCGCGTGGCCGGCACGCCGCGGCCGCTGCGGCTGTACGACACCGCCGCCGGTGAGATCCGTCCGACCGCGCCGGGTGCCACCGCGACCATGTACGTCTGCGGGATCACCCCGTACGACGCCACCCACCTCGGGCACGCCGCCACCTATCTGGCGTTCGACCTGGTGCACCGGATCTGGTTGGACAACGGCCACACCGTCCACTACGTACAGAACATCACCGATGTGGACGATCCGTTGCTGGAGCGCGCCACGCGCGACCAGGACGACTGGGTCGTGCTCGGCATGCGGGAGACCGCGCTGTTTCGTGAGGACATGACTGCGCTGCGGGTGCTGGCGCCACACGACTACACCGGGGCGGTCGAGTCGATCCCGGAGATCGTCGAGGTGGTGGCCAAGCTGCTGGCCGCCGGCGCGGCCTACCGGGCGGCCGACGAGCGGTACCCGGACATCTACTTCGACCGCACCGCCTCCGGCCACTTCGGCGCGGTGTCCAACTACGACCAGGACACCATGGCGAAGTACTTCGCCGAGCGCGGCGGCGACCCGGACCGGGTCGGCAAGCGGCACCCGCTGGACGCGTTGCTGTGGCGCGCGGCGCGGCCGGGGGAGCCGAGCTGGGACAGCGAGCTGGGCGCGGGCCGGCCAGGCTGGCACGTCGAGTGCTCGGTGATCGCGCTGAACCGCCTCGGCATGGGCTTCGACGTGCAGGGCGGCGGCTCGGACCTGATCTTCCCGCACCACGAGTTCAGCGCCGCGCACGCCGAGGCGCTCACCGCGGAGCATCCGTTCGCCAGGCACTACGCGCACGCCGGCATGATCGGCCTGGACGGCGAGAAGATGTCCAAGTCCAAGGGCAACCTGGTGTTCGTCTCCCGCCTACGCGCCGACAAGATCGACATGATGGCCGTGCGCCTCGGCCTGCTGTCCGGCCACTACCGCGACGACCGCTCGTGGACCGACTCCGTCCTGACCACCGCCGCCGCCCGCCTGGCCCGCTGGCGCGCCGCCGTGGCCGCGCCCAGGGCCCCAGCGGCCACCGACACCATCACCCGCCTACGCGACCACCTGTCCAACGACCTGGACACCCCCAACGCCCTGCTGGCCATCGACGCCTGGGCCGACCAGACCCTCGCCGGCCAGGGCAACGACCCCACCGCCCCCACCCACGTCCGCGAAGCCCTCGACGCCCTCCTCGGCCTGGCCATCTGACCCGCGAGTCCAACGTTCGTGACCCGCGAGTTCGACGTTCCGGACACGCCGACGCGCGCGGCCGCCATGTCGGGAGCGTTGGACTCGCGAGGCGGGACGGTTGGACTCGCGGGGTCAGCGGTGGCGGGCGAGGGTCAGGGCGGGGATGAGGGCCAGGAGGATGGCCGGGAGGAGGAAGGCGGCGGTCGGGGACGCGTGGTAGACGGGGGTCAGGGCCAGTGGGGCGGCCGCGGTACCGGCGAACCGGAACGCCTGCACGACCGAGACCGCGCCGGCCTGGTTCGCCTCCCCGGTCAACACCAGCGCGTTCACCCCCACCTGCAGGAACTGCGCGAGCAGCCCCGCCAGCGCCCACAGCACGGCCACCACCGGCAGCCAGGGCACCAGCCCGATCAGCGCGACCGGCACCGCGCCGGCCACCGCGCCGATCAACGCCCCCGACCGCGCGCCGATGCGTTCGAGCAGCCGCCCCACCAGCCCCGCCGTCAGGATCCCGACCACGCCGAACCCGGTCAGCAGCAGCCCACGCTCACTGGCCCCGAGCCCGAACCGGTCCTCGACCTGGAAGGCCACCAGGAACGTCAACCCGCCTAGACAGCCCCAGCCGATCAGCGCCACCACCGAGGCCCGCAGCGTCGCCGGCCGCCACGCCGCGCGCAGCCGCACCGGCTCGGTCGGCCGAGGCGCCGCGCCGTCGGCCGGCAGGCCGATCACCATCAGCGCGGCGGCGGTCAGCGCGACCCCGACGAACGCCAGCCGCCAGGTCGCCTCCGCCGCCAGCCCGCCGAGCAGCGGCCCGGTGGTCTGCCCGGCGGCCTGCATGGACGCGAACAGGCCGAGCGTGCGCCCGAGCCGGGCCCGCTGCGTGGTCGTCGCCAACGCGGCCAGCAGCAACGGCGTGGTGAACGCGTTCGCCAGCCCCTGCACCCCGCGCCCGACCAGCAGCAACGGGAAGGAGTCGGCGACCACGCACAGCACAGAGCCGGCGATCGACACCCCGTAGGCGCCGAGCACGCTGCGCCGCAGCCCCCACCGCGCGCCCAGCGTGCCGGAGAACAACATCAGCACCGCGAACGGCACCAGGTACGCGGGGATGGTCGCCGCCGCGGTCGCCGAGGAGACCCCGAAGTCCGCGCCGATCTCGGGCAGCATCGCGACGGTGACCCCACCGCCGAACGGCCCGAGGAAGCCACCGGCGTACACGCCCGCCGTCGCGAGCCGGCGACCTGACAAGACAGACGGCTACGACGGTCCGGCGGAGCCGCGGCCAGGCCCGCCCGGCCGGCGCCGGCGCAGGTAACGCTCGAACTCCGCGGCGATCGCGTCGCCGCTGGTCTCGTTGAGCGCGGTCTCCGAGTCGCCCCGTTCCTCCAGCGCGCGCACGTAGTCGCGCACGTCCTCGTCCTCGGCGGCCATCTCGGTGACCGTGCGCTCCCACTCCTCGGCCTGCTCTGGCAGCTCGCCGAGCGGCACCTCCATGTCGAGCACCTCCTCGACCCGGTGCAGCAGCGCGAGCGTGGCCTTCGGCGATGGCGGCTGGGACACGTAGTGCGGCACCGCGGCCCAGATGGAGATCGCCGGCACGCCCGCCCGCACGCAGGCGTCCTGCAACACGCCGACGATCCCGGTCGGGCCCTCGTAGCGGGAGCGTTCCAGCCCGAACTGGGCGGCCGACGCCGCGTCGTAGGCGGTCCCGGTGACCGGCACCGGCCGGGTGTGCGGGGTGTCGGCGAGCAGCGCGCCGAGGGTGATGACCGTGGTCACGCCGAGGTCGTTGATGTGCTCGATCAGCTCCGCGCAGAACGTCCGCCACCGCATGTTCGGCTCGATCCCGTGCATGAGCACGACATCCCTGGACGCCCCCGGCGGGCGGCACACCGACAGTCGGGTGGTCGGCCACTCGACCCGCCTGGTCACCCCGTCGACCATGCGCACGGTCGGGCGGGTGACCTGGAAGTCGTAGTAGTCGTCCGGGTCGACCTCGGCCAGCGCGGTCGCCTCCCAGGTGAGCTGGAGATGCTCTATCGCGGCGCTGGCCGCGTCGCCGGCGTCGTTCCAGCCTTCGAAGGCCGCGACGAGAACTGGCTCGACAAGTGCGGGCACCTCCTCGGCCGGAGACTGGTCGGTGGCGTGCTGGTCCGGATCGGTCACCGGGCAAGCCTACGACCCGCCCCCTCCCGGCGGGGATCGTAGGCTGGATCGCCTGCTGGTCGGGTGCGGCAACACGCCATGATCGAGACCTTCCGGGGGGCGGATCTGGCCGATGCTCGGAGAAGATCGTCACACTGCGCGTTCCCGTGTGGCTCGGTGTGCGACTCTCGGGAGGAGTCCGCACCGCCGTATCACTCGGAAGTCGAACAACGCGACACATGAACCAACATCGGCCAGCCGCGGTCCTGTGGGACATGGACGGCACCCTGCTCGACACCGAGAAGTTGTGGGACATCCCGCTGGACGGGCTGACCGAGAAACTGGGCGGTCGGCTGTCTGCGGCCACCCGCCAGGCGTTGATCGGCAGCAACATGACGGTGACCGTGCGGTTGCTGTACGCGGAGGTCGGCATCGCCGACCCGAGCCAGGAGCAGCTCGACGACAGCGCCGCGTGGATCGACCGGAAGATGGCCGAGGTGTTCCAGCGGGACCTGCCGTGGCGCCCGGGCGCGGCGGCGGCGCTGGCCACGGTGCATGCGGCGGGGATCCCGATGGCGCTGGTCACCTCCACCGAGCGGAGCCTGACCGAGCTCGCGCTGAACACGATCGGCCGCACGATGTTCGCCGCGACCGTGTGCGGCGACGAGGTCGGCGGGCTGAACAAGCCGCATCCGGAGCCGTACTTGAAGGCGTGCCGCCTGCTCGGCGTCGACCCGACCGCCTGCGTGGCGGTCGAGGACTCGTCGACCGGGACGGCGTCCGCGGTGGGGGCGGGCTGCCGGGTGCTGGTGGTGCCGTCCGAGGCGCCGGTCGAACCGGGGGAGGGCCGCACCCTCCGTGACTCCCTGGCCGACCTGACCGTCACCGACCTCGTCGCGCTGCTGGACTCCTGACGTCAGTTGACTGAGACCAGCTCGGATTTGACGGCGGGAAGCTCGTCGAACCGGGCTGCGGCGTCGGTGGTCAACAACAGGCTTCCGGTCGCTATCGCGGTGGCCGCGATGATCAGGTCGAACGACCCGCGAGGCCGGCCGGTTTGGCGGGTGTGCTTGAGGAGGTGCGCGTGCACACGGGCGACTTCGAGCGTGTAGTGCGCTACTGGCATCACCGCGAGCAATGCCTCGGCGTTAAGGCCCACGATGTCGTGGTGTCGCGAACTGACGCCGCTCACACCCGCCAACAGCTCCATGGCCGTTACCGCGGCGATTGCCGGCTCACGATCCGCGATGACGGAACGCAGATCCCCTCCGCGCCGCTCGAAACCGATGATCACACCGGTGTCGAGAATCAGTCGGTCGGCCATACCCGCTCCCCGTCGTCCTGCCACTCACGTAGTTCCTTGATTGCGCTCTCCCACTCGTCGATCGCTTCCGGAGGTAGCGGATGGTTGGCCATCACCTCGGTGATGCGGTCGACGACGCTGAGTCGCTCCGGTACCAGGCGGGCCACTGGGACGCCGTCGCGTACGACGAGGACCTCCTCGCCCTGTTCGACGGCCTCGAGCATCACGGAGAAGTTCCGGGAGGCCTGGTCGTCGGTCATTGATCGCATGGGTTCAGGCTATCTGGCCTGCGGTTTTGTCCCGTTCACTCGATCTGGTGATGTCCAGGGGGCATGATCCCGGCTGCGGCCGCCAACCGGCGGGATGGAAGGATCGTGGCTCGTGAAGACGTTCGACGAGCTGTTCGCCGAACTGCGTGAGCGGGCCATGCGCCGACCCGAGGGATCCGGCACCGTCGCCGCGCTCGACGCGGGGGTGCACGCGCAGGGCAAGAAAGTCCTCGAAGAGGCCGGCGAGGTGTGGATCGCCGCCGAGCACGAGTCGGACGAGCGGCTCGCGGAGGAGGTCTCCCAACTCCTCTACCGCGTCCAGGTCCTCATGCTCGGGCGCGGCATCACCCTTGACGACGTCTATCGCCACCTCTGAGAGCGCAGGAGCCATCACGATGCTGCGGGTCGCGGTGCCCAACAAGGGCGCGCTGGCCGGACCGGCCGCCGACATGCTCGGTGAGGCCGGCTACCGGGGCCGGCACGAGTCGCGGGACCTGACCGTGCTCGACCCGGCCAACGACGTCGAGTTCTTCTTCCTGCGCCCCAAGGACATCCCGATCTACGTCGGCTCCGGCGAACTCGACCTCGGCATCACCGGGCGCGATCTCGCCAAGGACTCCGGCGCGCCGGTCGCCGAGCGGCTCGCCCTCGGGTTCGGCTCGTCGACCTTCCGGTACGCCGCGCCGGCCGGCAGGCCGTGGACGGTGGCCGACCTGGCCGGCAGGCGGCTGGCCACCTCCTACCCCCGCCTGGTCACCGACGACCTGGCCGAGCGCGGGATCACCGCCGAGGTCATCCAGCTCGATGGCGCGGTGGAGATCTCGGTCGCGCTCGGCGTGGCGGACGCGGTCGCGGACGTCGTCGGGTCGGGGCGGACGCTGCGCCAACACGACCTGGTGGCCTTCGGCGACCCGATCTGCGAGTCCGAGGCGGTGCTGCTGCAGGGCGCCACCGCGACCAGCACCCCGGCCAAGGACCAGCTCGCCGCCCGGCTGCAGGGCGTCGTGTTCGCCCAGCAGTACATGATGCTCGACTACGACTGCCCCAAGGCCATCCTCGACGCGGCGATCACCATCACCCCCGGCCTCGAGTCGCCGACCGTGGCGCCGCTGGCCGATCCCGACTGGGTCGCCGTGCGCGCGATGGTGCCGCGCAAACAGGTGAACCTGGTCATGGACCGGCTCGCCGCCCACGGCGCCAAGGCCGTGCTCGCCTCCGACATCCGCGCCTGCCGGCTCTGATCAGCCCTGCGGGCGCACCACCAGCGCCTGCGCGCCCCGGCCGACCGGGCCGGACTCGTCGTGCAGCACCGTGTACGCCGTGCCGATGCCGGTCGGGCCGATGGTGGTCTCGGCGTCCAGTGCCATCCACTCGCCGACCGGGTCGCGGACCAGGTGCACGGTCAGCTCCGAGTTGATGAACAGCCACTCGCGCGGGCTCAGCAGCCCGGAGGCGCCGTTGCCGGAGTCGGCCAGCGCCATCAGCCGTTGCAGGCTCGTCGGGTGCTCGCCGGCAACGAGGTCGACGCGCTGGCGTGCCCACACCGTGGCCGGGCCGGGCGCGCCGAACTCCCCGGCCAGCGTGCGCCACTCCATCACGTCCAGGTAGCCGGCACCCCAGTCGTCCGGGCGGTGCACCTCGACGCCCGCGCTCGGCGGGGCCAGCGGCTGGTCGACGTCCACCGCCACCGCCGAGGTGTCGGTGTTGGCATGGCGCCACGCCCGGCAGCGGGCCACCACCCGGCCGTCGGCCACCAGCTCGCCGCCGAGCAGCTCGACCGACCGGCCCGGCCGCGCCACCTCGGCGCTGACCGTCAGCTCGGCCACCGGCACCGGGCCGAGGACCTCGACCGTCAGCCGGGCGATGGTCATCGGCCGGGCGGCGGGCAACGCCTCCAGCGCGCGGGCCAGCAGCGCGCTCGGCGGGCCGAGGTGCTGGTGGTGGGGCGACCACGGTCCGGCGCTGTGCTTGGTCGAGGCGAACCGGCCATCGCCAAGTGGCTCGTAGAACGCGTCGGCCATCAGTCCGCCCTGTCCAACCTGGTCTCCTCACCTGGGTCCGGTTCCGGCCAGCCCGGGTACGCCGGCGGGGTGCCGCCGAAGGCCGGGCACAGCGCCTGGTGGGCACACCAGTCGCACAGCTTGCTCTTGTTCGGCCGGAAGTCGCCGGAGCGGCCCGCGCGCAGGATGGCGTCCCAGACCGCGTCCAGCGTGCGCTCGAACCTGGTCAGCTCGGCCTCGTCGGGGGTGTAGGTCAGCGACTGGCGGTCGGCCAGGTACATCAGCCGCAGCTGCCGGGGCACCGTGCCGCGCAGCCGCCACAGCACCAGCGCGTAGAACTTCATCTGGAACAGCGCCTTGGCCTCGCCGATCTCGCGCGGGGCGGTGCCGGTCTTGTAGTCGACCACACGGATCTCGCCGGTCGGCGCGACGTCGAGCCGGTCGACGTAGCCGCGCAGCAGCACCCCGGAGCTCAGCTCGGTCTCGACCAGCAGCTCCCGCGCCTCCGGGTCGAGCCGGCGCGGGTCCTCCAGCGTGAAGTAGCCCTCGATCAGCCGTGACGCGGTCTCCAGCCAGGCGTCCTCGCCTCCGGCCTCGGTGTCGGCCTCGGTGTCGCCGCCGAACAGCTCGGCGAACTCCGGGCGCTCGGCGCGCAGCCGCGCCCACACCGGGGCCAGCAGTGCGTGCGCGCGGTCGGGCACCCGCTCGGCCGCCGGCAGCCCGAACAGCTCCTCCAACACCGCGTGCACCACGATGCCGCGCACCTGCGCCTGCGACGGCGTCTCCGGTAACCGGTCCACCGCGCGGAACCGGTAGAGCAGCGGGCACTGCTTGAAGTCGCCGGCACGGGAGGGGGACAGCGCCGGGCGGCGGGGTTGGGGGACGGCCGCGTCCTGCTCGGCTTCGGCAGCGGGGGCGGCGGTTTCGGTCATGAACAAACCCTAGGCGAGGGCACCGACAGTTCCGCCAGGAGCCATCACGGCGGTCCAACACCGGGGCACTTAGGCTTCGTGAGGTGAGCGACGCCACGAACTGGACAGCTGACCGCGACGGCGGCCTGCTGTTGTTCCGGTTCCGCGGGGTGCCGGTACTGCTCTCGCCGTCCTGGTGGCTCGGCTCGGTCGCGGTGATCGTGCTCTACGCGCCGCTGGTCGAGCGGTTCCTGCCGCAGACGACGGCGGTCATGTCGATCCTGCTCGCGGCCGCGTTCGCGATCCTGCTCGGCGCCTCGGTGCTCGCCCACGAGCTCGGGCACTGCGTGGTGGCGCTGCACCTGGGGATCCCCGTGCGCCGGCTGCGGCTGTTCCTGCTTGGCGGGCTGGCCGAGATCAGCCGCACGCCCCGCAGACCTGCCCACGAGGGGGTCATCGCCGCGGCGGGACCTGCGGTGTCCGCGGTGCTGGCCGGCGGGTGCGGGCTCGTGCTGCTGTTCATGCCGGCCGAGGGGCCGGTATGGCTGCTGGTGCTGGAGTGCGCGGTGGCCAACATCGCGGTCGCGGTGTTCAACCTGCTGCCCGGCCTGCCGCTGGACGGCGGGCGGATGCTGCGCGCGGGCGTCTGGGCGCTCGTCGGCGACCGCAGCGTGGCCACCAAGGCCGCCGTGGTCGGCGGCTGGCTGGTGGCCGGGCTGCTGATGCTCTGGGCGATGTGGGGCCTGGCCACCGACAGCCCCGACCGGTGGCTGCGGCTGGGCGTGTGCGCGCTGACGGCGTGGTTCGTGGCCTCCGGGGCGCGCGGCGAGCTGGCCGCCGACCAGCGGCGGACCTGGCCAGAAGGGCTGACGCTGGCCGATCTGACCCGGCCGATCCTGCAGCTGCCGGCCGAGAGCCCGGTCGCCAACGCGCTCGGCGCCGCCGCGGGCAGGGGAGTGGTCCTGGTCAGGGCCGACGGCGTGGCCGCGGGCCTGCTCGACCCGTTCGCGGCCGAGCGGCTGGCCGAGCGCTCACCGATGGCCCCGGCCGAGCTCGCGGCCGAGCCGATCAGGCCGGAGTCCGTGCTGCTCGACTCGGAGTCCGGCGAGGACATCGTCGAGCGGGTGGCCGAGACCCCGGCCTGGCAGTTCCTGGTGGTCGACCAGGACGGGCGACCGGCCGGGGTGCTGCGCCGTGAGGACCTGCGTGCCGGCCTGGCCGCCTACTCCGGCCGTTAGCTGGTCGGGATCGGGTTGGGCACCTTGCCGCCGGAGGTCGGGGCGTCGCCGGACGGCTCGGAGTCGGTGGACTCCTCCTGGCTCGGCTCCGGCGCGTCACCACCCTCGTCGGACTCGTAGAGGCCGCAGACCTTCCAGGCGTCGTCCTCCTTGCCCAGGGTCATCTCCCGGTCGGGGCCGTCCTTGCCGTTCACGCTCTGGGTGAGGGTGAACGAGCCCTTCTCCTCGGTGGACTCGAAGTCCGCCATCCCGACCTTGATCTCCGGCGGGTTGTCGGCGGCCTCCTCGCCGCTGTCCTGCACGTCGCCGATCTCCCGGTCCATCCGCTCGAAGTCGTCGGCACAGGTGACCGTCTCCAGCGCGGACAGGTCGATGTCGGCGAGCTTCGAGTTGACCGTCGTCTGCATCTCCTCGACGTACTTCTCCGCGGCCGCGCGGGCCTCGCCGCCCTTGTCCTCGCCGCCACCGCCACCGCCGCCGCTTGGCGAGGAGTCGTCCTTGTTCACGAGCATCCACACGCCGAACCCGCCGCCGCCGAGCACCAGGATCGCCACGATGATCACCGCGGCGATCACGCCGCCGCGCGACTTCTTCTGCTCCGGCTCGAACCCCGGGAAACCACCGTAACCACCGGGGTCGCCCGACAGCCACGGCGGCGCCTGCGACGGCGGCTGCTGCTGCGGTGGGAACTGTCCCGGTTGGGGCTGGTCCCATGGGTTCTGCTGGCCGTACGGACCTGGTTGCTGTGGCGGATACGTCATGTTCTCCCCTGGTGCGCGCTGGGTCGCGGCTTCGAGGCCGACAGAGTAGTGCCGGTACCCCCATTCAGCCCCGGCCGGGTGTCTGCGACGATCACCCGAACGCGGCAGCGCGGGTACTGGACGTGGGGATGAGGAGCAGGGTGGGCGAGGTCAGGGCCAGCGGTCCGTTCCGGGTGGGTGATCGGGTGCAACTCACCGATCCGAAGGGTAGGCACTACACGCTCGTCCTCACCGAGGGTGCGCAATACCACACGCATCGGGGCGCGGTCGCCCACGACGACGTCATCGGCCAGCCGGAAGGTTCGCTGGTCACCTCGGTCGGCGGCACCGCCTACCTGGCGCTGCGCCCGCTGCTGGCCGACTACGTGCTGTCGATGCCGCGCGGCGCGCAGGTGATCTACCCGAAGGACGCCGGCCAGATCATCATCTGGGGCGACATCTTCCCCGGCGCCCGTGTGCTGGAGGCCGGCGCCGGCTCCGGCGCGCTGACCTGCTCGCTGCTGCGCGCGGTCGGGCCGGCAGGCTCGGTGACCTCCTACGAGGTCCGGGCCGACCACGCCGAACACGCCGAGCGCAACGTGACCGCGTTCTTCGGCGACCGGCCGGTGAACTGGGACCTGCGCCTGGCCGATCTCGCCGCCTACGACCCCGGCAGCGAGGGCGAGGTCGACCGGGCGGTGCTGGACATGCTCTCGCCGTGGGAGATGCTGCCGGTGATGGCCAGGAGCCTGCTGCCCGGCGGCGTGCTCGTGGTCTACGTGGCCACCACGACCCAGCTGTCCAAGGTCACCGAGGCGTTGCGTGAACAGCAGTGCTGGACCGAGCCGCAGGCCTGGGAGACGCTGATGCGGCCCTGGCACGTGGTCGGGCTCGCGGTGCGCCCGGAACACCGGATGGTGGCGCACACGGCGTTCGTGCTGACCACCAGGCGGCTGGCCGACGGGGTCACGCCGCCGCGGCTGCAGCGGCGGGCCCAACGCGGCTGAGCGCCCGGTCAGGGCACACACCAGGTGCCGTCGGCGCGCTTCTCCAGCGGCAGCGGCACGACCTGCGGTTCGCCCGCGCCCTCGATGGTCAGTCGTACCTGCGCGGTGGCCTTGTCGCCCTCGACCTTCGGGTTCTCGATCAGCTCGGCGGTGACGCCCTGCTGGACGTCCTCCGGCTGGCCGACCGCGGCCGGGTCACAGGCGAGTTCGGCCATGCTCGCGACGTCCTGGGTGTTGATCGCCGAGATGGCGCCCTCCACGACCGTCCTGGCCGCGGCGGTCTGGTCGTCGGCCGGGGGCGGCGGGCCGGGCACGGCGGTCGAGCCGCCGCCGGTGGCCACCCCGCCAGACGGCGGCGCGGGCGCCGACGCGGACGTCGCCGGGACCCTGCCCGAGATCGTCGGCACCGTCGGGCCGGCGGCGTCCTGCTCGTCGGCCGGCCTGGTCAGCAGGAACACGGTCAGCCCGGCCGCCGCGAGCACCACGACCGCGCCGATCGCCATGAGCACTGTTCGGTTTCGGCCGGTCATCGGTCGGCCCTCAGATCGCCACACACCAGCGGTCCTCCTGGTTCTCCAGTAGCAACGCGGTCTCGTCGTCCCCGACCCGCACGGTGGCGCTGGCCACCGAGCCCTCGATCACCTCGACCTCGCCGAGCCGCACCCGACGGCCGTCGGTGACCTCGAACAGTGTGCCCGGGTCGGTTCGCTGACAGGTCAGCGCGGTCGCCGAGGACTCGTCCCGGTCGTTCACCGCGGTGACGTAATCCTGGGCGGTCTCCCGGGGACCGGCCCCCGACCCCTCGACAGCGGTCGAGCCGGAGCCGGTGCCCGGCTCCGGCTCGGGGGTGGTCTCCCGTGGCGTGGTTTCCCTCGAAGTGCTCACCGGCGGCGCGGTCGCGGACGTCACCGGAGGCGGCGGCGCACCCTGGTCGGCTACCGACTCAGGACGCACCACCAGGTAGATCCCGAAGCCGATCCCGCCGAGTACCAGTCCCGCCGTCAGCAGCAGGACAGCGATCATGCCGGCACGCCGAACGAGCGGCCGGTCGGTGATCAGGCCTCTCCCTCACCACAGAACTTCCACTCGCCGTCCTCGTCGACGATCTTGATGAAGATCTTCGCCGGCTGGGTGTTGCTGCCCTGGGTCAGTTCGAGGTCGATGTTCGCGGTGGCGTTCTTGCCGACGATCTCGGGCTCGCCGTCGGCGGTCGCGGTGATCGTGAACGGGGCGAGCTGGGTCTCCAGCTCCGAGGTGTCCGTGCCGTACTGCTCCTTGTACGCGTCGCAGGCGTTGTTCACGACCGAGCCGAAGCTCTTGGACTCGTAGGCGTCCATGTAGGCCTGGCGGACCTCCTCCGGGCCCTCGGTCGAGCCGCCGCCATCCGAGCCGCCGCCGGTGTCCGAGTCGTCGGACGACGGGGTGTCCTCGTCCTCGCTCGGCGACGCGTCCTCCGAGGGGTCCGGCTCGGAGGCGGTCGAGGACTTGTCGGTGCCGTTGGTGCTCGCGTTCTGCTTGTCGTCGTCCTTGTTCAGCAGGAACAGCGCCACGCCACCGCCACCGACCACCAGGAGCACGATCAGCACGATCGCGACGATCATGCCCGTATTGCGCTTCTTGGGCGGTTCGGGAGGCAGGCCGCCCTGGCCGTAGCCGCCAAGACCCTGGTAGGAAGTCTGGCCGTAGGGCTGCTGTGGCTGCGGCTGACCGTAGGGAGGCGAGGGCTGGCCGCCGTAGGGTGGCTGGGCCGGCTGACCGTATGGCGGCGACTGCGGTGGCTGCTGTCCGTACGGATCCTGCCCGTAGGGACCTGGCTGCTGCGGTGGATAGGTCATCTCGCCCCGAACTCCTTCATCAGTGTTGCCTTCACAAACTAGACGGAGCCGTCGAGCGACCCGTTCCCACGGCGGACATCGTAAGTCAGGCCGTTGACAGCCCAACGCCGCCGGGACCAGTACGGTCACCGGCGGCGATGTCACAGATCACACAGGTCAGGCGAAGCTCTTGATGCACCAGTCCCCGTCTTCGTTGGTCATCCTGAGGGTCGCGTCGATGTTGGTCATCTCCTCCGTGACGCCCTCCGGCAGATCGCCGCTCACCTTGATCGTGACCTTGGCGCTGGCCTCGGTGTCGCTGTCGGTGGTCACCTCACCGAGTTCGGCCGAGATCTCGAGGTTCATCTCGGGCGGCACGCCCATCGACTCCGGGTCGATCGCGCCCTCGACGTCCTCCTTGGCGGCATCACAGCTCATGCCGGCCATCGCCTCGACGTCCTGGTCGTTGAACGCGCTGACCGCAGACTCGGCGAGCCCCTCCGGGCTGCCGGTGTCCCCACCGCCGCCACCGCCGAGGGTGAAGATCAACACGATCGCGACACCGATGACGAGGACACCGCCGCCGGCGATGAACCACGGCGTCTTGCTCTTCTGCGGCGGGCCGTAGCCATAGGGGTCCTGCGGCTGGCCGTACGGCGCGGGCTGGCCGAACTGACCAGGCTGCTGGCCGGGTTGGCCGTAGCCACCCGACTGCTGCTGGCCGGGCTGCTGGGGATAGCCACCCTGTTGCGGGTAGCCGCCCTGCTGAGGATAGCCGCCCTGTTGTGGGTAGCCCCCCGGCTGCGGTTGCCCGACCTGTTGTGGGTAGCCGCCCTGCTGCGGGTAGCCGCCAGGCTGCTGACCGGGACCCGGCTGCTGGCCGTAGCCCGGCTGTCCTCCCCACTGGCCCGGCTGCTGCGGCGGTTGCGACATCGGATACTTCTCCTTTATTACGGCGACCTGATCGGCCAAGCCTGGTGTGGACGACTGCTCTGCGCACCGGCATGCCAGTCGTCCGCGTCTGACGCACCGTAGTGGGTGAGTGGTTCCACCGTTCGCTGAGATGGCGCAATCTACCCGGATCGGGTATCGGTGCAGCGTTGTTTCGGCCAGATGACACGACCGTTCCGAGACGTGGATGCTCTTCTCTTGTCGGTGTGCACCGGTACCGTGTTGGTAAGACAGTTGACGGGAGGAGGTGCCGACATGCAGCACGATCGTCCCGGTGGTCGGCCAGAGGAGGCCGACGAGCACGGCTCTGTACCCGAGCCGGCTTCTGGGCACGAACCTTCGGAGACCGCCCAGATCCGGTTCCTCGAAGAGGAAGTGGCCCTGCTACGCCGGAAGCTGACGGATTCACCACGGCACGCACGACTACTCGAACAACGCCTTGCCGAGGCGTCCGAGCGGGTTAGCCAGCTGACAGAGCGTAATGCCAAGCTGGTGGAGACATTGCGCGAGGCGCGGAGCCAGCTGCTGGCCCTGCGCGAGGAAGTGGACCGCCTTGCCCAACCCCCGAGTGGGTACGGCGTGTTCCTGGCCGGCCATGAGGACGGCACGGTCGACGTGTTCACCGCGGGCCGCAAGATGCGGGTCGCGGCGTCGCCCGCGGTCGAGGTCGACCAACTGCGGCGCGGCCAGTCGGTGCGGCTCAACGAGGCGCTGACGATTGTGGAGGCCGGTGAGTTCGAGCGGATCGGCGAAGTGTCGACACTGCGCGAGCTGCTGACCGAGGAGGGCGGCCTGCAGCCGCTGCGCGCGCTGGTCGTCGGTCATGCCGACGAGGAGCGCGTGGTGTGGCTGGCCGACCCGCTGCGGGAGGCCACGCTCAAGCCTGGCGACTCGCTGCTGGTCGACTCCAAGTCGGGCTACGCCTACGAGCGGGTGCCCAAGGCCGAGGTCGAGGACCTGGTGCTGGAGGAGGTGCCCGACGTCGACTACGAGTCGATCGGTGGCCTGTTCCGGCAGATCGAGCAGATCCGCGACGCGGTCGAGCTGCCGTTCCTGCACGCCGAGCTGTTCCGCGAGTACGAGCTGCGCCCGCCGAAGGGCGTCCTGCTCTACGGCCCGCCGGGCTGTGGCAAGACGCTGATCGCCAAGGCGGTGGCCAACTCGCTGGCCAAGCAGGTCGCGGCCAGCCGAGGCGACGGCAACGCCTCGGAGGCCAAGTCCTACTTCCTCAACATCAAGGGCCCCGAGCTGCTGAACAAGTTCGTCGGCGAGACCGAGCGGCACATCCGGCTGATCTTCCAGCGTGCGCGGGAGAAGGCCTCGGAGGGCACGCCCGTGATCGTGTTCTTCGACGAGATGGACTCGATCTTCCGTACCCGAGGAAGCGGTGTGTCCTCGGATGTCGAGACCACGATCGTGCCTCAGCTGCTCAGCGAGATCGACGGCGTCGAGGGCCTGGAGAACGTGATCGTGATCGGCGCCTCCAACCGGGAGGACATGATCGACCCCGCGATCCTGCGTCCAGGCAGGTTGGACGTCAAGATCAAGATCGAGCGGCCGGACGCGGAGGCGGCCAAGGACATCTTCTCCAAGTACCTCACCCAGAACCTGCCGATCCACGCCGAGGACCTGGCCGAGTTCGGCGGCGACTCGCGGGCCACCATCGACGCGATGATCCAGCACACGGTCGAGCGGATGTACGAGGAGACCGAGGACAACCGCTTCCTCGAGGTCACCTACGCCAACGGTGACAAGGAGGTGCTCTACTTCCGCGACTTCAACTCGGGCGCGATGATCCAGAACATCGTGGACCGGTCGAAGAAGGCGGCGATCAAGTCGGTGCTGGAGACCAAGCAGCGCGGTCTGCGCGTGCAGCACCTGCTGGACGCGATCGTCGACGAGTTCGCGGAGAACGAGGACCTGCCCAACACCACCAACCCGGACGACTGGGCGCGGATCTCCGGCAAGAAGGGCGAGCGGATCGTCTACATCCGCACGCTGGTCACCGGCAAGAACCAGGAGTCCGGCCGGGCGATCGACACGGCCACCAACACCGGTCAGTACCTGTAGGGATGACACAGCCGAGGGCGGCGAGCACCGACCGAATCGGGTTGGGGCTCGCCGCCCTCGGCCGTCCCGCCTACATCAACCTCGGCCGGGACGAGCTGCCCGCCGACCGGTCCGTCGAGGCCATGCGCGCGGCGTCCTGGGCGGTGCTCGACGAGGCCTACGCCGCCGGCGTGCGCTGGGTCGACGTGGCGCGCTCCTACGGCCTGGCCGAGGAGTTCCTCGCCGGCTGGCTGGACGCGCGCGGCCCGGCCGACGTCAGCGTCTCCAGCAAGTGGGGCTACGCCTACGTCGGCGACTGGCGGCTCGACGCGCCGGTGCACGAGGTCAAGGAACACTCCATGACCCGCCTGCGCACCCAGTGGGCGGAGAGCTCCCGGTTGCTCGGCGACCGGCTCACCCTCTACCAGGTGCACTCGCTGACCCCGGACAGCCCGCTGTTCGCCGACCTGGCCCTGCAGGACGCGCTCGTCGCGCTGCCGGTGCGGGTCGGGTTCTCCACCTCGGGCCCGCGACAGGCCGAGACGGTCCGCCGGGCACTGGCGCTGGAGCGCCACGGGGAGCGGGTCTTCACCACCGTCCAGTCCACCTGGAACGTGCTCGAACCGTCCGTCGGTGCAGCGTTGCTTGAGGCGCGATCGACTGGCGCTCGAGTTCTGGTAAAGGAGGTTCTGGCCAACGGGCGCCTTGCGGTGCACCCACCGGCCTCCCTCGCGGCGATTGCGGAGAGTAACGATGTTGGCCCGGACGCGGTCGCGTTGGCGGCGGCGTTGGGCCAATCGTGGGCCGACACCGTCCTGCTCGGCCCCGCCGGCGTCGGGCAGCTGCGGAGCAACCTCGCGGCCCTGCGCGTGCCGCTGGCCGCGGTGGCCCGACCAGGTGCCTTTACCGAGCTGGCGGTGGATCCAGACCTCTACTGGAAGGATCGAGCCGCCCTGTCCTGGGGTTGACCAGACCCCCGTAGGCTGGGTCACATGCGTCGGATCATGGGCACCGAGGTCGAGTACGGCATCTCCGTCCCCGGGGATGCCACCGCCAACCCCGTCCTCACCTCCACCCAGGTGGTGCTGGCCTACGCCGCGGCAGCGGACATCCCGAGGGCGCGCCGGGCGCGCTGGGACTACGAGGTGGAGTCCCCGCTGCGCGACGCGCGCGGGTTCGACCTCGGCGCCCCCGGCGTGCCGCCGTCGGATCCCGAGGTCGAGGACCTCGGCGCGGCCAACGTCATCCTCACCAACGGCGCGCGGCTCTACGTCGACCACGCGCACCCGGAGTACTCCGCCCCCGAGGTCACCAACGCCAGGGACGCGGTGATCTGGGACAAGGCGGGGGAGCGGGTGATGGAGGAGGCCGCCATGCGCGCGGCCACCGTGCCCGGCCAGCCGCGCCTGCAGCTCTACAAGAACAACATCGACAACAAGGGCGCCAGCTACGGCACCCACGAGAACTACCTGATGGCCCGCAGTACCCCGTTCACCTCGGTGATCGCCGGGCTGACCCCGTTCTTCGCCTCGCGCCAGATCGTGTGCGGCTCGGGCAGGGTGGGCCTTGGCGCCTCCGGCGAGGAGGCCGGGTTCCAGCTGTCCCAGCGGGCCGACTACATCGAGGTCGAGGTCGGCCTGGAGACCACGCTCAAGCGCGGCATCATCAACACCCGCGACGAGCCGCACGCCGACGCGGACAAGTACCGCAGGCTGCACGTCATCATCGGCGACGCCAACCTGGCCGAGACGTCCACCTACCTCAAGGTCGGCACCACCGCGCTGGTCCTCGACATGATCGAGAGCGGCCTGCGGTTCGACCACCTCAAGCTCGCCGACCCGGTCCGCGCGGTGCACACGTTCTCCCACGACCCGAGCCTCAAGGCCACGGTCGAGCTGTCCAACGGCCGCAAGTACACCGCACTGGACATCCAGCACGCCTACCGGGAGTTCATCTCCGAGCACCTCGACCGCACCGAGCAGGACGAGGTCTCGATGAACGTGCTGAGCACGTGGGGCGAGATCCTGGACGCGCTGGCCAGGGACCCGATGGAGTGCGCGGACCGGCTCGACTGGCCGGCCAAGCTGCGCCTGCTGGAGGGCTTCCGCGCCCGCGACGGCCTCGGCTGGTCCTCGCCCCGGCTACAGCTGGTCGACCTGCAGTACTCCGACGTGCGGCTGGCCAAGGGCCTCTACAACCGCCTGGTCACCCGTGGCTCGATGAAACGCCTGATCACCGAGGAGGAGGTGACCGCGGCCATCACCACCCCGCCGCTGGACACCAGGGCCTACTTCCGCGGCCGCTGCCTGGAGAAGTACCCGACCGCCATCGCGGCCGCCTCGTGGGACTCGGTGATCTTCGATCTCGGCCGGGAGTCCCTGGTCAGGATCCCCACGCTGGAGCCCCTCCGGGGGACGAAAGCGCACGTCGGCGAGCTGTTGGAGGTCTCGGCGACCGCCGAGGAACTGGTGGACGCGCTGACCGGCAACTCCCGGCGCGCGAGCAGCTGACCAGCGTAGCCAACAGGGCATCCAGCGCAGCTCGACCGTCGATTAGCGACACTGTCGGTCTCCGCCGGTAATCTTGAGACAGACAATCCCGATACGGGAGGCGACATGGCCCAGGAGCAGACCCAGCGCCAAGGCGGCGGTGACGGCGACGACGACGTCGACGGTGCCGCACCGGCTGGTCAGGAACGCAGGGAGAAGCTCGGCGAGGACGTGGACACGATCCTCGACGAGATCGACGACGTGCTCGAGGAGAACGCCGAGGACTTCGTTCGTGCCTACGTCCAGAAGGGCGGGGAGTAGGTTTCTCGCCCAACCCCTGCTGGTCACGGCCAGCAGCAAGCTCGGGCTTGGCTGACCGGGCCTCGCCAGCAACCCAGGAACGAAAGCAGGCATGGAACACACCCCGCCCCGCGCCATGCCAGGCGCGACACTTCCGGCTGCCTACCTGACGGCCGAGACGTCCTCGTTCACCGACTTCCTCCGCGCGCAGGCGCCGCACCTCCTGCCGGGGACGCTCGGTGGCCGGGGGATCGGTGAGCCGGTCCAGGCGCGGCCGCACGCCGCCGACCTGTCGCCGGCGCCACCGCACGGCACCACGATCGTGGCCATCACCTTCGACGGTGGTGTGCTCATCGCGGGCGACCGGCGGGCCACCTCGGGCAACCTGATCTCCCAGCGCGACATGGAGAAGGTGTTCGTCACCGACGACTACTCGGCGGTGGGCATCGCCGGCACCGCGGGCCTGGCCCTGGAGCTGGTGAAGCTGTTCGCCCTGGAGCTGTCCCACTACGAGAAGATCGAGGGGGTCTCGCTGTCGCTGGACGGCAAGACCAACAAGCTCGCCACCATGGTGCGCGGCAACCTCGACGTGGCGATGGCCGGTCTGGCGGTGTTGCCGCTGTTCGTCGGCTTCGACCTGCACGCGGAGGACCCGGCCAAGGCGGGCCGGGTGGTGTCCTTCGACGTGGTCGGCGGGCGCTACGAGGAGCGTTCCGGCTATCACTCGGTCGGTTCCGGGTCGCTGTTCGCCCGGTCGGCGCTCAAGAAGCTCTACGACCCCGGCAACGACGTCGACACCGCGATCCGGCACGCGGTGGAGGCGCTCTACGACGCCGCCGACGACGACTCGGCCACCGGCGGACCGGACCTGGCCCGCAAGATCTACCCGAGCGTCATCACGATCACGGCGGCCGACGGCGCGGTGCACCTGCCGGAGGAGCAGGCCGCCGAGGTGGCCGAGGCCGTCGTGACCGAACGGTCCAGCCGGCCCCGCGGCTGACCAGTACCCACCCGAGCGAACTCCGAGGAGCCATCACCGTGACCATGCCGCTGTACGCCTCGCCCGAGCAGTTGATGCGCGACCGCTCGGAATACGCCCGGAAGGGCATCGCACGGGGTCGCAGCGTCGTCGCGCTCAAGTACAGCGGTGGCGTGCTGTTCGTGGCCGAGAACCCGTCGACGGCGTTGCACAAGGTGTCGGAGATCTACGCCAGGATCGGGTTCGCGGCCGCCGGGCGGCACAGCGAGTACGAGAGCCTGCGCCGAGGCGGCATCCGGCACGTCGACCTGTGGGGCTACGCCAACGACCCACGAGACGTCTCGGCCAGGCAGCTCGCCATCGTCTACGCGCAGACCCTGGCGTCGATGTTCACCGACCAGCTCAAGCCGTTCGAGGTGGAGATCTGCGTGGCCGAGGTCGGCGCCACCGCCGATGGCGACCAGCTCTACCGGCTGACCTACGACGGCTCGATCGTGGACGAGCCGCAGTTCCTGGCCATGGGCGGGCAGGTCGAGCCGATCTCGAACACGATGAAGGAGACCTACGAGGAGGGCATGGCGCTGCGCGACGCGGTGGCCTTCGCGGTGAAGGCGCTGTCGTCGGGCACGAGCTCCGGCACCAACAGCGACAACGGCCAGGGCGTCGGCAAGCTCGAGGTCGCCGTGCTCGAACGGACCAGGCCGCGCCGGGCGTTCCGCCGGATCGAGGGCGCGGCGCTGGCCGCGCTGCTGCCGGCCGAGGCCGCCCAGTCGGATGAGAAGACCGAGGGCGAGCCGGTCGACCCGAAGCCGGAAAAGGGCGCTGACGATGCGTGAGCCGGCTGACAGCTGCATGACGCATTTGTCTCACCTCGGAGCGGTCCAGACATCTTCTTGCCCGGAACGCCTAGGCTAAGGGGATGCAGCGGCGGATCTTCGGCATCGAGACCGAGTTCGGCGTGACTTGTACGTTTCACGGCCAGCGCAGGCTGAGCCCGGACGAGGTCGCGCGGTACCTGTTTCGGCGAGTGGTGTCCTGGGGTCGTTCCTCGAACGTCTTCCTGCGCAACGGCTCGCGCCTCTACCTGGACGTCGGCTCCCACCCCGAGTACGCGACGGCGGAATGCGACGACCTGGTGCAGCTGGTCACGCATGACAAGGCGGGCGAGCGGATCCTGGAGGACCTGCTCGTCGACGCCGAGCGCAGGCTGGCCGACGAGGGCATCGGCGGCGACATCTTCCTGTTCAAGAACAACACCGACTCGGCCGGCAACTCCTACGGTTGCCACGAGAACTACCTGGTCACCCGAGCGGGTGAGTTTTCCAGGATCGCGGACGTGCTCCTGCCGTTCCTGGTGACCCGCCAGCTGGTGTGCGGCGCCGGCAAGGTGCTGCAGACCCCGCGCGGCGCGGTCTACTGCCTGTCTCAGCGGGCGGAACATATCTGGGAGGGCGTCTCCTCGGCGACCACCCGGTCGCGGCCGATCATCAACACCCGCGACGAGCCACACGCCGACGCCGAGCGGTACCGGCGCCTGCACGTGATCGTCGGCGACTCGAACATGGCCGAGTCGACCACGCTGCTCAAGGTCGGCAGCGCGAACCTCGTGCTGGAGATGATCGAGGACGGGGTGCAGTTCCGGGACTTCAGCCTGGACAACCCGATCCGGGCGATCCGGGAGATCAGCCACGACCTGACCGGCAGGCGCCTGGTGCGGCTGGCCGGCGGGCGGGAGGCCTCGGCACTGGACATCCAGCGGGAGTACTTCTCCCGCGCGGTCGAGCACGTGGCCAAGCGGTCGCCCGATCCGGTGGCCGAGCGCGTCATCGAGCTGTGGGGCCGCACGCTGGACGCGGTCGAGCAGCAGGACATGTCCAAGATCGACCGGGAGATCGACTGGGCGATCAAGCACCGGCTGGTCGAGCGCTACCGGGCCAAGCACGGCATGGAGCTGTCCAGCCCGAGGATCGCCCAGCTCGACCTCGCCTACCACGACATCCGGCGGGGCCGGGGCATCTTCGACCTGCTGCAGCGCAAGGACCTGGTGGCCAGGGTGACCGAGGACGGCGAGATCGAGGCCGCCAAGGACACCCCACCACAGACCACCCGAGCCAAGCTGCGGGGAGACTTCATCGCCGCCGCCCAGCAGGCCGGCCGGGACTTCACCGTCGACTGGGTGCACCTCAAACTCAACGACCAGGCCCAGCGCACCGTCCTGTGCAAGGACCCGTTCCGCGCGGTCGACGAACGCGTCGAACGCCTGATCGCGTCCCTGTAGCTCCCGCAACCGCAGCGAAGGGTCCCTTCACTGCACCAGACGCAGCGAAGGGACCCTTCGCTGCGTTCGGCAGGGCCGGAGCGGCTTCGTCAGTGGGTGGCGAGGAGTTGGTGCCAGGCGGTGACGGGGACGGTGAGCTTGGGGCCGGTGGGGTGCTTGGAGTCGCGAACCAGGACCCCGTCACTCGTAGATGGCGGTCGACTCGACCACGCCACCTCCACGCAGTCCGTTCCCTCGCCGCCGCTGTAGCTGCTCTTCCGCCACGCCACTTCCACGCAGCTCGTTCCCTCGCCGCCGCTGTAGCTGCTCTTGCGCCAGGCTGTCTGCGCCACTCCGTTGACTCCCTCGGTCGTATTCGTCGGCCAGGCCGGCCGCGAACTGCCGAGATTGTCCCTCATCCAGGGCGATGTCAGCGAGCATGAGCACGAGTTCGCGATAGCTGCGCACGTGGTCGGAGTCGTCGAGGACCAAGCCGCCGACGCGGAGATTGTCCAGGTACACAATCGGTCGGTGTTGGGCGAAGTCCATCAACTGGAACGCGCCGTCGAACGCGGATCGTTCGCCGGCCGAGCTGGGCACGATCCGCACGATGACGTTGTCCAGCGCGGCGGTGAGTACGAGGTGCAGCAGTTGCTCGTGCATGATCTCGTCGGTGCCGACCCGCAACCGCAGTGCCGCCTCGTGGACGTAGAAGGTGAACTGCGCGGCATTCGACAGGGACAGGATTCGCCGTCGCTCCATCCGGGTGCGAACCGCGGCCGCCACCCGATCCTCAGCGATGTCGGAGTTGACGGCGGTGATGAGCGCGCGGGCGTAGTCGGGTGTCTGCAACAACCCGTGGATCTGCTGCGGTTCGTACATGATCGAACATTCGGCTGACGACTCGTAGGCGATCAGTGACTGGAGTGAGCCACCAATCCGCTTGTCCGACAGGTAGTAGCCCTGGTTGCACTCGGCGAACTTGGTGAACTCCACGAGTTGGTCCAGTTCCGGGGATNGCCAGCCCATCTTTCTGGCCAGCCGCTCGGAGGACAGGCCGGACTTCTTCCGCGTCTGGCGCAGCAACCGACCCAGCTCCCGGTACGCGGCCGACGCGTAACGCTTCTGCATGCGGACACACTAGGCCCAGATTCCGCAGAGTTCCGCACTCGACCAGTCAACTCCACCCCATCGGAGCACGACGACACGAAGGTTCCCGTCAGGGGAAGGCTGTCTGCCAAACGGGTGCAATTCGGTTGGTCCAGTTGGCGCACCGGTTGTCCACCCGCAAGCTACGTAGACCTGTGTACGTCGCGTGGTTGGGGGCTTCATGGCGTTGAAACCAGCAGGGAAGGCACTCTCGTCACTCACCGGTCTTCTGGTGATGGCGGCAGTGCTCTGGTTCCTGCTGAACTTCGTCTACGCACCAAGCTGTGGCCGGTTCGCCTGCGGCTACGAACCGTCCTGGTGGCCGCAAGCGTCGGCCGACAGCGCCACGGGGGACGGATGCCCGGATGGCCTCCATGACGCCGCGAACGATGCCGAGTGGGCCGCAGATCGGCTGACGTCGCTCAAGGACGCCGACGCCAAGGTCACCACCGGGTTGTTCTTCGACGCGGACGGCACCGAACACGCCATCGGCAGCGGCTTCGACGAAGACGCCGATCTTGCCGAGCAAGCCCTACGGGGTGTCGGAGTGGAGTTCCCACCCGTCGGTCGGCACCCGGCCGCCGCGCATGTGGAAACCAAGATTGCCGCTCTCATGCGGGAGAACGCCATCACGTATGGGGTGGTTGTGATCAACAACCCACGCGGGCCCTGCGGAGCGGACCCAGCTTCCGAACGTCGGTTCAGTTGTGGGGTCGCGGTGCCGGCGATCCTGCCGGCAGGCTCTACCCTCGTAGTGTGGTTTCCGGGTGCCGTGGAGGCGGTCATGCTGAGAGGGCGGGCCAGTGAGTGATCAATTCGTGGTCAACGCCAACCACAACGGCATGGCCTATCCGGTCATCACCGCGCGTCACGTCAACCAGACCGCCTGGTTGGTAGACATCTTGCTCCGCGAGCAGGGAGCTACCGAGACGTGGTTCACGATCGAGGGGCAGCCCAAGCGATGGCTGCGCACCGGTTACCACGGCGAGTACGGCGCCGCGTTGTTCGTGGATGAGGCGGCGGCTCCGGATGACTGGGCGTGGTCCGCGCTCAACCCCGAACCGCTGACCGACCCACCCGCGATCTACTACGACCAGGACGGCGAAACCATATTTCCGCCCGTTTGCGTGCTGCCCCTGACCCGACTTCGCGCCGTGATCTTGGAATGGGTCCGCACCGGTCAGCGGCCTACTTCCGTGGACTGGATGCCGATCAACGGCCTGATGTGGGAGCTGGCCGAGGACGGCCGAGCGCGGGTGCCCGACTCTGCCCACTAGTGCCGACGATTCAGGAGGACGCGTGTGGCGGCTCGGACGGCTTCGGTTCCGGCCCCGTGTTCTTCGGTAACGACGGCTGGATCTTCACCAGCCTTCAGCATCGCGACTACATTTGCGACCTTGGCTCCGGTTCCGTCGAAGACAGGTTGACCGGAAGATTGGGATGCTGGTCGGCGCCCAATCTCACATAGGTGAGATATTCCCGCATAATCTCCCGCATGGTCGTCTGGCCTATTGATTCGTCAATCAGCTCGGCGCCCGCTTCGGTGCGAGAGAAATCCCACAGAATGGAGATGCCATCTGTGGCCGGTTCGGGAGAAATCAGCACGTACTCGCGGCCGAGTTCTTCCTGGATTTTGGTTAGTGCTGGTCGAATTCGCTGTGGGCGGATTCCGGCGTTTCGGAGCCCGGTGTGATTCCGCAGAGTTCCGCATTCGCCGGGTCAACAAGGCCGTGCGCCCGGGGGAGTCCCGGGCGCACGGCGGTGAATCGGTGGTGGCTCAGACCTTGGCCAGCTCCCGGTCGGAGGTCGCCTCCGGCGCTTCGTGTAGGCCGACGCGGTCGTGGAGGCGGCGCAGGAACGGTGGGGACCACCAGGCCGCCCGGCCGAGCAGCCGGATGCCGACCGGGACCAGCACCCCCCGGATCAGCGTCGCGTCGATGAGGATCGCCAGGCCGGAGCCGATGCCGAGCATCTGCAGGAAGCTGACCCCACTCGTGCCGAACGCCAGCAGGTTCACCGCCAGCAGGATCGCCGCCATGGTGATCAACCGACCCGTCCGGGACAGGCCCTGCGCGACCGCGGTCCGCGAGTCCGCGCCCAGGTCGTGCATCTCCTTGATCCGGCCGAGGACGAACACCTCGTAGTCCATCGACAGGCCGAAGACCAGGCAGAACAGCAGCACCAGCATGCTGGTGTCCAGCGGCATCGGGGTGAAGCCGAGCCAGTCGGACAGCCAACCCTCCTGGAACATCAGCACCATCAGGCCCAGGATCGCCGACAGCCCGAGCACGTTGAACAGCAACGCCCGCAACGGCTGCAACACGCTGCCGGTGAACAGGAACAGCAGCACGAACGTGGTCAGCGCGATCAGCCCGGCGGCCAACGCGAGCCTGCTGGCGATGGCGTCCTTGCTGTCCACCAACTGCGCGGCCGCGCCCGCGGTCAACGTGTCCGGTCCCGGCACCGCGCGCACCGTGTCGACCAGGTCCTGGCCCTCGGCCGAGTGCCCGTCATATGTGGTCAGCACACTGAGCTGACGTAGTCCGGACTCCGAGGTCAGTGTCGGGTCGCCGGGGGCGACCGGCTGGCCGTCGGTGAAGACGCCGGCGCTGGTCACGACCGACTCGACGCCCGGAATGTCGGACAGCCGCTGGGCGTAGCCGCCGAGCTCGGTCTCGTCGACCTGGTCTCGGCTGACCAGGGTCATCGTCCGCGAGTCGTCGCCGGCGAACTCCGCGCGCATCGTGTCGCCGACGATCCGCACGTCGGTGGTCTCCGGCAGCACCCGCTCGTCCGGGGTGCCGAACTCGACCCTCAGCAACGGGATCGCGGCCAGCAGCAACAGGATGACCACCGGGGCACCGGTCAGCACCGGCCGGCTCATGGCCGTACGCGCGATCCTGGCCCACACCTGGGACACCGAGCTCGGCGTGCGCTTCACCCACGGCAGGCGAAGCGAGTTGACCCGGTGGCCAAGGACGGCGAGCAGTGCGGGCAGTACCACCAGGGCGCTGACCATCGCGATCAGCACGACGCCGATGCCGGCGTAGGCGAACGAACGCAGGAAGTACAGCGGGAACACCAGCAGCGTGGCCAGTGCGGCGGCCACGGTGATCGCGCCGAACAGGATCGTCCGGCCGGCGGTCTCGACCGTGCGCACGGCGGCCGCGTGGGGGTCCAGGCCGCCGGCCAGCTCCTCGCGGAACCGGTTGACCATCAGCAGTGCGTAGTCGATGGCCAGGCCGAGGCCGAGCGCGGTGGTCAGGTTGATCGCGTAGACCGACACGTCGGTCACCGAGCCGAGGATAGCCAGCTCGGCGAAGGTGCCGACCACCGCGATCAGCCCGACGGCCAGCGGCAGCAACGCGGCCACCAGGCTGCCGAACGCGATCACCAGCAGCACCAGGATGATCGGCACCGCGATCATCTCGGCGATCGCGAGATCCCCACCGACCTGGTCGCCGATGTCGGTGCCGATCGCCTGCGGGCCGCCGACGGTGACCGTGAGCGGACCGGCGTCGGCGTCGTATCGCGCCCGCAGGTCCTCGACCTCGGTGCCGCCGTCGGTGATCTCGGTGAGCGTGGCCACCGCGATGGCGTGCCGGCCGTCCTCGGAGCGCATGGTGGGCGCGTCGGTGGTGAAGTACGAGGTGACCTCGGCGATGGCCGGGTCGTCGGCCAGCCGCGCGGTCAGCGAGTCGCCCTCGGCGCGCGCCGAGGGGTCGTCGACGGTGCCGCTGCCGGCGGTCATCAGGAACACCACGTCGGTGCCGCCGCCGAACTCTCGCTCGATCAGTTCTTGTGCCTGGCTGGACTCGGCGGCCGGGTCCTCGAAGCCGCCGTCGGTGCTGAGTTTGTCGAACGCGGTGAAGCCGAGCGCCCCCGCGGCCACCACCACCAGCGCGGTTAACACCAGCACGGCCCGCGCTCTGCGGGCGACGAACCGCCCGATACGACCGAACATGACGACTCCCCTTGATGTGTACATCCGTAAACTTGTCGCCTGTTAACTTGCCATCGATGTTGGCTGGTGTCAACATCGATCCATGGATTCCTCGGGATCGGCGGGTGCGCCGAAGCGCTCGTACCACCACGGCGACCTGCGGAACGCGCTCATCGCGGCGGCCGCGGAACTGGCCGCCCAGGGTGGTCCGACCTCGGTGTCGATCCGCGCGGCCGCGCGGCTGGTCGGCGTGACGCCGACCGCCGCGTACCGGCATTTCGCCGGTCAGGACGAGCTGCTCGGCGCGGCCAAGGACAACGCGCAGATCGAGCTGGCCGACGCGATGATCAAGGAGCTGGCCGCGCGGCCGAGCTCCGACGATCCGGTGCGCTACGCGCTGGGCAGTCTGGCCGCGCTCGGTCGGGGCTACATCGCGTTCGCCCGCGCCCAGCCGGGACTGTTTCGCACGGTGTTCAGCTGGCAGGACCCGGAGGAGGATTCGACCCAGGACGCGGAGCGGCGCACGGAGAGCAACCCGTTCCAGCTGCTGCTCGGCTCGCTGGACGAGTTGGTCGAGGTCGGCTACCTGAGTCCGGAGCTGCGCCGCAACGCCGAGTTCTCCGCCTGGTCGATGGTCCACGGCCTGGCCGTGTTGCTCGACGGTCCCATGCGTGACCTGCCGCCAGAAGAGCGCGACGAGGCGATCGTGAAGTCCATGCTGATCCTGGCCCACGGCCTGGCCGGCAACGGGCTGACTCCGGCGCAGGAGAAGCTGCTCATCGACGAGATGCGGGCGCACACCCGGTAGTGATACGAACAAATGTTCGCCTCGGTTGGGCGCGTTGCGGGCACTCGCGCGCAGCAGGCGGGCTAGAGTTCGACCGTGTCCGTCGCCCGCGCCGAACGACTTGTGAACCTCGTGCTGTGCCTGCTGTCCACCAGGCAGTATCTGCCGGCTGAGCGCATCAGGGCCATCGTCGCCGGCTACGCCGACGCGCCGACCGACGAGGCGTTCTACCGGATGTTCGAGCGGGACAAGAACGAGCTGCGCGACCTCGGCATCCCGCTGGAGTTCGGCCGCAACCGGGCCATGGACGCCGACGACGGCTATCGGATCGCCCGCCGCGACTACGAGCTCGGCGACATCGACCTGGAACCGGACGAGGCCGCCGCGGTGGCGCTCGCGGTCCGGCTGTGGGACTCCCCGGAGCTGACCGGGGCCGCCGCGGCCGCGCTGCTCAAGCTGCGGGCCGCCGGGGTCGAGGTCGACCAGGGTGTGCCGTCGGTGGTCGAGCCCAAGGTGCGCACCACCGAGCCGGCCTTCGGCCCGCTGCTGGCCGCGGTGCAGACCGGCCGGGCGGTTCGGTTCGCCTACCGCAGGCCCGTGCCGGCCGAGCTGCGCACCCGCACGCTGGAGCCGTGGGGCGTGGTGTCCTGGCGCGGACGCTGGTACGTCGTCGGCCACGATCGCGACCGGGGAGCGCCCCGGTGTTTCCGGCTGACCAGGATCGACGGCGAGGTCACCGCGTTCGGCCAGAGCGGTGTGGTGCGCCGCCCGCCGGAGGTCGACCTGCTGGAGTTCGTCTCGGCCAGCGGGGACAGCCAGCCCGACACCACGACCGTGCGGCTGTGGGTCGCCAGTGGCCGGGCGGCCGGCCTGCGTCGGGGGGCGAGGGTCGTCGGCACGCAGACCGTCGACGACATACCGGGTGACCTGCTCGAACTGGACCTGCGCCACCCCGACTCGGCGGCGAGCTGGATCGCGGGTTACGGCGAGGACGCGGTGGTCATCGAGCCCGAGATCCTGCGCAAGACCGTGCACGAGCGCCTACTGGCCGCAGCCGCCGCCGGAATCGAGGGGGAGCCGTGACCGAGCCCAACCGCAGCGAAGGGTCCCTTCGCTGCACTGGACGCAGTGAAGGGACCCTTCGCTGCGTTGGGGACCGAGCTGGGGGTGGCGGGTCATGAGCTCGTCGCAGGATCGGTTGCCTCGGCTGTTGGCGCTGGTGCCCTACCTGATCGCCCGGCCGGGCATCCGGGTCGACGAGGCCGCCGCCGACTTCGGTGTGCCGGCCCGCCAGCTCCGCAAGGACCTCGAGCTGCTGTGGATGTGCGGGCTGCCCGGCTACGGCCCTGGCGACCTGATCGACCTGTCCTTCGAGGGTGACACGGTGTCGGTCAACTTCGACGCCGGCATGAGCAGGCCGCTGCGGCTGACCGGCACCGAGGCCACCGCGCTGCTGGTCGCACTGCGCGCGCTGCTGGAGACCCCCGGCGTCGCCGACGGCCCCGGCGTTGCCGACGCGGACGCGGTGCGCCGCGCGGTCGCCAAGATCGAGGCCGCCGCCGGCCAGGGCCAGCCGGCCGGGGTCGCCGTCGGCCTCGGCGTGCGCGAGGGCGAGCACACCGCCAGGTCACGCCGGGTCGTGCAGCGCGCGCTCACCGCGGGCCACGCGCTGCGGATGACCTACTACACCGCGTCCAAGGACCAGATCACCGAACGCACGGTCGACCCGATGCGGATGCTGATCGTCGAGGGCCGCGGCTACCTGGAGGCCTGGTGTCGGCGGGCCGAGGCGGTGCGGCTGTTCCGGCTGGACCGGATCGACGAGGTCACCGAGCTTGACGAGCCGGCCGCGCCGCCGCCCTACGCCGAGCAGACCGACACCTCGGCCGGCCTGTTCCGTGAACGGCCCGACCACGAGGTCGCCCAGCTGGTGCTGGCCCCGGACGCGCGCTGGATCTCCGAGTACTACCCGGTGGAGAAGGTCACCGAGCTCGACGGCGGCCGGCTGCGGATCCGGATGCGCTACGCCGACCACTCCTGGATGGTCCGACTGCTGCTCGGCCTCGGCGGCGACGTGCTCGTCGAGGAGCCGACCGAGCTGGCCGACGGCCTGCGGGAGCGGGCCCGGCGGGCGCTGGCGCGGGCCGGACAGCTCACGGTAACCCCGTGATCGGACAAAAGCCGGGTGGCGGCGACCCCACACCGACCCCACGGCCACTACGGTAGACCTGTGATGTCGTACCTGCCGGCCATCGTCGTGGCCGCCGTGGGGTTGGCGCTGCTCGGCGCGCTGGTCGTCCGAATGCTCCGGCACGTTCGCCGGTTCGAGACCTCCGCCGCAGTGGTCAACGCCCGGCTCAACGACGGAGCCGGCCACCTCAAGGCGCGGTCCGCCGCGCTGCGGGTTGCGATCAACGAGACCCGCGCACGGGTGAAGCAGACCTCGGTTGACGTACCATCGGTGCACCGGGGGAGACAGGAGGAAGACCGTGGGTAACTTGGGTGTGCCCGAGCTCTTGATCATCGCCGGGGTGATCATCCTGCTCTTCGGAGCACGGAAGCTGCCGGAGATGGCACGCTCGCTTGGCAAGTCGGCCAAGGCGTTCAAGGAAGAGACCAAGGGCATGCGGGGCGGTGACGGCGAGGCGGCGGACGAGACCGCGCAGACGCCACCGGCCCAGCCGCAGGCCGCCGCGGCGCCGCAACAGCTTCCGCAGGCGCAGCCGCCGGCACCGAACGCCACCCAGCAGGTCAATGGCGTGCATCCGGCGGAGCAGTCCCAGCAGAACAAGAACGCCGGCTGAGAGAACAGGTCCACGACGGTGGCGCGTAATCCGCTCCGTCGGGACGGAAGCCGACACGACAAGAAGAATCTTCGGAGTCGTCGGCACAATCCCGACGGCACCATGACGCTTCGGGACCACCTCTATGAGCTGAAACACCGGTTAGGGCTGGCCCTGCTGGCCCTGCTGGTCGGTGTCATTCTCGGCTTCCTGTGGTTCGCGTGGAAGGTCGGCCCGATCCCGTCGCTGGGCAACCTGCTGACAGACCCCTACTGCGCCCTGCCGCCCTCAGTGCGGTTCGAGCCGAAACCGGGCCAGTGCCAGCTGCTCCAGACCAAGCCGTTCGAGGCCTTCATGGTGCAGTTCAAGGTCGGTCTGGCGGCCGGCGCGGTGCTGACCTGTCCGTTCTGGCTCTACCAGATCTGGGCGTTCATCACGCCAGGGCTGTACGAGAACGAGCGGAAGTTCACCAGGATCTTCGTGTTCCTGGCGTCGGTCCTGTTCGCCGCCGGCGCGGTGCTGGCCTACTACGTCGTGCCGAAGGGCCTGGAGGTGCTGGTCAGCTTCGGTGGTGACACCTTCATCACCGCACTGGCCGCGAGCGAGTACATCTCCTTCGTCCTGGTGATGCTGCTGATCTTCGGTGTCAGTTTCGAGCTGCCGCTGGTGATCACCATGCTGAACCGGATCGGCGTGCTGCCCTACAGCAACCTCAAGAACTGGCGGCGGGGGATCATCTTCACGCTGTTCGTGTTCGCCGCGATCGCGACACCGGGTACCGACCCGGTCGGCATGCTCGCCCTCGCGGCGTCCATGACCGTGCTGTTCGAGCTCGCGGTCCAGATCGCCAGGATCCACGACCGCAGGGCGGCGCGGAAGGCGGTCGCCGAAGGCTGGGGCGACCCCGAGGACTACGACCTCAAGCCGGAGGACCTGGAGGACGGCGCCGGCAAGAAGAAGGCCGACACTCCGTCGTCCGGCTTCGACGACGTCACCTGACGGGCGGGCACGTGGGCATTCGGGCGGCGGTGGTCGTGCACCCCGAGTCGGGTCGCGGCCGCGCCGGCCGGATCGCCGACACCGTCGCCGACCGGCTGCGCGGCGCGGTCGACGACCTGGTCACGGTCCGGGTGAACACCGTCGAGGAGTCCCGGCGGCTGATGGGCCTGGCCCACGGCGCCGGCCTGGACCTCGTGGTGGTGGTCGGCGGAGACGGCTCGGCCCACCAGGGCGTGCAGTTCTGCGCAGACAACGACGTGGCACTGGCGGTGATCCCCGCCGGCACCGGCAACGACCTCGCGCGCACGCTCGGCGCGCCGAAGGATCCGCTCGCGGCGGCCGACGCCCTGGTCGCCGACCTGCGGGCCGACCGGTCCACCCGGATCGACCTCGGCCGGGTCGCCGGCGGGCCGTGGTTCGCCGGCGTGCTGTGCGCCGGGTTCGACTCGGCGGTGAACGAACGGGCCAACCAGATGCGCTGGCCCGCCGGCCCACGCCGCTACGACCTGGCGATCCTCGCCGAGATGGCCCGGCTGCGGCCGGGGCGGCTGTCGGTCGACCAGGACGGCACACGCACCGAGCTGGACGCCACCCAGATCGCGGTCGGCAACATCCCGCACTACGGCGGCGGCATCCCGATCTGCCCGGCCGCCGACCCCACCGACGGCCTGTTCGACATCACGCTGGTCGGCCGGGCCGGCCGGTTGGACCTGGTCCGCATGCTGCCCAGCCTGCGCACCGGGCGGCACGTCGAGCACGCCGCGGTGACCACCTCGCGCGCCCGTGAGGTGCGCCTGGGCGAGGCCAACGGCTGGGTCGCCTACGCCGACGGCGAGCGGATCGGCCCGCTCCCGGTGACGGTCAGCTGTGTGCCGAAAGCGTTGACCGTGTTTGGCCGGGTCGTGTCGGGATAGGTCCTCTGGTCTCGACGTCTCTGGTGGCGGGCACCGAACAGGGGTGCCGAAACAGAGGAGAAACACCGTGAAGTACCTGATCCTGACCTACGGCTCGCAGCGCGACTACGACCAGCTCTCCGGCAAGCCGGGCTCGACCTGGACGGCCGAGGACGTCGCCGCCCTGCACCAGTTCATGACCGACTTCACCAAGGAGCTGGCCGACTCCGGCGAGCTGGTTGAGACCAGGGGCCTGCCCGCGCCGGTGCACAGCCGCCGCGTCCAGCTGGTCGACGGCGCGCCGGTGGTGACCGACGGGCCCTACGCCGAGACCGAGGAGGTCATGGCCGGGTACTGGCTCGTCGAGTGCGCGAGCTTCGACCGGGCCACCGAGCTGGCCGCGAAGCTGACCAGGTGCCCGGGCACCCGGCCCGACGAGTTCATCGACGTGCGGCCGATCGCGGAGTCGATCGACGACCTCGGCTGACGCCGTGCCCCAGCGCATCGAGGACCCGGCCCGCACGGGTCCGCACGGCGAGCTGGTCCCGATGGCCGACCAGGACCGGTCGCGGTGGCTCGCGGACGCGATCACCGAGGGCATCGCGCTGATCACCGACGCGCTGCCGCGTGGCGTCACCGGGCCCTACCAGCTCCAGGCCGCCATCGCCGCCGTGCACGCCGAGGCCCCCAGCGCCGAGGAGACCGACTGGCACCAGATCGTGGCGCTCTACGAGCTGCTGCGGCAGGTCGCGGACAACCCGGTGGTCGCGCTGAACCAGACGGTCGCGGTCGCCATGGCCTACGGCCCGGCCGCCGGCCTGGCCAGGCTGGCCGAGGTCGCGGCCGACGAGCGGCTGGCCGGCGACCACCGTCCGCTTGCCGTCCGCGCCCACCTGCTGGAACTCGCCGGTGAGCCCGCCGCCGCCCGGGAGGCCTACCTCGCGGCGGCGGCCCGTGCGCTGAGCCTGCCCCACCAGCGCTACCTCAACGCGCAGGCGGCCCGCCTGACCAGGGCGAAGGGCTCCCCGCGACCCGATGTCGGCATCATGTGAAAGTCTTGGGGGGTGGCTACCAGCCCTTCTCCGTCTCCCTCTCCGGCCGAGGCCTACGCGGCGTCCCGACACCGCTCGCGCCATCCCCAGCTGACCGAGTTCGCCGGCCAACTCCCCTTCGAGCTCGACCCGTTCCAGGAGCAGGGGTGTGTCGCGCTGGAGGACGGGCACGGGGTGCTCGTGTGCGCGCCGACCGGCGCCGGCAAGACCGTGGTCGGCGAGTTCGCCGTGCACCTGGCGCTGGCCGAGGGCCGCAAGTGCTTCTACACCACGCCGATCAAGGCGCTGTCCAACCAGAAGTACGCCGACCTGGTCGACCGCTACGGCCAGCGCGAGGTCGGCCTGCTCACCGGCGACTCCTCGATCAACGGCAACGCGCCGATCGTGGTGATGACCACCGAAGTGCTGCGCAACATGCTCTACGCGGGCTCGGCCACCCTCGACGGCCTCGGCTACGTGGTGATGGACGAGGTGCACTACCTCGCCGACCGGTTCCGCGGCGCGGTGTGGGAGGAGGTGATCCTGCACCTGCCGGAGTCGGTGCGGTTGATCAGCCTGTCCGCGACCGTGAGCAACGCCGAGGAGTTCGGCGACTGGCTGGTCGAGGTCCGCGGCGACACCACCGTCGTGGTCGACGAGCACCGGCCGGTGCCGCTCTGGCAGCACATGATGGTCACCGGCAGGCTGCTGGACCTGTTCACCGGCGAGGACGGCGACGGCCAGCCCCGGATCAACCCGAACCTGTTGCGCCGCACCGAGGACGTGAGCAGCCAGGCGGCCTGGGCCGGGCCACGCAGCCGCGGTCGCCGCACCCCGCCGTCGCGGGCGCCGCGGTTCCGGCCGCCGTCGCGGGTCGACGTGGTGACCAGGCTGGACGGCGCCGGGCTGCTGCCGGCGATCGTGTTCGTGTTCAGCCGGGTCGGCTGTGACGCCGCGGTCGCCCAGTGCACCCGTTCCGGCCTGCGGATGAACACCGAGGCCGAGGTCGACGAGATCCGCCGGATCGTCGACGCCCGCACCAAGGAGCTCAACGACGCCGACCTGCGGGTGCTTGGCTACTGGGAGTGGCGCGAGGCGTTGGAGCGCGGGTTCGCCAGCCACCACGCCGGACTGCTGCCGGCGTTCAAGGAGACCGTCGAGGAGCTGTTCCTGCGCGGCCTGGTCAAGGTCGTGTTCGCCACCGAGACCCTCGCGCTGGGCATCAACATGCCGGCCCGCACGGTCGTGCTCGAACGCCTGGTCAAGTACAACGGCGAGGCCCACGTCGAGCTGACCGCGGGGGAGTACACGCAGCTCACCGGGCGCGCCGGCCGGCGCGGGATCGACGTGGAGGGCCACGCGGTCGTGGTCTGGCAGCCGGGCGTGGACCCCAAGATCGTCGCCGGGCTGGCCTCCACCCGCACCTACCCGCTGCGCTCGTCGTTCCGGCCCGCGTACAACATGGCGGTCAACCTGGTCGACCGGCTCGGCGCGCAGGCGGCCAGGGAGCTGTTGGCGCAGTCCTTCGCGCAGTTCCAGGCCGACCGGTCGGTGGTCGGCCTGGCCAGGCGGATCGAGCGCAACGAGGAGGCGCTCGCCGGCTACGCGGAGTCGATGACCTGTCACCTCGGCGACTTCGCCGAGTACGCGGAGCTGCGGGCGAAGCTGTCGGAGCGGGAGAAGGCGTTGTCCCGCAAGAACGCCACCGCCCGGCGCGCGGAGGCCGCGCGCTCGCTGGAGTCGCTGCGCCGGGGCGACGTGATCGCGGTGCCGTCCGGGCGCCGCTCCGGCCTGGCGATCGTGGTCGACCCCGGGGTGGACCCGATGGGGGAGCCGCGTCCGCTGGTGCTGACCGAGGACCGGTGGGCCGGGCGGCTCTCGGTGGCCGACTTCCCGACCCCGGTCGAGGCTCTTGGCCGGGTGAAGCTGCCCAAGCAGGTCGACCTGCGCTCCCCGCGCTCCCGCCGCGATCTGGCCGCGACCCTGCGCAACACCGGCATCGAGGTGCCCGGCCGGGGCAGGCGGCGGGCAGGCGGCGCGGACGACGACGGTGAGCTGAGCGCTCTGCGCCGGGCGTTGCGCGCGCACCCCTGCCACGGCTGTGACGACCGTGAGGTGCACGCCAGATGGGCCGAGCGGCACCGCAGGCTGACCGCGGAGACCAGACAGCTCACCCAGAAGGTCGCGGCCACCACCCACTCCCTTGCCCGCGCGTTCGACCGGATCCGCGCGCTGCTCACCGAGCGCGGCTACCTGGCCAACGAGGACGGCGAGGACGTGGTCACCGGGCACGGCCGGTGGTTGGCCAGGCTCTACAGCGAGTCGGACCTGCTGGTCGCCGAGTGCCTGCGCGACGGCCTGTGGGACGGGCTGGACGCGCCGGAGCTGGCGGCGGTGGTGTCGGCGCTGGTGTACGAGTCGCGGCGGGACGGGCCGAGTGAGCCCCGGGTGCCGGCGGGCGCGGTGACCGACGCGCTGGCCGAGACCATGCGCCGGTGGACGGCGTTGGAGCACGACGAGCGCCGGCACAAGCTGGAGCGCACCCGCTCGCCGGACGCCGGGTTCGCGTGGACGGCCTACCGCTGGGCCCGCGGCGAGTCGTTGGAACGGGTGCTGACCGCAGCCGAGTCGGCCGGCGCGGAGATCTCGGCCGGCGACTTCGTGCGGTGGTGCCGGCAGGTCATCGATCTGCTCGACCAACTGCGCGACGTGACCGGTACCGGCCATCCGGTGGGCGCCGCGGCGGCGACGGCGGCGCGGGGGATGCGGCGTGGTGTGGTCGCACTCGGCGTGAGCTGACTGGGCCAGACGGGCGGAATCGCGTGGCGCGGCACACGGTGAGTACACCTGCCGCTATGGTTTGATCGCGCGACAACCGGCAGCGCAGAGCCGTCGATCGACCTCGATTTTCGCGGAGGCGAATCATGACCAGTCCCTACGGGCCTCCCGGTGGGAACGACCCGCAGCAGCAGTGGGGACAGCAGCCCTACGGCGGAGGCCCGGCCCCCGGCACGCCATCCGGCGGTTTTCCCGCCCAAGGCCCTGGTCAGGGTGGTTACGGTCAGCCGCAGCAGCAACCGTACGGCCAGCCCCAGCAGCCCGGCCAGCAACCTGGCCAGCAGCCCTATGGCGGCTACGGCCAACAGCCGACCCAGCAGTACCCGGGTGGTTACGGCCAACAGCCCGGCCAACAGCAGCCCTATGGCGGCTATGGCCAGAACCCGGCGGCCTTCGGCCAGCCGTACACGCAGCCGCCGAAGAAGGGCGGCGGGGCGTGGATCTGGATCGGCGTGGTGGTGGTCGTGCTCGCGGTCGGCGCGTTCGGCGTGCTCGGCTTCGTCGCGCCGGGCTTCCTGAACACCAAGGTCTTCGACAAGGGCGCGCTCGAGGGCGACGACGGTGTCAAGAAGATCCTGGTCAACGACTACAAGATGGAGAACGTCGAGAAGGTCGAGTGCCCGGCTGACCAGGAGGTCAAGGCCGGCGAGACCTTCACCTGCAAGGTCACCGTCGACGGCGAGGAACAGTCCGTCACGATCAACATCGTCGACGACGACGGCAAGTACGAGGTCGGCACGCCAGAAGCGGGATGAGTCGGCGGTGGCTGCTCGCGGCCATCGGACTCCTCGCGGCCGCGAGCTGCACGGTCGACGTGCCGGGCTCGCCCATCGCTGTTCCCGGACAGGAACAGGACGGTGGCGGGTTCGGCGCGCGGGTCTTCGACGAGCAGGCGCTCGAGGGTCCTGACGGCGTGCTGTCGATCCTCGTCGACGACTACGCCATCAGCGATGTCGAGTCGGTTGACTGCCCCGCCGACCAGGAGGTCACGGTGGGCAGCACCTTCGACTGTGTCGCGGTGATCGGCGGCGAGGAGCGGACGGTCACCATCACCGTCCTGGACGACGACGGCGCGTACCAGGTCGGCGCTCCGCAATAGCGGTTAATCGGGTCGCGCGGCGCGCGGTCCGCGAGCATCATCGGCCCGGTGACCGACATGATCTCGCCCGCGCGGGCAACCGAGTTCGAGTTCCGGGTCGTCGCCGACGACGAGTTGCGCGCGGCGGACGCCGTCTTCCACGAGGCGGTGCACAGCGAGCCGCCCGACGACGAGAAGTGGGCCACGTTCGGCAAGTGCTACGAACCGGGGCGCGCGTTCGGCGCGTTCGCCGGCCCGACGGTCGTCGGCACCGCGATGTCCCTCGCCAGCGACCTGGTCGTGCCGGGCGGCGCGGTGTTGCCGATGGCCGCGGTCACCGCCGTCGGCGTGCGCACCGACCACCGCAGGCGCGGCGCGCTGAGCGGCCTGATGCGCCGCCAGCTCACCGAGGTGGCCGCCGCCGGCGAGGTGTTCGCCGGCCTGCGCGCGACCGAGCCGACGATCTACGGCCGCTTCGGCTACGGCATGAGCGTCCTGAGCCACAACATCCGCGCGCGCCCGGCTCGCGCGCGGGTGCGGCCGGACGCGCCGACCGCCGGCACCGTGCGGTTCCTGACCAAGGACGAGGCGCTGACCCTGCTGCCGGCCGCCTACCAGCGGCTGCGGGGCGCGCGGGTCGGCACGATGGGCCGGCCGCCCGCGTGGTGGGCGCTGGGGTACGAGTACCGGCTGACCACCGGCTACCTGCGGGTCGCGGCGCACTTCGACCACGACGGGCAGCTCGACGGGATGGTCAGCTACCGGCCGGTGGAGATCTCCTCCGACGACCCGAGGGTCGGCAGCGGCATCAGCGTGCTCGACTTCGCCGGCGCGGACCAGGCCGTGGAGAACGACCTGTGGCGCTTCCTGCTGGGCATCGACCTGGTCGAGGAGGTCACCGTCTACGCCCGCCCGGCCGACGACCCGGTCGGCGCGCTGCTGGCCGACTTCTTCGCCATCCGCAGCGAGCAGGACGACGAGCTGTGGTTGCGGGTGGTCGACGTGCCGGCCGCGCTCGCCGCCAGGAGCTACGGCGCGGCCGACCCGGTGGTGATCGAGGTGGTGGACCCGTTGCTGCCCAACAACTCCGGCCGGTACCTGGTCAGCGGCGACGGCGCGGAGCCGACGACCGCGCCCGCCGCGCTCACCATGAGCGTCGAGGTGTTGGGGATGATCTACCTCGGGACCTGGCGGCCGTCTGCCCTGGCCGGCGTCGGCCGGCTCACGGTGGCCGACCCGGCCGCGCTGACCAGCGCCGACCGCCTGTTCGCGACCGAGCGGCCGGCGTGGTGCGGTACGTTGTTCTGATGTTCGCGCGGATCCTCGCCCTGGTCGCGGCACTGACCCTGTCGGTCACCGCGTGCGGTCCGGACGAGCCCGCCGGCCCCGATCTGTCCCGCTTCGCGGCGCCCGCCGGCCGGTAGCGCGGGGCGCGACGACCGCCAGCAGCGGCAGCGCGACGAGCAGCGCGAGCGCGACCAGCAGGCCGCTGACCCACACCGGGCCGAGGTCACCGGCGCCGAGGGTCGCCGCGGCGACGACCGGGCCGCCGGCTGCGCCGACGTTGAGCGCCGCGGTCGCGTACGACCCACCCATGGTGGGGGCGCCCGCCGCCTCGTAGAGCACCCTGGCGATCAGCGTGCTGCCCACCGCGAAGGACAGCGCGCCCTGCGTGAACGCGAGCAGCGGCAGCGCCACCGGCTGGGCGGCCATGGTCGCCAACGCGACCCAGCCGAGCAGCAGCAGCGGACCACCGCAGGCGATCACGATGCCGGGCCGCTGGTCCGCGAGCCGGCCCGCGACGGTGACCCCGACCAGGGACCCGACCCCGAAGAACACCAACACGACCGAGACCCACAGCTCGCCGAGGCCGGCGGTGTCGGTCACGATCGGCGCCAGGAAGGTGAACGTGGCGAAGGTGGCGGCGTTGACCAGGGCACCGAGCAGCATGACCAGGACCAGCCGGGGCCGCGCGAGCTGGGCGAACTCGTGCCGAAGAGACGTGGTGTTGGCCGTCTGCCCGGTGTCGGCCGGGATGCCCCGCACGACGCCGAGAGCGGCGGGCAGGCAGAGCAGCGCGACCGCCCAGAACGTCGCCCGCCAGGTGAACAGCGTGCCGAGCAGCGCGCCGCCGGGGACACCGGCGATGGTGGCCACCGTCGTACCCGAGAGCAGTACCGCCAGCGCGCGTCCCCGCTGGTCGGCGGCGACGAGCGTGGTGGCCGTGCTCAGCGCCACCGCCAGGAAGCCCGCGTTGGCCAGGGCGGCGATCACCCGGGAGACCAGCAGCATCGGGAAGCTCGTGGTCAGCGCGCCCACGACATGGGTGAGGGCGAACACCAGCACGAAGCCCAGCAGGCTGACCCGGGCGGGCCACCGGCGCGCGAGCGCGGCCATCAGCGGCGCGCCGATGACCATCCCGGCGGCGAACGCCGAGGTCAGCAGCCCGGCGGCGCCGACGGACACGTCAAGGTCGGTGGCGATGTCCGGCAGCAGGCCGGCGAGCATGAACTCCGAGGTGCCCATGGCGAAGACCGCCACGGCAAGCAGGTACAGCGGAAGAGGCATCAGGAACTCCGGGGTGCGAGAGAACGACGGGAGACGTCTCGTCACCGCGGTCAGCGCCCGGAAGTGCGCGCGCCTGCGAAGAAAGCGGGCGGGGAGCTAGTGGTTCAGGGGGCTGACGGCGTGACCGAAAGCCCCCACCCTGGATGCCTCGGGGCTCGACATGGCGCGGACTCTACTCGACCGCGCCGGGCAGCGCGGCCAGCAGCCGGTCCACCGAGGCGCCGAGGTTCCACTGCTGCTGCAACTGCCGAACGCGCTCGAGGTCGCGGGCCTTGGCCGGCACGGCGTCGTCCCGGTCGACGATCACCTCGGCGTCCACGGCCACCCGGACCACCAGCGGCGCGGCGGCCACGTAGGCGGCGGCGTCGGCCAGCGCGGTCTTCACCCGCAGCGGCACCAGCTTGTCGTCGGCCGCGGCGGCGGCGAGCAGGCCGTCCAGCGAGCCGAAGCGGGTGATCAGCTTCGCCGCGGTCTTCTCGCCGACGCCGGTCACACCCGGCAGACCGTCGGACGGGTCGCCGCGCAGCAGGGCCATGTCGGCGTAGGCGGGGCCGCTGTTGTCCGGGGGCAGGTCGTAGCGGGCGGCCAGCTCGCGCGGGCCGAGCACCTCCGCTTTGGCCCAGCCCCGGCCGACGTAGATCACGCTGATCGGGGTCGGCTCGTCGCGAACCACCTGGAACAGGTCCCGGTCCCCGGAGACGACCTCGACCGGGTCTGTGGCCTCGCGGGCGGCGAGCGTGCCGATCACGTCGTCGGCCTCGTAGCCCGCGGCCTCGGCGGTGGCCAGGCCGACCGCGGCGAGCAGGTCGCGGATGATCGGCACCTGTGGGGTCAGGGTGTCCGGCACCTCCTCGACGTTGTTCACCGGGTCGGCCAGGCGGTGGGCCTTGTAGGAGGGCAGCGCGTTCACCCGGAACGCCGGCCGCCAGTCGGCGTCCATGCAGGCCACCAGCCGGCCGGGGCGGCGCTCGGTGAGGATGCGCGCGATCGTGTCGGCGAACCCCCGGACCGCGTTCACCACCGTGCCGTCCGGCGCGGTCATCGAGTCCGGCAGGGCGTAGAACGAGCGGAAGTACAGGCTGGCCGCGTCGAGCAGCGCGAGAGGACGACTCACGGCCGTCAGCCTGCCATGCGGCCCGCCTCCCCGGGGACGCCCGGTGTTGATCGCCGAAAATGTCGCTGATGTGGGCGACTAGGCTTAGGCGTTATGTCGAACACCGTGACCTCAGTCGACCCATCGGCGCTGCGCACGCGGCTGGACCGGGCCAGGGAGGCGACCGGCGCCGCCGGTGCGGACGCCGTGGTGCTGGCGCCGGGGTCGGACCTGAAGTACCTGCTCGGCTGCACCGGGAGCTCGTTCGAACGGTTGACCTGCCTGCTGGTGCCGGCCGACGGGCTGCCCGTGCTGGTGGTGCCGAAGCTGGAGGCCCCCGGCTACGACGCGGTGCCGACCGACGCGCTCGGGGTCGAGGTCGCCACCTGGGTCGACGGCGAGGACCCCTACGCGCTGGTCTCGGCTCGGCTCGGCCGGGCGGCGCGGGTGGCGCTCGGCGACATGATGCCGGCACTGCACGTGCTCGGGCTGCGGGGCGCGCTGCCGGACGCGGCGCAGGTGCTCGCCGGGCCGATCGTGCGTGAGCTGCGGATGCGCAAGGACGCGGGCGAGGTCGCGTCGCTGCGCCGGGCGGGTGCGGCGATCGACCGGGTGCACGCGCGGATGGCGGAGTTCCTGCGGGTCGGGCGGACCGAGGCGGCGATCGGCGCGGACATCGCGGCGGCGATCGTGGCGGAGGGGCACGCGGTCGCCGAGTTCGTGATCGTCGGCTCCGGGCCCAACAGCGCGAGCCCGCACCACAGCCTGTCCGACCGGGTGGTCGAGGCCGGCGACGTGGTGGTGATCGACATCGGTGGCCCGGTCGACGACGGCTACTGTTCGGACAGCACGCGGACCTATGTCATGGGCGCGCCCGCGCTGCCCGACGTCACCGCCACCTACGCCGTGCTGCGGGCGGCGCAGGCGGCGGCCGTGGCCGCGGTGCGGCCGGGGATCGCCGCCGAGGAGGTGGACGCCGCGGCCCGCTCGGTCATCGCCGACGCCGGGTTCGGTGAGCAGTTCATCCACCGCACCGGGCACGGCATCGGGCTGGACGTGCACGAGGACCCGTACATCGTCGGCGGCAACCGGTTGATTCTCGAGCCGGGGATGGCGTTCAGCGTGGAGCCGGGGATCTACCAGCCCGGCCGGTGGGGCGCGCGGATCGAGGACATCGTGGTGGTCACCGAGGACGGCGTCGAGTCGCTGAACAACCGGTCCCACGACCTGGCCGTGCTTCCCGCATGACCGAGTTGGAGCAGATCGACCAGGCGATCGCGCGGGAGTTGGCCGCGGACGGCAGATGCAGCTTCACCGATCTGGCCGAACGAGTGGGGCTGTCGGTGTCGGCGGTGCACCAGCGGGTGCGCCGGCTGGAGCAGCGTGGGGTGATCCGCGGGTATGCGGCCCGGCTGGACGGCGAGTCGATCGGCCTGCCGCTGACCGCGTTCATCTCGCTGACCCCGATCGACCCGGCCGCGCCGGACGACTACCCGCTGCGGCTGGAGAACATCCGGGAGATCGAGTCCTGCTACTCGGTGGCCGGGGACGAGTCCTACATCCTGTTGGTGCGGGTGGCCTCGCCGGTCGCGCTGGAGGATCTGCTGCGGCGGGTCCGCGAGGCGGCCAAGGTGTCCACCCGCACCACGGTCGTGCTGTCGACCCCCTACGAGGGCCGGTCGCCCGCCCTGTGAGGTCAGCGGACGGCGACGAGCACGTGGTCGTCGCCGAACTGCCAGACCGGGGCCGCTTCGCGGAAACCGGCCGCGCGGAGCAGTTCCGCGTGTTGGCCGACGGTGAGGTCGTTCTCGCTGCTGTGGGCGACGGTGTTCTCGGTGCGGCGGTCGAGCAGCGGGGCGAGTTCCTCGTCGGCGCGCAGTGCCTGCCACCACGTGGCCCAGTCCTCGTTGGTGTCGGTGCCGACGCGGGTGCCTCGCCGTTCGAGTACCGTCCTGGCGATCGTGTCCAGTGTGGACGTTCCGGGGCGCATGTGGTCGGCGTTGACGAACAGGCCGCCGGGGCGCAGCCGCTTGGCGAGGATGCGGTAGAGGGCGGCCAGGGCGTCGGGTGCGAGCCAGTGCAGCGCGGTGGAGGAGACGGCCGCGTCCCACGGCGTGTTGAGCCCGGTGTGGTCTGGCCAGGCCGGGTCGCCGAGATCGGCCCGCACCAGCCGGACGTTCGGGTCGACGTTGGCCGTGCCGAGGCCGAGCAGCAGCGGGTCGGCGTCCACGCCGACGATGTCCGCGTGTGGGAAGGCGTCGGCCAGCCGCGCCGACAGGGAGCCGGGGCCACAGCCGAGGTCGACCACGCTGGCCGCGTCGCCGCCAACGGCGGTCCGGACGACGTCGATGACCACGCGGAACCGCTCCTCGCGGTCGGGGATGTAGCGCTCCTGCTGGGCGTCCCAGCGCTGGACCCACTGCTGTGCCGTCGACAACCGCACCGCGAACCTCCATCACTGTTGTTAGGCTCAACGACAGTGACGCTAACCTCCCGGAGGTAACTGGTCAATTGGACTTTGACAGTCACACGAGTGACGTGGTGCGCAACACGGTGACGTTGATCAACGACGTCACGCCGGGCGAGCGCCACGGACGCCCGTTCCCACCACCGGCCGACCTGGTGGCCGCGGTGCGCGCCGCGGTCCCGCCGGCACGCACCCCCGGCCACCCGACCCCGACCGAGGCGGCCGACCTGACGGCGTGGGTGACCCGGCTGCGCGCGGTGATCGAGCGGGTCGAGGCCGGCGAGGTCGACCAGGCCTGCGCGACCCTGAACGTGATCATGCGCGAGACCGCCGCGATGCCCACCCTGTCCCGACACGACGGCGAGCCGTGGCACCTGCACTTCCACAGCGCGGACGCGGCGTGGGCGGTGAGCTGGGCCGCGTCCATGGCCACCGGCCTGGCGATCGTCCTGGGCACCGCCGCGATCGACCGCCTCGGCATCTGCAACGCCGCCACCTGCGACCGCGTCTACGTCGACATCTCCCGCAACGCCACCCGCCGCTTCTGCTCCACCGCCTGCCAGAACCGCGTCAAGGCCGCCGCCTTCCGCGCCCGCAGAACCACCCCCTGACCACCCGCGAGTCCAACCATCCGGACACGCGAGTTCAACGCTCCGAACACGCCGTCGGAGCGAACGCCGTGTCGGGAGCGTTGGACTCGCGGGTCATGAGGGTTGGACTCGCGGGGTCAGGGTTTGAGGAAGGTGGCGAGGCCGGCCAGGTCGTCGGTGTTGATGTGGTCCACGTCGGCGTCGACCAGTTCCTGCCAGACGGCGTCGCGGGCGGGGCCGGGGGTGTCGGGGGTGGCCCAGAAGCGGACTCGTTGGCCAGCGTCGTGGGCGGTGGTCACGATGTCGTGGAGTTTCGCGCGCTCGGGGGCTGGCATCTGGCCAACGCCGGTCCAGGTGAACAGGTTGGTCCAGTTGTCGGAGACCAGCGGGGTCAGGGTGGCGGCCGAGCCGGGGCCGAGGTCGTCCTGGTTGGCGATGCGGCCGTCGTAGAAGGCCACGCGGCTGCGTTGGGCGGCCATCGTCTCCCGTGGGCGGTTGCCGGAGACCACCGCGGTCACCGGGCCGCGCCAGACCCGGCCGAAGCGGTAGGAGGTCCACAGGAAGCCGTACCTCGGCGAGCGCAGCAGCGCGTCCAGCGCGGCGTAGGTCGACTCGCCCTCGGTCTTCAGGTCGATCAGCAGCTGGAACTCCACCCGCTTGCCCGGGTACACCCCACCGGTCAACGCCAGGCGCCGCAACGGTTCCAGGTACAGCGACCGCAACGTACGCGCCGGGTCGAGGTCCTCGGGGTCGTGCGCGATCAGCAGGTCGCCGTCCACCAGGTAGATGTCGGCCTCCACACTGGTGAACCCGTGCGCCAGCGCGTCGAACAGCGGCCGGTCGTGCTCGTAGTCGTTGTGCGCGTGTGCCTGCGCGAGCGGCCGCGTCCGGTCGGCGGCGGCCGGCGCGGCGGCGGCCGGCACCGCCCCGGCGACCAGTCCGACCAACGCCAACACCAGCAACAGTGATCGGGATAATGCCCGCACGGCATACCTCCAACGCATCGGGGGATCAGCACCGACACGCTAGGACACCGGGGTGAACCGCCGGTACCGGCAACCTTGCCGGCAGCGGACTCAGAGCGGTACCGACACCATGGTGCGGCCGTCGAGGGTGACCACCCGCACCTCCTCGACCTCGCCGGGCGGGATCAGCGCCGTGCCCTCGAGCGGCAGGCCCTCCTCCTCGCCCTTCTCGGACACCACCCAACTGCCAGCGGTCAGCGGCTCACCGTCGCGCGGGACGACCACCAGCTCACACTTCTCACCCGCCGGCACGCCCTCGATCTGGGCGTTGACCCACACCCAGCCCGCTCTCGGCTCGACCTCCACCCGCATCGACGCGCCGGTGGTCGGATCGGTCGCCTCGGCGCTGACCGTGCCCGCCGGCAACGCCGTCGCCGGTTCGGGCGCGGTCTGCCGGCCGATGACGATCCCGCCGCCCAACGCCACCGCCGCGACCACCGCGACCGCCGCCGCGATCAGCCCGAACGACCGCTTCGGCGCGGCCGGCGGGTCGGCGGCGCGCACCCGCCGCAGGGTGTTCTGCAGCAGGAAGTCGCCACCGTCCGGCGGACCGTCCAGGAACGCCTCCGGCGGCACCTGGTCCAGCTGCTGGCGCAGGTCGACGAACTCCGCCAGCTCACGCTGGCACTCCGGACAGGTCGACACGTGGGCGTGGACCGCGCGCTCCTCGGCGGGGTCCAGCGCGCCGAGCGCATAGGCGCCGAGCACCGAGCGGTCGTGTTCGACCGAGCTCATCGCGGCACCTCCCCGGCCTGGCCAAGCGTCGCCCGCAGCGCGCGCACCGCGTGGTAGGACCTCGATTTGACCGTGCCGGGAGCGATGCCCAGTACGTTCGCGGTCTCGTTGACCGTGCGGCCACGGTAGTAGAGCTCCACCAGCACCGCCCGATGATCAGGCGAGAGCCGGTCCATCGCGCCCAGCACGGTCATCGCGTTGACCACGTCGTCGGCGTGGTCGCGCTGCGCGGCCGGGACCTCGACCTCCTGGTTCACCTCGGTCGGGCGCACGGCCCGTGCCCGCGCCCGGTCGGTGATGATGTTGCGCGCCACGGTGAGCAGCCAGCCGCGTACCGAGCCGACGTTGTTGCGCAGGTCGTCGGCGTGTTTCCAGGCGCGTAGCAGGGTCTCCTGCACCACGTCCTCGGCCGCCGCCCGGTCGTTGGTGAGGCGGACGGCGTAGGCCAGCAGGCTGCGGCCGTGTTCGGCGTAGAGGGCGCGCACCAGCTCCTCGCCGGGAACTTGTTTGGTCCGGCGGGCTCGCCTGCCGGTTATCGCCACGCTTGCCGTCACCTGCCCAGAGTTTTGTTCGCGAGGTCGCGGGGCCACACGCGGAAGCCAGACACTGCGCGGGTCGAAAGCGAGGGTACTGGACAGGCTCTGGCTCACAACAATGACACGTGCGCGGCGGGTGACCGGTTCAAGGATCCGGAAAACTCAGGCTCCCGCGTCCCGGGCCAGCAGGGCGACCTCGACCCGGTTCGCGCAGTTCAGCTTGGTCAGCAGCCGGCTGACGTAGGTCTTGATGGTGGTCTCGCTCATGTTGGCCCGGCGGCCGATCTCGGCGTTGGACAGGCCCTGCGCGACCAGCGCGGCGATCTCGGTCTCCCGGGGGGAGAGCGCGGCCAGCCGGGCGGCGGCCTCGTGCCGGCGCCCGGCCGTCTGGCCGACCATGCCGAGCACCAGCCGGGTGACCTCGGGGGAGAGGAACGCGTCGCCGGTGTGCGCCGCGCGCACGGCGCGGACCAGCTCGTCGGGCGTGCAGTGCTTGAGCACGAAGCCCGCGGCACCGGCGGCCAGCGCGCGCAGCACGTTGGGCTCGGTGCCGTAGGAGGTGAGCATGACGGGTCTGGTCGCCGGCAGCACGCGGCGCAGCTCGGCGAGCGCGCCGAGACCGTCGAGCACCGGCATCGTGATGTCCAGCAGCACGACGTCGGGGCGGTGCTCGAGCGCGGCGGCCACCGCGGCCGACCCGTTCGTCGCGGTGGCGACCACGTCGATGTCGCCCGCCGCCGCCAGCACGGTGCGCACCCCGGTGGCGATCAACGGCTCGTCGTCGGCGATCAGGACCCGGATCAGCTCAGCTCACCCCGGTCAGCATGGTCGCCGGGAGCATGGCGAACAGCAGCGCGCCGGTGACCACGCCGAGCGCGGTGGCCCGCACCCGGCCGATCTCCGGCTCGGCCGGGACCGGCGCGCTGGTCGGCAGCATGGCCACGAGCCGGAACCACCCGCCGGTCTCCCGGTGGTCCAGGAACCCGCCCGCCGGCTCGACGCGCTCGCGCAACCCGGCCAGCCCCAGCCGCGCGCCCGGTCCCGGCCGCCGGTCGGCCACCGGGTTGGTCACGCTCAGCACCAGCGCGTCGGGCTCCCAGTCCAGCCGCACGGTCACCGGGTGGCCCTCGGCGTGCTTCGCGGCGTTGGTCAGGCCCTCCTCGACCACCCGGAAGGCCGCGGTGTCCACGCCGGGCGACAGCGGCCGGGGGTCACCCTGGGCGCACACGGTCACCGCGACCCCGGCCGTGCGGAACTCGCCGGCGAGGGCGTCGACCGCGGCCAGCCCGGGCGCCGGCTCCTCCGCGCTGCCGCGCAGCGAGCCGATCAGCTCGTACAGCTCGGTCACCGCGGCCCGGGTGGCGGTGGCCAGCGACTCGACGGCGATCCGCTGCGGCGCCGGCAGCTCGCTCACCTCGAGGGCGGCGGCCTGCACCGAGACCAGGCTCAGCCGGCGGCCGAGCGAGTCGTGCATGTCCCGGGAGATCCGCAGCCGCTCGCGCAGCTGCTCCCGCTCGGCGAGCAGCTCCCGCTCCCGGCGCAGCTGGCTGTTGCGTGCCTCCAGCGCGTCCACCAACCGCCGCTGCTGGGCGAGGTAGCGCCCGACGAGCAACGGCAGCACCACGAACACCAGACACGCGCCGACGGCCTCCGGCCCGGTGCGCAGCACGAAGGTCACCGCCGCCCAGCCGACGACCGCGCCGGCCACCACCGCGCTGTCGCGGCGGGACACCGCGGCGAGCCCGGTGCGGTAGGCGACCCAGATCAGCAGCGGGTAGGACCCGCCGGTGAGCACGGCCAGCCCGAGCGTCGCGGCGAAGGTCAGCAGCGGGCCCCGGCGCGCGAACACCAGCAGCGCGCCGGCCGGCGCGTAGGCCAGGACCGCGACCGGCGGGTGTGCCGCGGCGAAGAGGAGGACGTCGGCCATGACCACGAGGACGGCGGCGAGATGTCGGCCCATGCGAGCAGGCTACGGGTCGATCTGCGGGTCGACTTTGGTTGACCGGACGGGCGACGTTCGAGGACAGCGCCGGGCGGGCCGCGCTGCCTAGCGTGTCGGTGTGATCGAAGTGGATGGACTCAGCAAGCGCTACGGCGCGACGGTCGCCGTGGACGACCTGTCGTTCACCGTGCGGCCGGGCCGGGTGACCGGGTTCCTCGGGCCCAACGGTGCCGGCAAGTCGACGACCATGCGGATGATGATCGACCTGGACCGCCCCAGCGGCGGCCGGGTGCTCATCGACGGCCGCCGCTACCGGGACATCGACCAGCCGCTGCGGCAGGTCGGCGCGCTGCTGGAGGCGCGCTCCACCCACGGCGGGCGCAGCGCGCACGCCCATCTGCGGTGGCTCGCGCAGACCAACGGCATCCCCGACTCCCGGGTCGGCGAGGTGCTCGCCCAGGTCGGCCTCGCGGACGTGACCCGCCGGCGTACCAAGGGTTTCTCCCTCGGCATGGCCCAACGGCTCGGCCTGGCGGCCGCGTTGCTCGGCGACCCGCCGGTGCTGCTGCTCGACGAGCCGGTCAACGGACTGGACCCGGAGGGCATCGTCTGGCTGCGCACGCTGGTCCGAGACCTGGCCGCGCAGGGCCGCACGGTGCTGGTGTCCAGCCACCTGATGAGCGAGCTGGCGCTGACCGCGGAGCATCTGGTCGTGATCGTCGGCGGGCGGTTGCGCGCGGACACCTCGGTGGCCGAGTTCGTCGCCGAGCACGCCGGCTCGCACGTGCGGATCACCACGCCGGCGCCAGCACGGTTGCGCGAGGTACTCGATTCAGCGGGCATCACGGTCACCGACGCCGCAGACGGGGCGATCGAGGCCCACGGCGTCGGCGCGGACCGGATCGGTGAGCTGGTCGCGGCCAACCAGGTGGTGGTGCACGAGATCGGGGTGCGGACGGCATCCCTGGAGGAGGCGTTCATGCGGATGACCGGAGGTGCCGGATGACCGGGTTTCGGGGAGCGGTCCTGGCCGAGCTGACCAAGGCACGCACGGTCCGGTCCACGTGGTGGAGTCTGCTGATCGCGGTAGTGGTGTCGATCGGGTTGTCCGCGCTGATCGGCATCTCGCTGCGCGAGTCCCCGCTGGCGCCGGGGTTGGTCTGGGATCCGGTGCGCTGGGGGTACTTCGGACTGACGATCGGACTGATCGTGCTGGTGGTGTTCGGGGTACTGGTGGTGAGTACCGAGTTCACCACCGGCACCATCCTGGCCTCGTTGGCCGCGGTGCCTCGGCGCGACGTGTTCCTCGCGGCCAAGGTGGCGACCGGGACGGCGATCGCGTTCGTGGTCTCGGCGCTGAGCGCGTTCGGCGCGTTCTTCGTCACCCAGCCGTTGCTGGGGGAGCGCGGCGTCACCCTCGGCGCGCCGGGGGCACTGCGCGCGGTGCTCGGCGCGTGCGCGTTCCTCACGCTGATGAGCGTGTTCGCGATGGGGGTGGCCGCGATGCTGCGCAGTACGGCGCTGTGCCTGGGCATTCTCATTCCGATCCTGTTCCTCAACTCCCAGGGGCTGAGCAACCTGCCGGCCATTCGGGACGTCACCCAGTTCCTGCCCGACCAGGCGGGGATGATCCTCATGCAGAGCGTGCCGCAGGCGCCGGGCACCTTCGGGTCCACCGTCTACGGGCCGGGCGTCGCGTTGCTGCTGCTGTTCGGCTGGGCGCTGGTGGCCGTGGCCGGCGGGTTCGTGGCGGTCCGGCGCCACGACGCCTGACCACTACTGTCGGGTCCATGGCTGAGGACACCTACAGGTCGGTACAGGTCGAGCGGGTCGCGACCGGGCGTTATGTCGCCAGCAACGCCCGCGGCGGCACACTGCCCATCGGCGGGGACGACTTCACCCCGGTCGAGCTGCTGCTGGCGGCCATCGGCAGCTGTACGGCCACCGACGCGGACGTGGTCATCAGCAGGCGCACCGAGCCGGACACGTTCACCGTGACGGTCAGCGGCGACAAGATCCAGGACGAGTCCGGCAACCACCTGACCAACCTCGCGGTGACCTTCGACGTGCGGCTGCCGGCGGGGCAGGCCGGCGACCAGGCGCGCACGCTGCTGGCCCGCACGGTCAAGCTCTCCCACGACCGGCTGTGCACGGTCAGCCGCACGATCGAGCTGGGCACCCCGGTCCGGTCCACCGTCGCGGACTGAGGTCAGGTCGTGCTGACCGACTCGTCGAGGCGCTCCCGCAGGCTGATCAGGTCGGTGAGCACGACCGCCGGGTCGGCCGCGCGCACGACGACCTCCGTCGGCGCCGGCCTGCCCGGCCGGGGCAGGGTGGCCAGCACGATCTCGCCGTGCAGTGCCGGGAGTACCGGTGTCGGCCGGGTCCGCTGCGTGCGTGAGCGCGGCACCTGCCAGTAGCCGGCGTAGTCCGACCGGGTCCGGCGCGGGATGGTCGGCCGGCCGACCCCGGCGCGGATGTGTTCGGCGAGCAGGTCGACGCCGGTGGCCACGCGGGTCAGCGCCTGGCCGAGCGTGCTCGGCGGATGTGGCGCGACACTGAGCAGCACCGGCCCGGCCGGCAGGTCGAACAGCTCGACGTGGAACGCGCCGTCGGGCACCGAAGCCCGGGTGACCGCGGCTTCCGCGGCCGCGAACAGCCGGCCGGCCTCGGCGTCGTCGATGGTGACCGCGCCGGTGCCGGCGCCGACCGTGTGCTCGTAGTGGGCGCCCAGGCAGCGGGACGCGGTCGCGAACAGCACCTGGCCGCCGAGCACCACACCGTCCACATGGCACACCTCGGCGCCGAGCCACTCCTGCCGGTCGATCGAGCCGGTGAGCGGCAGGTCGGTGGTCGAGGCGATCTCGTGGAGGTCCATCGGCCGGGGTCCCGGCAGATCGAGCCGCTCGCGCAGGTGCGCGGCCGGCAGCACCGCGCCGGCGCCGAGGGCCACCACCGCGGCCGGTGACACCGTGAGCGCGTCCAGGTCGGCCGGACCGAGCAGCCACGGGTTGCGCACCGGCAGCGCACCGGCGTCGATCAGCTGCCGGGCGTGGCGGTGGTTGCGCTCGTTGTCGGTGAGCAGCAGAACCCGTGCTCTCTTCGCCATCTGGTGCCCCTTGCCTGCCGGGTCGTTCGGCCAAGGTTTGGTGGCCGGAATCGAGGATCGCTCGAGAACGAGTCGGAACGACGGATCGGGCCGTCTCTCGGCCGCCATCCACGGTACCGACGTTCGGATCTTGACGGGGTCCCGGCGAGGTGGTCAGATCGACGTGAAATCTATTCACGTTCTGTCCTGGCTCACCGGAAGGCCGTGAGATGTCCCTGCTCCGTCGTTCCCTGGTGACCGCAGCCGTCGCGGTCACCCTCACCTCCGCCGCCGTGCTACCGGCGCTGGCCACCGAACCGACCGCGCCCGAACCGACCGCGTTACCCACCGCCGCCGTCGCCATCGGCGACAGCTTCATCAGCGGCGAGGGCGGCGGCGACTACGCCGCGGTGCCCGACACGAACGGTGTCGCACAGGGCTTCCCCGGCTGGTCGGCGCCCAACGCCAACGCCTACTTCTGTCACCGCTCACCCAACGCGTCACTGTTCCGGGCGTCGCTGCCCGGCATCCAGGACCGGTTCAACCTCGCCTGCTCCGGCGGCCAGCCGCACGACATCGCCACCGCGTCGGCCAACCGGGAGAAGGGCCGCCAGGTGCCCGCCCAGCTCGACCAGCTGCGCGGGGTGGCGGGCACCCACGACATCGACCTGGTGCTGGTCGGCCTCAGCTCCAACAACGGCTCGTTCACCTTCGGGGACGCGGCCTCGGTGTGCGCCAACAGGTTCATCGCCGACGCGTGGACCGGGTGGTGGGAGTTCTGGGCCGGCGACCCGCCGCAGGAGCCGTGCACCATCACCGATCTGGCCACCGACGCCGAGTTCGCCGCGGCCACGGCCGAGACGACCACTGCGTTGCGCGCGCTGCTGACCACCCTCGCCGAGGTCGACGCCGACGGGCAGCACCGCGTGGTGTTCCAGGACTACACCAACCCGCTGCCGCCCGACTTCGCCGCCCGCTACCACGAGGAGGACGGCCGGGCCGACGACCGCGACAAGTTCCGCGCGCTGGGCGCCGAGCGGTACGCGGCGGGCTGCCCGGCGCACCGGGCAAGCATGGGCGCCGGTCACCTGTTCTCCCAGGGACTCGGCCAGCTGGTCGCCTCGACCCACGCGACGCTGTCGGCGGAGTTCCCCGGCGCGGACCTGGTGCACCTCAACGTCCAGCGGGCCTTCGACGGGGCGCGGCTGTGTGAGGCCGACGGCAGCCCGGACAACGCGCTGGCCACGCCGATCCGGCTGCAGGACGGGCCAAGCGGCGTGCCGGTGACCAGCCTGGACGGCCGGGACAAGATCGCCATCCAGCGGATCGCCACCACCTGTGCCGACTACTTCCAGACCTGCCAGGAGTCCTGGCACCCCAACGCCAACGGCTACGGCGTGCTCGGCCAGTGTCTGGACGGCGCGGCGTCGACCTCGGCGCGCGCGGTGGCCTGCACCCGGGGCCCCGACGGCGTCATCTCCGTCGGGTAGCCCGCCCGGCCCCAACTGCCCTGAATGAGGCATTGGGGACGCTCAACGTCCTGAATGGGGCATTCAGGGCGTTGAGCCTGGGCGGGTGGGCCGGGGTCGGCTCTACTGGTGCTTTGACCAGGGGCGTTCACGCCGCTATGGTCGGGAACGTGACTACCGGGTCGGCCAGCACTGGCCACGCACGAGTGAGGTTCCCGGTCACGGCGTGATCGCCGGGTGGGCCCGTGGCCCGCCTTGTCTCTCCACACATCGCTTTCTTGTCATGCCCAATCTGATGATGTGGAGAACAATTGACCATCGATTTCACCCAGCAGGTCATCGAGGAGTTCCGCGCCAACCACGGCCGCGTCGGCGGCTACTTCGAGGGCGCTCGCCTGATCCTGCTCACCACCACCGGCGCCCGCACGGGTGCCCGGCACACCGTGCCGCTCGGGTACCTGCCAGATGACGGCGATCGGATCCTGGTCATCGGATCCGCCGGCGGCTCGCCCCGCCACCCCGCCTGGTTCCACAACCTCGTGGCCAACCCGCTGGTCACCGTCGAGGACGGGTTGTTCAGCTACGAGGCCGAGGCCACGGTGCTCACCGGCGCGGAGCGCGCCGAGCTGTTCGCCCGCGCGGTCGAGGCCGAGCCCGACTGGGCGGACTACGAGACCAGGTCGGGGCGCACGCTGCCGGTGGTCGCGCTGACCGAGACCGGCGGCCGGCAGCCGCTCGCGACCTCGTTCGGCGAGGGGCTCGCGCACATCCACGACGCGTTCCGGCGGGAGCTGGCGACGATCCGCACGGAGTTCGCCGCCGCCGGCCCGACCCTGGGCGCGCAGCTGCGGATCAACTGCCTGACCGTGTGCGCCGGCCTGGGTTTCCATCACCAGATGGAGGACCAGCACATGTTCGGCACGCTCGGCGAGCGCCATCCCGAGCTGGCGCCGGTGATCGAGCGGCTGCGCGCCGAGCACGTCACAGTGGCCGGCCTGGTCGAGGACCTGCGGCGGGTGGTGTCGACCGGGACGGGCGGCCTGCGGGAGGTCGAGCGGCTCATCGACGAGCTGGAGGCGCACCTCGTCTACGAGGAGGAGCAGCTGATCCCGTTGCTCGACCGGCCATGACAGCTCCGCGTTGACTTTCCGCAACCGGCTGCTTACGTTGCAAGCGCGGCACATTCGTGCCCGAGGTCCTCTTCCCCGTGGAGGTCCGGCGTGTCTCGCACCGGTGTCAGCCGCGCGCTGCTCGCGGTCACCGCCCTCCTGCTGTCAACTGTGGTCAGTGGGCCGGCGGCGGCCCACCCCGACCCGGGGTACCCGCCGCCGGTCGCGGAACGGTTCCAGAAGGTCGTACTGGCCGACACCGACCTGACCCAGCCGATGCGGATCGCGGTCGCGCAGGACGGCCGGGTCGTGTTCATCGAACGCGACGGCCGGGTGAAGGTCTGGGACCCGGACACCCAGGCCGCCACGGTCGCCGGGGCGATCCCGGTGCGGGTCACCGGCGAGCTCGGCCTGGTCGGGCTCGCCCTCGCGCCCGACTTCGCCACCACCGGGCAGCTCTACCTGCACTACTCGCCGCCGGACTGGGACCAGACGTTCGTCTCCCGCGTCTCCCGGTTCACCCTGACCCCCGACAACTTCCTGGACCCCGCCGCCGAGACGCCGATCATCGACATCCAGCACCCGATCGGCGTTCCCGGCTGGCACTCCGCGGGCGACCTGTTGCCGACGCCGGACGGGCAGCTGTTCATCGCCACCGGGGACAACGCCGACTGCTGTGCCTCGCACGGCTTCCCGCCGACCGACGAGCGGCCCGGCCAGGCCGGCGGCGACGCGCAGCGCACCTCGGCCAACACCAACGACCTCAACGGCAAGATCCTGCGCATCACGCCGAAACCGGCCGGCGGCTACGACATCCCGCCGGGCAACCTGTTCCCGCCGGGCACCGCCAGGACCCGGCCCGAGATCTACGCGATGGGCTTCCGCAACCCGTTCACGCTCGGCGACTGGGATCCGGCGACCGGCACGCTGTGGATGGCCGACTACGGCCCGGACGCCGTGGTGGCCAACCCGGAGCGCGGCCCGGCCGGGCACGTGCGCGCGCTGCTGATCCGGGAGCCGGGCAACTACGGCTGGCCCTACTGCACGATGAACAACGTCCCGTACAACGACTGGGACTACGTCGAGAACCAGCCTGGCCCGTGGTTCGACTGCGCCGCACCGGTGAACGACTCGCCCAACAACACCGGCCTGGTGCACCTGCCGCCGATCAGGCCGGCGGACATCTACTACACCTACGACAAGCAGCCGGACTACTTCCCGACGCTGTTCGGCGGTGGCGCGATGGCCGGCCCGCGCTACACCTTCGACCCGGCGAACCCGTCGCCGACCAAGTTCCCGCAGTGGTTCGACCAGCAGCGTTTCCTCTACGACTGGACCACCGACTGGCTCCAGACGCTGCCGGTGGACCACCACACCGGCGCGCCGGGTACGCTCACCGAGTTCCTGCCGGCGGCCGAGTTCCGCAAGCCGATGGACCTGGAGTTCGGACCGGACGGGTCGCTGTACGTGCTGGAGTACGGCAACGGCTGGGGTTCGTCCAACGACGACTCCGGCCTCTACCGGATCGACTACGTGGAGGGTAACCGCGCGCCGCTGGTGGCCACGGAGTCCTCTGTGGACTCCGGGCCGCTGCCGCTGTCCGTCGACGTCGACGCGGGCGGCACGACCGACCCCGACGGTGATCCGCTGAGCTTCTCGTGGGACTTCACCGGCGACGGCGTGCCGGACGCGACCGGCCCGGCGGCGTCGTGGACCTACGCGACCGCGGGCGAGCACACCGCCAGGGTCACGGTCACCGACGCGAACGGCGCGGTGTCGGTCGGCAACCTGACCATGGTCGCCGGCAACACCCGCCCGGCGCTGACGATCGTGACGCCGGCCGACGGCGGCTGGGCGGAGTTCGGCCAGGACCTGCCGTTCCGGGTACAGGCAACCGATCCCGAGGACGGACCGGTCGACTGCACGAAGATCCTGGTGACCTACCAGCTCGGGCACAACCAGCACGGACACCCGCAGGGCGAGGCCAGACCGGGGCCGGACTGCACCGGGGTGCTGAGCCCGCGGGCCGATCCCGGCCACGGCTCGGACGCCTACGTCTTCCACATCCTCGGCGCGTCCTACACCGACGGCGGGGGAGCGGCCGGCGCGCCGCCGCTCACCGGCTCGGCCGACATCGTGCTGCACCCGCGCGAGTACCAGGGCCGCAACTACCAGAACGGCGCGGGCGTCGGGCTGTACTTCGGGCAGCTGTTCGTGCCCGACCGGGGCAACTGGTTCTCCTTCCCCCGGATCAACCTGGCCGGGATCGACCACCTGACCATGGAGTTCGCCACCAGACAGCCCGGCGTCGACCTGACCGTGCGCGCGGACTCACCGACCGGCCCGGTGGTCGCCACCTTCCCCGACGTGCCCCACACCGGGTCGACCTCGCTCAACGACCGGGTGTACGCCTGGCTCGCGGCCGACGTGACCGACCCCGGCGGCGTGCACGACCTGTACTTCGTCGCCTACTGGCCGGCCGGCGTGCAGCCGGAGCTGTTCATCCGGTTCTTCCGCTTCCAGACCACGCGGTGACGCGGCGCCGAAACGCGATCTTGTCGGTTGGTTGTTGATGGCGGGCACCTACCCCGGGTTCGACTCCGCCGCGGGCTTCAGCCATGTCTCGGGCCACGACTGCGGGGCCGGACCGAACGCGCGCCGGGCGGCGCGGACGGCCAGGGTGGCGACGGTGGCGTTGGCGCCGCCGCCGATCACCGCGCCGATGCCGAACGGGGCCACCCGGCCGAGCACGATGATCCCCTGCTTGCTGCCGTACTTGGTGATGAAGTTCTTGCCCAGGACGCTGTTGATCTGGCGCAGCGTTGCCATGGGCACCTTGCTGACGATCTGGCGGCCCCAGTGCTGGCCGGTGCGCTCGGCGACCTTGCCGATGGTGGTGGAGCCGGACTGGCCGAGCAGGATCCCCATGACGAGCGTCCGGCGGCGTTCGATCTCGTCCAACGGAACCCCGTGGACCTCGGCGACCGAGAGGACGAACAAGGTGCTCAGTTCGAGCGAGGAGAAGGCCTCGCCCGCCGACAGCGCCAACGCGATCCCGGTGCCGACGGCGGGCGCTGCCGCGGCGCCCCCGACCGCGGCCCCGGTGCCCGCCAGGGCGCTGACGTACATCCGCTCCAGGGAGCGGATGACCTCCGCCGGTGTCGCCTCCGGGTTGCGCTGGCGGGCCCGGGCGATGTTCTTGCGCACCAGCGGTGTCTGCAGGCCGATGGCCTTGTCCAGCAGGTTGAGGATCGGCTGGCCCCGTTCGCTCGACGCCGGGACCGGTCCTTCGAGGGCGTCAGCGGCCACACCGAACTCCTTGAGTCGTCACATCTCCCGCCCAGTCTCGCACTCAAGCGGCCGCAGCCATTCCTTGGCCGCTCACGAAGGCGCGAACCACCGCGATTTCGCGACGCTTGGGCATCTCCCGTTGAGCCGCCCGCAAAGATGTGGGCCGGTGATCACGATGATCGAAGCGAACCTGCCGTCGTGATCATTCATCGCACGCCGCCGGGGGATCTCGCGATCAGGCGTTGGAGGGCGATGAAGGCCAGGAGCAGGACGCCGATCACGATCTTGGTCCACCACGAGCTGAGGGTGCCCTCGAACGAGATGATCGTCTGTACCGTGCCGAGGACCAGGACGCCCACCACCGAGCCGACCACGTAGCCGACGCCACCGGACAGCAGCGTGCCGCCGACCACGACCGCGGCGATGGCGTCCAGCTCCATGCCCACCGCGTGCAGGCTGTAGCCGGAGAGCATGTAGAAGCTGAACAGCAGCCCGCCGAGCGCCGAGCAGAACCCGCTGATCACGTACACCCCGACCTTGACCCGCCCGGTCGCCAGCCCCATCAGCGTCGCCGACGGCTCGTTGCCGCCCACGGCGTAGACGGTGCGGCCGAACCGGGTCAGGTGCAGCACGTAGGCCGCGACCGCGACCACCAGCAGCGCGATCAGCACGCTGTAGGTGATCGTCACGTCGCCGGGCAGCAGCACGGTCTCGGTGGCGATCGTGCGGAACGCCGGGTCCTTGATGGCCACCGACTCCACGCTGATCACGAAACACAGCCCCCTGGCCAGGAACATCCCGGCGAGGGTCGCGATGAACGGCTGCACCCGCAGCTTGTGGATCATCAACCCCATGCCCAGGCCGAGCCCGGATCCGGTGCCGAGCACGGCGAGCACCGTTAACCACGCCGGCCAGCCGGCCTGCAGCGTGGCCGCGGCGATCATGGTGGACAGCGCGACCACCGCGCCGACCGACAGGTCGATGCCGCCGGTGAGGATGACGAACGTCATGCCGACCGCGAGCACGATGAGGAAGGCGTTGTCGATGAACAGGTTCGCCACGACCTGGCCGGAGGCGAACCCCTCGTAGCGCACCGAGCCGGCGCCGAAGGTCAGCACGAACACCACGAACGTCGCGATCACCGGCAGGAACCGGGACGGCACGCGGGGGGCGGCGAGCGCGGTCATCGCGCGACCACCTCCGGTTCGGCCGGTTCGGTCGGCGGTGGGGCGGCCCGGCGCAGCACCGGCGCGACCCTGGGCGCCTGGAGCAGGCACACGACGATCACCACACCCGCCTTGAACACCAGGGTCGCCGTCGGGGGCACGCCGATGGTGTAGACGGTGGTGGTGAGGGTCTGGATGGTCAGTGCGCCGAGCAGCGTGCCGAGCAGGGTGTACCGGCCGCCGGTGAGCAGCGTGCCGCCGATGACCACGGCGAGGATCGCGTCCATCTCGACCCACAGGCCCGCGTTGTTGGCGTCGGCGGCGTTGACGTTGGAGCTGACCATCAGCCCGGCCACGCCGGCGCACAGCGCGGCGAACACGTAGACCGTCCAGATGATCGTGCGCGACCGGACGCCGGCGAGCCTGCTGGCCTCCGGGTTCACCCCGACCGACTCGATGAGCATGCCCAGCGCGGTGCGCCGGGTGACCAGCCCGACGCCAAGCAGCACGGCGAGGCTGATCAGGATCGCGATGGGCAGCACCACGAAGCCGGCGCCGACCTGACGGAAGACCTCGTTGTCCACCGTGACGATCTGGCCCTCGGTGAGCAGCATCGCGATGCCGCGGCCGGCGATCATCAGCACCAGTGTGGCGATGATGGGCTGGATGCCGAGCACCGCGACGAGGAACCCGTTCCACAGCCCGAGAACCGCACACACGCCAAGCGCGAGCGCCATCCCGGTGACCGCGCCGCCGCCGTCGGCGATGTGCGTGCAGGCGACCGCGCCGGCGATGGCCACGACCGCGCCGACGGACAGGTCGATGCCCCTGGTGGCGATCACCAGCGTCATCCCGAGCGCGATGAGCAGCGTCGGGGCGCCGTTGCGCAGGATGTCCACCAGGCTGCCGAACAGATGCCCGTCCTGCAGCCGCAGCTCGAAGAACGACGGCGTCACCACGAAGTTCAGCACCAGCAGGGCGACCAGCGCCAGCGCCGGCCACACCAACCGCCGGTTCACCGCCACCCCTCCGCCCGTCGAACCGCAGCGAAGGGTCCCTTCACTGCGGTGGGCGCAGCGAAGGGACCCTTCGCTGCGGTGGGCGTGGTCACGAGCCGACCTCCACCCTGGTGGCGCCGCTGGCGATCTGGGCCAGCACCTCGTCCACGCCGACCTCCGCGCCCGCCAGCTCGGCGACCTTGTGCCGGTCGCGCAGCACGACGATCCGGTCGCACAGGCGCACGACCTCCTCCAGTTCCGCCGAGATGAACAACACCGCCATGCCGTCGGCCGCGAGGTCGGCCACCACCTGCTGGATCTGCGCCTTCGCGCCGACGTCGATGCCCCGGGTCGGCTCGTCCAGGATCAACAGCCGCGGCCGGGTGATCAGCCAGCGGGCCAGCAGCACCTTCTGCTGGTTGCCGCCGGACAGGGTGGCGACCACCGCGTCCGGGTTCGCCGGGCGGATGTCCAACCGCTCGACGTAGGTGGCCACCAGCTCGTCGGCCGTGCGCCGGGGGACCTGTCTGGCCCACCCCCTGGCCGCCTGCATCGCCAGGATGATGTTGTCCCGCACCGTCAGGTCGGTGACCAGCCCTTCGGCCTTGCGGTCCTCCGAGGAGAACGCGATGCCCTTCGCGATCGCCGCCCTCGGCGTGCGCAGCCGCACCGGCCGGCCGTCCAGCAGCAGCCTGCCGGTGTCGGCCCGGTCCGCGCCGAACAGCAGCCGGGCCAGTTCGGTGCGCCCGGACCCGAGCAGCCCGGCGAGCCCGACCACCTCGCCGGCATGGATCTCCAGGTCGAACGGGGCGATCGCGCCGGTGCGGCCGAGGCCCTCGGCGCGCAGCAGGGGAGTGGGATCGGCGCGGCGGCGCTCGGTGCGCTGCTCCACCTCCGCCAACACCCCCAGCTCCCGGCCGATCATCGCCGACACCAGCTCGAGCCTGGTCAGCTTCGCGGTGTCGTGCTCACCGACGCGTCTTCCGTTGCGCAGCACGGTGACCCGGTCGGAGATCTGGAACACCTGCTCCAGGAAGTGGGTGACGAACAGGACCGCCACCCCCTCGTCGCGCAGCACCCGGATGATCCGGAACAGCTCGGCCACCTCGTCGGCGTCCAAACTGGACGTCGGCTCGTCGAGGATCAGCACCCGGGCGTCGACCGCGACCGCGCGGGCGATCGCGACCAACTGCCGCACGGCGATCGGGTGGTTGCCCAGCGCGGACGCGGGGTCGATCGTCAACCCCATCCGCGTCAGCAGGCCGGCGGCGCGGGCGCGCATGGCCCGGCCGTTGATCGCGCCGAACCGCCGGGGTTCCCGGCCGAGCAGGATGTTCTCCGCGACCGAGAGGTTCGGGCACAGGTTGACCTCCTGGTACACGGTGCTGATCCCGGCCGCCTGCGCCTGGGCGGGCCCGGTGAAGGAGACCGGCACCCCGTCGAGCGCGATCTGGCCGCTCGCCGGCTCGTGTACCCCGGTCAACGCCTTGATGAGCGTGGACTTGCCGGCGCCGTTCTCGCCCATCAACGCGTGCACCTCACCGGGGTACAGCCGGAAGTCCACGTCCTGCAACGCCTTGACACCGGGGAACTCGACACTGATGCCCCGCATGTCGACCAGCGGTTCGGTCATGCTGCGCCTTGTCTACTGTGGACGTCTGCTGTGGACGGTGATCAGTACTGCCGGTCCGGGAGCGCGGTCTTGGCCTGCTCCTGGGTGAAGGTGCCCTCCTCGGTGACCACCCTGGTCGGCACCTCCTCGCCGGCGACCACCTTCTCCGCCAGGTCCATCAGCTGCTCGCCGAGCAACGGGTTGCACTCCACGATGAAGTTGATCTCACCGGCGGCCAGCGCCTCCATGCCGGCCTTCACCGCGTCCACGGTGATGATCTTGATGTCCTTGCCGGGCACCTTGCCGGCCGCCTTGATCGCCTCGATGGCGCCGAGGCCCATGTCGTCGTTGTGCGCGTAGACCACGTCGATGTCCGGAGTGGACCGCAGGAACGCCTCCATCACCTGCTTTCCGCCGGAGCGGGTGAAGTCGCCGGTCTGCGAGGCGACGATCTTGACCTCCGGCCGGGAGGCGATCACCTCCTCGAAGCCCTCCTTGCGGTCGATGGCGGGCGCGGCGCCGGTGGTGCCCTGCAACTCGACCACCTGCTGCGGTCCGGTCGCGTTGTCCAGCAGCCATTCGGCGGCCTTCTTGCCCTCCTCGACGAAGTCCGAGCCGAGGAAGGTCTTGTACAGCGAGGTGTCCTCGGAGTCGATGGCGCGGTCGGTGAGGATCACCGGGATGTTGGCGCGCTTGGCCTCCAGCAGCACGGTGTCCCAGCCGGTCTCCACCACCGGGCTGAACGCGATCACGTCCACCTTCTGCTGGACGTAGGAGCGGATCGCCTTGATCTGGTTCTCCTGTTTCTGCTGCGCGTCGGAGAACTTGAGCTCGATACCGGCGGCCTTCGCCGCCTCCTGGACCGACTTGGTGTTCGCGGTCCGCCAGCCGCTCTCCGCCCCGACCTGGGCGAACCCCATCGTGATCGTGCCGTCGTCGCCGGACGTGTCGCCCGAGGAGCCAGCACCGCACGCGGTCAGCAGGACCGCGGCGAACGCGATCGTGATCTTCTTCAGCACCTTTGCTCTTCCTCCGTGTGGACGGTGCGTGACCCATGTCACTGGGCCACTAGAGTGAACGCTCACAGTGCGCACGTCAACCCCGGCGGTGGGAGATCGTGCTCTGATTGACACCTATCGCGAAGGCGTTCTATGTTAGCGCTAACTTCGCAGTGTTGTGGCCGACCGAAGGACCCACCATGCGGGCACCGTTGTCTCGTCGCCGGCTCCCCGTCCTGCTCGTGCTCGTCGTGCTGGCGGCCGGTTTCCTCACCCCGCCGGCGGTCGCGGGCCAGCGGTACGCGGGCTACCTGTTCCTCTACTTCACCGGCGAGGGCACCTCGGCGGGCGAGCAGGTGTACCTCGCGGCCAGCAGGGGCAACGACCCGCTGCGCTTCGACGAGCTGGCCGGCGGCCGTCCGGTGCTCACGTCCTCGTTGGGGGACAAGGGAGTCCGCGACCCGTTCATCATCCGCTCGCCGCGCGGCGACCGGTTCTACCTGATCGCCACCGACCTGCGCATCCACGGCAACGGCGACTGGGACGCCGCACAACGCTTCGGCAGCAAGCACATCGAGGTCTGGGAGTCCACCGACCTGGTGCACTGGTCGGCACAGCGGCACGTGCGGGTCTCGCCGGACACCGCGGGCAACACCTGGGCGCCGGAGGCCTTCTGGGACCGGGAGATCAACGCCTACGTGGTGTTCTGGGCCTCGAAGCTCTACGCCGCCGACGATCCCGACCACACCGGCGACTCCTACAACCGGATGCTCTACGCCACCACCCGCGACTTCCGCACGTTCTCCACGCCGCGCGTCTGGGTCGACCCCGGCCACTCGGTGATCGACTCCACGATCGTCGAGCACCGCGGCACCTATTACCGGTACACCAAGGACGAGCGCGGCGCGAGCCCGGACGCGCCGTGCGGGAAGTTCATCGTCGCGGAGCGGTCGACCCGGCTGCGGGCCACCGACTACGACTTCGTCGCCGAGTGTGTCGGCGCCGGGCACCTCAGCCGGGGTGAGGGGCCGACGGTGTTCAAGTCCAACACCGAGGACCGCTGGTACCTGTTCATCGACGAGTTCGGCGGCCGGGGCTACGTCCCGTTCCAGACCACCGACCTCGCCGCCGGCAGCTGGCAGCCCACCACCGGCCACGACCTGCCGGCGAGCCCCCGGCACGGCACCGTGCTGCCGGTCACCCAGTCCGAACTGGACGCGGTGCGCGCGGCCTTTCCCTGACCTGACGCCGGGACCTGACGCGAGGAGTACGGACATGTACCGAACCTGGCTGCTGCCAGTGCTCGCCGCGACCATGGTCGTCGCCCTGCCTGGTTCCGGCCAGGCCGCCGAGTCCGACTACACGGTGACCGTCGACGCCACCGGCACCGGCGCGCACATCGCGCCGGACATGTACGGGGTGTTCTTCGAGGACATCAACCGCGCGGCCGACGGCGGCCTGTACGCCGAACTCGTGCAGAACCGGTCGTTCGAGTACGACCCCGCCGACAACGCGAGCTACACCCCGCTCACCGGCTGGGCGCCGCACAGCGGCGATCCCCTGGTCGTCGACGACGACGGCCGGCTCAACGAGCGCAACCGGCGCTACCTGCGCCTGGACCTGCCGGCCGGGGTGATCAACGCCGGCTACAACTCGGGCATCCGCCTGGAGCGGGGAAAGCGGTACGACTTCGCGGTCTGGGCGGCCGGCAGCGAACCGAACACCCCACTCACCGCCGCGCTCACCGACCCCGCCGGGCGCAACCTGGCCGCCCCGCTGCGGATCACCGTCGCCGGCGACGGCTGGACCCGCCACACCGGCACGTTCACCGCGACCACCGCGAGCACCACCGGCAGGCTGCTGGTCAGCGCGGGCGGCACCGGCACGCTGCGGCTGGACATGGTCTCACTCTTTCCCCGGGACACCTTCAAGAACCGGCCCAACGGCCTGCGCAGGGACCTCGCCGAGAAGATCGCCGCGCTGGACCCCGGGTTCGTCCGCTTCCCCGGCGGGTGTCTGGTCAACACCGGCAGCCACTACGGCTACGAGGCACCGAACTGGGAGCGGCGCCGATCCTACCAGTGGAAAGACACCATCGGCCCGGTCGAACAGCGCGCCACCAACGCGAACTTCTGGGGCTACAACCAGTCCTACGGCCTTGGCTACTTCGAGTACTTCCAGTTCGCCGAGGACATCGGCGCCATGCCCCTGCCGGTGGTGCCCGCGCTGGTCACCGGCTGCGGGCAGAACCAGGCGACCGACGACCCGGCACTGCTGGCCCGCCACATCCAGGACACTCTCGACCTGATCGAGTTCGCCAACGGCCCGGCCGACTCCCCGTGGGGCGCCCGGCGTGCGGCCATGGGCCACCCGGCGCCGTTTCGCCTCACCCACCTCGCGGTCGGCAACGAGGAGAACCTGCCCGACGAGTTCTTCGCCCGCTTCACCCAGTTCCGCGCGGCGATCGAGGCCAGGTACCCGGAGATCACGGTGGTCGGCAACTCCGGGCCGGACGACACCGGCGGCACCTTCGACCGGCTCTGGCAGCTCAACCGGGACGCCGGCGTGGCGATGGTCGACGAGCACTACTACAACAGCCCGAACTGGTTCCTGCAGAACAACGAGCGCTACGACGACTACGACCGCGACGGGCCGAAGGTGTTCCTCGGCGAGTACGCCTCGCAGGACAACCGGTTCCGCAACGCGCTCGCCGAGGCCGCGTACATGACCGGCCTGGAGCGCAACGCCGACGTGGTGCGGCTGGCCTCCTACGCGCCGTTGCTGGCCAACGAGGACTACGTGCAGTGGCGGCCGGACCTGATCTGGTTCAACAACCACGCCTCCTGGGAGTCGGCGAGCTACCAGGTGCAGAAGCTGTTCATGACCAACGTCGGTGACCACGTGGTGCCGAGCGAGTCCACCGGCACACCGTCCACCCTGGAGCCGATCACCGGCGCGGTCGGACTGTCCACCTGGGGCACCTCGGCCGCCTACGACGACGTGGTGGTGCGCGCGGCCGACGGCACGGAGCTGTTCGCCGACGACTTCGCCGGCACCGACGAGCACTGGACGCCGATCGCCGGCCAGGGCGACTGGTCCATTGTGGATGGCCGGTATGTCCAGTCCGACGCGGTCGCGGAGAACACCATGGTGTCCGCAGGCGACCCCGCCTGGCGCGACTACGACCTGAACGTCAAGGCCACCAAGCTTTCCGGCCGGGAGGGCTTCCTGGTCGCCTTCGGGGTCAGGGACACCGGCAACTACTACTGGTGGAACCTCGGTGGCTGGAACAACACCCAGTCCGCGGTGGAGAAGGCGGAGGGTGGCGGCAAGTCCACCATGCTGGCCGACGCCACCACGGTCGAGACCGGCCGTACCTACGACGTCCGGGTCCAGATTCGCGGCCGGCACGTCGCGCTGTACCTGGACGGCGCGCTGTGGGGCGAGTTCACCGACGACGCGCTCGTGGAGCCGTTCCGCCAGGTGGTCACCCGGGACGAGGTGACCGGTGAGCTGGTGCTCAAGGTGGTCAACGCCCAGGATGACGCCGCACGCACCACCGTGCGGCTCAACGGCGCCGAGGTCGAGCCACGGGCCAGGGTGACGACCCTCCACGGCCACCCCGACGACGTGAACACCCAGTACACCACCCCGATCGCCCCCCAGGAGTCCACAATGGACGTCGCGGGCACGTTCAGTCACACATTCCCACCGAACTCGGTGACGTTCATCAGGATCAGGAGCGCGGGATGACCGGACTCGACCGCAGAACGCTGTTTCGCGCCGGGGGAGTGGCCGCCGCCGCGACCGCGCTGCCGGTGGTGACCGCGACCGCCACGGCCGCCGCCCGTGGTGCCCGGTCCGCGATCCCCACCCGCGACCCACTGGTGGCCCAGCGCGCCGACCCGTTCATCACCCGCCCGGTCGATGGCATGTACTACCTGACGGGCTCGGTGCCCGAGTACGACCGGATCGTGGTCCGCGGCGCGTCCACACTGGACGGTCTGGCGACCGCGCGGGAACGCACCATCTGGCGCCGCCCGGAAAGCGGTCAGCTCGCCGGCTACATCTGGGCGCCGGAGCTGCACCGGATCGACGGCCGCTGGTATGTCTACTTCGCCGCGGGCGACGCCGACGACCCGTTCCGCATCCGTACCTACGTGCTGGAGTCGCCAGACGCCGACCCGCGAGCCCAACACTGGCTACCGCCACGGCGGATGGTCACCGGCTGGGACTCGTTCACCCTGGACGCCACCACCTTCGCCCACCGCGGCAGGCGGTACTTCCTGTGGGCGCAGAGCGAGCCCGGCATCGCCACCAACAGCAACCTCTACATCGCCGAAATGGCCTCCCCGCTGGCGCTGGCGACCCCGCCGGTGCGCATCGCGGTGCCGACCGCGAACTGGGAGACCCAGGGCTTCCGGGTCAACGAGGGGCCCGCGGTGCTGGTCGGCAACGGGCGGGTGTTCGTCACCTTCTCCGCGAGCGCGACCGACGCCCGCTACTGCATGGGCCTGCTCACCGCCGACGAGAACGCCAACCTGCTGGACGCGCGATCCTGGACCAAGTCCGTCGACCCGATCTTCGTGACCAACGCGCAGACCAGCCGGTTCGGTCCGGGGCACAACTCGTTCACCGTCACCGAGGACGGCCGCACCGACGTGCTCGTCTACCACGCCCGCGACTACCGCGACATCGACGGCGACCCGCTGTTCGACCCCAACCGGCACACCCGGGTGCAGCCGCTGGCCTGGAACGAGGACGGCACCCCGAGCTTCGGCGTGCCGATCGGCCAGGGTGGACCGATCAGCCGACTGTCCCCACTGGACGCGCCGAACCTGGTCGTCCGGCACTTCGAGTACCGGCTGCGGGTGGACGGCAACGTCCGCGAGCTGGCCGACTCCCAGTTCCGGTTCGGGCCGGGCCACCTCGGCGCGGCCACGGTGTCCATCGCGGCGGTGACCCACCCCGACCGCTACGTCCTGGCGGGCGAGGTGCCGAGGATCGAGCCGTACGCGGACGACGACGCCTACGGCGCGGCGACCAGCTTCGAGCGGAGACCGGGCCTCGCCGACCCGGACGCGGTGTCGCTACGGTTGATCACCGACCCCGGCGGCTACCTCGCGCACGACGGATCAGGGCGGCTCGTGGTCGCCCGGCCGGGCACGGGACGCGCCGAACGTGAGCGTGCCACGTTCTGGATCCGCTGAAGTGGGACAATGGCGTACGCAAGGGGGGTCCACACAGCGGTGGACGACACGAGGTGACGGCTGAGCATGATCTGAAGCGAGGTTCCGAGGTGGACGACCCGGTAGTGGGTAACAAGGTCGCGCGGGACCCCGCGATGACAGACGTCGCCCGCCTTGCCGGCGTCTCGCACCAGACGGTCTCCCGGGTGCTCAACGGGCATCCCAACGTGCGCGAGCAGACCAGGCTGCGGGTGCGCGCGGCGATCGCCGAGCTCGGCTACCGGCCGAACAAGGCCGCGCGGGCGCTGGTCACCGGGCGTACCCAGCTGATCGGCGTGGTCGCGGCGAACTCGACGCTCTACGGTCCGGCCTCGCTGCTGGCCGCGTTCGAGCTGGCCGCCGGTGAGGCCGGGTTCGCGGTGAGCCTCAAGCGGGTGAACGTGCTGGACCGGTCGTCCATCGCCGAGGCCGTCGAGCACCACCGCGACCAGCGGGTGGCGGGCATCGTGGCGATCGCGCCGACCGCGTCGGCCAACGAGGCGCTCGCCGACGTGCCGGCCGGGGTCCCGCTGGTCACCGTCGACGGCGACCCGGGCCGGGCGACGCCGATGGTGACCGTCGACCAGTACGCCGGCGCGTTCGACGCCACCCGGCACCTGCTGGCGGCCGGGCACCGCACGGTGTGGCACGTGTCCGGCCCGCCGGACTGGTTTGACGCCAAGGGCCGGGTGGCCGGCTGGCAGGGCGCGCTGGAGGCCGCCGACGTGGAGGTCCCGCCGCTGGTGGCCGCCGACTGGAGTGCCGCGGCCGGCTACCGCGCCGGCCAGATGCTGGCCAGGATGCCGGAGGTGACGGCGGTCTTCGCCGCCAACGACCACCTGGCGCTCGGCATCCTGCGCGCGATGAGCGAGCGCGGCAAGCGGGTGCCGTCGGACATGAGCATCGTCGGCTTCGACGACGTCCCCGAGTCGGCCTACTTCATCCCCCCGCTCACCACCGTCCGGCCCGACTTCGACGCCGTGGCCCGCGAGACCCTCGACCTCCTGCTGGCCCAGGTCGAGCGCAGCGACACCAACGGCCGCCCCTCCCAGCGCACCGTCGCCCCCACCCTCATCTCCCGCGACAGCGTCGCCCCGCCCCCCGCCTGACCCCAGCCCGGGTTGTGGGCGTTCACCTGCGAGGCCGTGGTGTGGGTTGACGGGGGGAATGTTAGCGATAACACTGCGAAGCATGGTGAACGAGCCGGTGGTGGTTGGCGTTGACTTCGGCACGCTGTCCGGCCGTGCGGTCGTGGTGCGGGTGCGCGACGGGGCGGAACTCGGGAGCGCGGTGCACGACTACGCGCACGGGGTGGTCGACGAGACGTTGCCGGGCACCGGCGCGGCACTGCCGCCGGACTGGGCGTTGCAGGTGCCGAGCGACTACGTCGACGTGTTACGCACGGCCGTCCCGGCCGCGGTGCGTGCCGCCGAGGTCGATCCCGGTGACGTGATCGGCATCGGCACCGACTTCACCGCGTGCACGATGATCCCGACCACCGCCGACGGCACCCCGCTGTGCGAGCTGGCCGAGTTCGCCGGCAACCCGCACGCCTACGTCAAACTGTGGAAGCACCACGCCGCCCAGCCGCAGGCCGACCGGATCAACCGGCTGGCCGCCGACCGCGCGGAGAAGTGGCTGCCCCGCTACGGCGGGCTGATCTCCTCGGAGTGGGAGTTCGCCAAGGGCCTGCAGGTGCTCGAGGAGGCGCCCGAGGTCTACGCGGCCATGGCGCACTGGGTCGAGGCCGCCGACTGGATCGTCTGGCAGCTCACCGGCCGCTACGTGCGCAACGCCTGCACGGCCGGCTACAAGGGCATCCGCCAGGACGGCGCCTACCCGTCGTCGGACTTCCTGCGCGAGCTGAACCCGGAGTTCGGCACGTTCGTCGTGGACAAGCTCAACCAGCCCATCGGCCAGCTCGGCGACCGGGCGGGCGAGCTGTCCACACTGGCCGCGTACTGGACCGGACTCACCGCCGGCATCGCGGTGGCCGTCGGCAACGTCGACGCGCACGTGACCGCCCCGGCCGCCCGCGCGGTCGAGCCCGGCCGGATGGTCGCGATCATGGGCACCTCCACCTGCCATGTGATGAACGGCGCGGAACTGCGTGACGTGCCGGGCATGTGCGGCGTGGTGGACGGCGGGATCGTGCCGGGGCTGTGGGGCTACGAGGCCGGCCAGAGCGGCGTGGGCGACATCTTCGCCTGGTACGTCGACCACCAGGTGCCGCCCGCCTACCACGAGCGCGCCCGGGAGCGCGGTGTCTCGGTGCACGAGCTGCTCACCGAACTCGCCGCCGCGCAACGAATCGGGGCGCACGGGCTGGTCGCGCTCGACTGGCACAGCGGCAACCGGTCGGTGCTGGTGGACCACGAGCTGTCCGGTGTCGTCCTCGGCCAGACGTTGGCCACCAGGGCCGAGGACGTCTACCGGGCGCTGCTCGAGGCGACCGCGTTCGGCACCAGGGTGATCATCGACGCGTTCACCGACGCCGGGGTGCCGGTCAGGGAGCTGGTCGTCGCGGGCGGACTGCTGCGCAACCAGCTGCTCATGCAGATCTACGCCGACGTGACCAACCTGCCGCTGCGCACGATCGGCTCCGCGCAGGGACCGGCACTGGGCTCGGCGATCCACGCCGCGGTCGCCGCCGGTGCCTACCCCGACATCCGGGCCGCGGCCGAGGCGATGGGGGCCAACGACGGCGCCACCTACCAACCCGTCGAGGCCAATGTGGACATCTATGAGCGGTTGTTCGCCGAGTACGCCGAGCTGCACGACTACTTCGGCCGCGGCGGCAACGACGTGCTGCGCCGGCTGAAGGCGTCGCGGCGGCAGGCGGTCGGCGAATGATCGACGAGCTGCGCGCGACCGTCGCGCTGCTGCACCGGGAGCTGACCCGCTACGGGCTGGTCAGCTGGACCGCGGGCAACGTGTCGGCCCGCGTCCCCGGCGAGGACCTGATGGTGATCAAACCGTCCGGGGTGTCCTACGACGAGCTGAGCCCGGACTCCATGGTGGTGACCGACCTGTACGGCACGCTGGTCGACGGTGAGCTCGTGCCGTCGTCGGACACCGCGGCACACGCCTACGTCTACCGGCACCTGCCGGAGGTCGGCGGCGTGGCGCACACGCACTCGCCCTACGCCACCGCGTGGGCCGCGCGCGGTGAGCCGATCCCGTGCGTGCTCACGATGATCGCCGACGAGTTCGGCGGGGACATCCCGGTCGGTCCGTTCGCGCTCATCGGTGACGACTCCATCGGGCGCGGCATCGTGGACACGTTGCGCGACAGCAGATCCCGGGCGGTGCTGATGCGCAACCACGGGCCGTTCACCGTCGGCAAGGACGCCAGGGCCGCGGTGAAGGCCGCGGTACTGGTCGAGGACGTCGCCCGCACCGTCCACTTCGCACACCAGCTCGGCACGCCGGACACGATCGACCAGCAGCACGTCGACCACCTCTACGCGCGCTACCAGAACGTCTACGGGCAGTAGCCCAGCAAAGGGGGAGGCCAACGTGTCGTCTGCCGCCAAGCCACAGGTCTGGTTCCTGACCGGGAGCCAGCACCTCTACGGCGCCGAGACGCTGGCGCAGGTCGCGAGCCAGTCACAGCAGATCCAGCGGATGCTCAGCGAAAGCGGCCCGGGGATCAGCGCGGAACTGGTGTGGCGTCCGGTGCTCACCGACTCGGTGGCGATCCGCACCGTGCTGTCCGAGGCCAACAGCGATCCGGCGTGTGTCGGCGTGATCGCGTGGATGCACACGTTCTCGCCGGCGAAGATGTGGATCACCGGCCTGGACGTGCTGCGCAAACCGTTGCTGCACCTGCACACCCAGCTCAACGAGTCGCTGCCGTGGGCCACCATCGACATGGACTTCATGAACCTGAACCAGGCCGCGCACGGTGACCGCGAGTTCGGCTTCGTGCAGACCAGGCTCGGCGTCGCGCGCAAGACGGTGGTCGGGCACGCCACCGATCCGGTGGTGGTGCGCCGGATCGACGAGTGGGTGCGCGCGGCCACCGGACACCACCACCTGCGCACCCTGCGCCTGGCGCGCTTCGGCGACAACATGCGCGACGTCGCGGTGACCGAGGGGGACAAGGTCGAGGCGGAGCTGCGGTTCGGCGTCTCGGTGAACACCTACGGCGTCAACGATCTGGTGGCGCTGGTGGACGCGGTGGCCGAGGACGAGGTGGACCTGCTGGTCGCCGACTACGCGGACACCTACCTGCTCGACCCCGATCTGGCGCGGGGCGCCGCGCGCCACGAGTCGCTGCGCTACGCGGCGCGGATCGAGGCCGGGCTGCGGCAGTTTCTCACCGACGGCGGCTTCGGCGCGTTCACCACGAACTTCCAGGATCTCGGTGGCCTGCGGCAGTTGCCCGGTCTCGCGGTGCAGCGGCTGATGGCCGACGGCTACGGCTTCGGCGGCGAGGGCGACTGGAAGACCTCGGCGATGCTGGCGGCGGTCAAGGCCATGGGCGTCGGCACCGGGCGGGGCAGCTCGTTCATGGAGGACTACACCTACCACTTCGGACCGGGCACGCCGAAAGTGCTGGGCGCGCACATGCTCGAGGTCTGCCCGACGATCGCGGCCGCCACGCCGTCCTGCGAGATCCACCCGCTGGGCATCGGCGACCGCGAGGACCCGGTGCGGCTGGTGTTCGACGCCGCCGCCGGCCCGGCCGTCGTGGTCGGGCTGACCGACCTCGGTGACCGGTTCCGGTTGGTGGCCAACGAGATCAACGTCGTGCCGCCGACCGAGCCGTTGCCGAACCTGCCGGTCGCGCGCGCGGTGTGGGAGCCGACGCCCGCGCTGACGACCTCGGCGGAGTGCTGGCTCACCGCGGGCGGCCCGCATCACACCGTGCTCACCCAGGCGGTCGGTTCGGCCGTGCTGCGGGACTTCGCCCGGATGGTCGACACCGAGCTGGTGCTGATCGACCAGGACACCACGACCGACGCGTTCGCCGACCGGCTGCGCTGGAACCAGGCATACCACCGGCTCGCCAAGGGCCTCTGAGCGCGAAGATGGGAGAAACAATGAGGTTTCCACGGTTAGTGGCGGCGATTACGGCCACCGCCGCGCTGGTGCTCGCCGGCTGTGGCTCGTCGGAGAAGACCGTCGACGAGGAGCCGAAGTCGGCCGACGGCGCGCTGGTCGGCGTGACCATGCCGACCCGGTCGTCGGAGCGCTGGATCCATGACGGCGACAACATCAAGAAGGCGTTGGAGGAACTGGGTTACCAGGTCGACCTGCAGTACGCGGAGAACGACATCCCGACCCAGGCCAACCAGATCGAGAACCAGATCACCAAGGGCGCGCGGGTGCTGATCGTCGCGTCCATCGACGGCAAGGCGCTCACCTCACAGCTCCAGCAGGCCGCCGACAGCGACATCCCGGTGATCTCCTACGACCGGCTCATCCGCAACAGCCCCAACGTGGACTACTACGCCTCGTTCGACAACTTCAAGGTCGGTGTGCAGCAGGGGACCTCGCTGCTGACCGGACTCGGCCTGCTCAACGCAGACGGGTCGCCGGGCACGGCGAAGGGCCCATTGAACATCGAGCTGTTCGCCGGATCGCCGGACGACAACAACGCCACGTTCTTCTTCGACGGCGCCATGTCCGTGCTGCAGGAACACATCGACGCCGGCCACCTGGTCGTCCGCAGTGGACAGACGGACTTCCGCACGATCGCCATCCTGCGCTGGGACCCGGCGACCGCGCAGCGGCGGATGGAGGACCTGCTCACCTCGACCTACGGCGGCGCGCGGGTGGACGGCGTGCTCTCGCCCTACGACGGGTTGTCCATCGGCATCCTGTCCGCGCTGCGCAGCAGCGGCTACGGCACTGGTGAGCAGCCATACCCGGTGGTGACCGGGCAGGACGCCGAGGTCGCCTCGGTGAAGTCGATCATCGCCGACGAGCAGTACTCGACGATCCACAAGGACACCAGGGAACTGGCAAAGGTGTCGGTGCGGATGGCCGACGCCGTGCTCAAGGGCGACGAGCCGGAGGTCAACAACACCGAGGACTACGAGAACGGCGAGAAGGTCGTGCCGGCCTTCCTGCTCGAACCGGTGATCGTGGACAAGACCAACTACCAGAAGGCGCTCATCGACACCGGGTACTACACCGCCGACCAGATCAAGTGATGACCGACGACATCCTGCGGATGCACGGGATCACCAAGTCGTTTCCCGGCGTGACCGCGCTGCACGAGGTCGAGCTGTCCGTGCGGCGTGGGGAGATCCATGGCATCTGCGGGGAGAACGGTGCCGGCAAGTCGACGTTGATGAAGATCCTCTCCGGGGTGCATCCGCACGGGTCGTACTCCGGAGAGATCGAGTTCGACGGCGAGGTCTGCGCGTTCACCGGCATCCGGGACTCGGAGGCCAGGGGCATCGTGATCATCCACCAGGAGCTGGCGCTGGTGGGGCAGCTGTCCATCGCGGAGAACCTGTTCCTCGGCAACGAGAAGGCCAGCCGGGGGTTCATCGACTGGAACCGCACCAACCACACCGCCCAGCAGCACCTGCGCCGCGTCGGCCTGCGAGAGAACCCGACCATCGCCGCGGGTGACCTCGGCGTCGGCAAGCAGCAGCTGGTCGAGATCGCCAAGGCACTGTCCAAAAAGGTCAGCCTGCTGATCCTGGACGAGCCGACCGCGGCGTTGAACGACGACGACTCCGCGCATCTGCTCGGCCTGCTTCGCGGCCTGCGGGCCGACGGCATCACCTGTGTGGTGATCTCGCACAAGCTCAACGAGATCACCGAGATCTCCGACCGCATCACCATCCTGCGGGACGGCCGCACGGTCGAGACCCTGGACGTGGCGGCCGACCAGGTGACCGAGGAGCGGCTGATCGCCGGCATGGTCGGCCGCGACCTCGAGCACCGCTTCCCGCCCCGGGAGCCCACGGAGCCGGGGGAGGAGGTGCTGCGCATCGAGGACTGGACCGTGCACAGCCCGACCCATCCCGGCCGCAGGGTCGTCGACACGGCGACGCTCTCGTTGCGCCGGGGGGAGATCGTCGGCCTCGCCGGGCTGATGGGCGCCGGCCGCACGGAGTTGGCGATGAGCGTGTTCGGTCGCTCCTATGGGGTGGACATCTCCGGCAGGGTGGTCAAGGACGGTCGGGAGATCGACGTGCGGACCGTGCGGTCGGCGATCCGGCACGGCATCGCCTACGTCAGCGAGGACCGCAAACGCTACGGGCTGAACCTGGTGGCCGACGTCAAACGCAACGTGTCCGCGTCGGGCCTCGGCCTGCTGGCCCGCCGGGGCTGGGTGGACGAACACGAGGAGTTCCGGGTCGCGCAGCGGTTCCGTGACCGGCTGCGGATCAAGACACCCGACGTGCTCACCCCGACACACACGCTCTCCGGCGGCAACCAGCAGAAGGTCGTCCTGGCCAAGTGGATGTTCACCGACCCGGACGTGCTGATCCTCGACGAGCCGACCCGCGGGGTGGACGTCGGCGCCAAGTACGAGATCTACACCATCGTCAACTCCCTTGCCGCGCAGGGAAAGGCGGTGCTGGTGATCAGCTCGGAGCTGCCGGAGCTGCTCGGCCTGTGCGACCGGATCTACGCGTTGTCCGCTGGCCGGGTGACCGGTGAGCTGGCCAGGGCGGAGGCCACCCAGGAGCGCCTGATGCACTTGATGACCCAGGAGGGCGAGCGGTGACTCTCGACATGGTGCCGAAATCCGGAGTGGACGCGCCGGCCGACTCGCCGCGCCGGTCGCGGATCAACCTGCGGCAGAGTGGGATCTACGTCGCGTTCGCGCTGATCGTGGTGCTGTTCACGATCCGGACCGATGGTGCGTTGCTCCAGCCGGGCAACATCTCCAACATCATCGTGCAGAACTCCTACGTGCTGATCCTGGCGATCGGCATGATGATGGTGATCATCAGTGGGCATATCGACCTCTCGGTCGGCTCGGTGGTGGCGGTCACCGGTGCCATCTGCGCGGTACTGACCGTCCAAATGGGACTCCCGTGGTGGTTGGCCGTGCTGGCCACGCTCGGGGCCGGCGCGCTGATCGGTGCCGCGCAGGGGTACTGGATCGCCTACTTCGGCATCCCGGCGTTCATCGTGACCCTCGGTGGGATGCTGGTGTTCCGCGCGCTGACCCTGACCGTGCTGGGAAACCAGGGGATCGGCCCGTTCCCCGACGAGATCCGCACGCTGGCCAACGGGTTCACCGGTGGCTATCTCGGCAATGTCGGCCTCGGTCCGCTCGGTGGCGCGGACATCGTGAGCCTGCTCGCCGGGGTGCTGGTGGTCGCCGGGTTCGCGATGACCCAGTGGCGCAACCGGCGGGCGCGCCTGGAGTACGGGCAGACGGTGGATCCGGTGCCGCTGTTCGTCGGCAAGATCCTGTTCGCCGCGGTCGTGGTGTTGTTCGTGGTGGTGCAGCTGGCGAGGTTCCGCAACCTGCCGTGGGTGCTCGTGTTGCTGGCGGTGCTGGCGCTCGGCTACTCGCTCATGGCCGGCCGCACGGTGTTCGGCCGGCACATCTACGCGGTCGGCGGCAATCTCCAGGCCGCGACGTTGTCGGGCGTGCGGGTCCGGCCGGTGACGTTCTGGGTGTTCGTCAACATGGGCGTGCTGGCCGCGCTCGCCGGGGTGATCTTCGCCGGCCGGCTCAACCAGGCCGGACCGACCGCGGGCAACGCGTTCGAGCTGGACGCGATCGCGGCCGCGTTCATCGGCGGCGCGGCGGTGCAGGGCGGGGTCGGCAAGGTGGTCGGCGCGATCACCGGCGGGCTGATCATGGGTGTGATCAACAACGGCATGTCGCTGACCGGCGCGTCGAGCGAGCAGGTGATGCTGGTGAAGGGCCTGGTGCTGCTGGTGGCCGTGGCCTACGACGTGTGGACCAAGCGGCGCGCCGGTGCCGTGCGCTGAGGCCGCTATCGTGACTGGCCATGGCAGTCGAGGAGGCGACCCGGCGCGTTCAGGAAGCGGCGGACGGCCGGACATCGCTGGATCTCACCGATCTCCGCCTGACCGCGTTACCGGCCGAGGTGGCGGACCTTGTCGGACTTACCGAGTTGCGCCTGGACGGCAACCGGCTCCGGGAGCTACCGGAGTGGCTCGGTGACCTGACCGGGCTGACGACCCTGAGCGTCACCGGCTGTCGACTGGAGGCGGTGCCCGACTGCGTGCGCTCGCTGACCGGGCTGACCGATCTCGGCCTTGGCAAGAACTGGCTGACCAGCCTGCCCGACTGGCTCGGCGAGCTGACCACCCTCACCCGCCTCGATGTCGGCGGCAACCGGCTGGTCGGACTGCCCGACTGGTTCGCCGAGCTGACCGGGCTCACGGCTGTGGGGATCGACGGATGCTGTCTGCACGAGGTCCCTGGCTGGGTTGCCGGGTTGTCGGAGCTGTCCATCGCCGACAACCGGATCGCCGAGATCCCGGACTGGCTCACCGGCGTCACCATCCTCGACGTCGGCGACAACCGGCTTTCGGAGCTGCCGGCCGGACTTGCCGGGTTGACCGAACTGCGGATCAGCGGCAACCGGTTCACCGCACTGCCGGAGTGGCTACGCGAGTGCCCGAACCTCACCCGCCTCGAAGCGGACGACAACTGGCTGGCCGAGGTGCCGGAGTGGCTCGGCGAGCTGACCGCCCTCCGGGAGTTGCGCCTACACCGCAACCGGCTGGCCGAGTTACCAGCCTGCCCGGCCGGTCTCAATGCCCTGAGCATCAGCCACTGCCGGTTCACCGAAGTACCGGCCTGCCTGCGCAGGCTCACCGACATGACCGAACTGTGGCTCAACGACAACTTTCTCCGCGAGCTGCCGGACTGGCTCGGGGAACTGCTGAACCTCACCCACCTGGACGTCTCCGACTGCCAACTCGGCACGGTCCCGCCGTGGTTGCGACAGCTCAGCGGCCTGAAAGAGCTGTCGCTCGCCAAGAACCGGCTCCCCGAGCTTCCAAACTGGCTTGCCGAGTTGACCGACCTGACCAGCCTCCACGTTGGGTACAACCGGCTGACCACGTTGCCGCCGCTGGCATCCCTGACCGAACTCCGGGTCGAGAACAATCTGCTCACCGAGCTTCCCGAACTCACCGGCCTGACCACACTCCACCTGAGCAAGAACCGGTTCACCGCACTCCCAGCCTGGCTCGGCACCCTCACCGGCCTCACCACGCTCGCGCTCCGCGACCTCCACCTGACCGAGGTCCCGGCCTGGTTGCGCGGCCTGACCGACCTGGAAGAGCTGTGGCTTAACAACAACCGGCTCACCGACCTGCCGGACTGGCTGGGCGAGCTGACTGCGCTCACGTCACTGCATCTGGACAGCAACTGGTTCACTGATGTTCCACCACAGCTGGCTGGGCTCTCGAATCTGACCGAACTTGATCTGGCGTGGAACCGGCTGCGTCAGGTGCCGAACTGGCTGTCCGACCTCACCAGCCTCGTTCGTCTCCACTTGGGCGACAACAGGTTCACCAACCTACCGGCAGCACTCGGCGCACTGAGGAACCTGACCACGCTCAGTCTCGCGGACAACTCCCTCGACGAGGTACCGGAGTGGGTCGTCCAGCTCACTGGGCTTACCGACCTGCGACTCGACCGCAACCGGATCGCCGAGTTGCCGAGCTGGATCGGCGACCTAACTCGACTTGCCCATGTGAACTTCAACCAGAACCACCTCACCACCTTGCCGAGTTGCATTGCGGACCTCGGGGGGCTAAAGACTCTGTGGCTGATCAACAATCGACTCGCCAAACTTCCCGAGTCGCTGGCGGCACTCACTGGGCTGGCTGAATTCGCGGTCACCGGAAATCGGCTTACGCATGTTCCTGAGTGGGTAGCCGATCTGCATGGACTCACATATCTCGGTATTGGCGGGTGTCAGCTGAGGGAGATACCTCGATGGGTGGCGGGACTGCGCGGGATCACCAAACTTCATATCATGGCGAATTTGCTGACGAAGTTACCGGACTGGCTGGCTGAATTGTCAGGTATTACTCATCTGTGGGCTGGCGGAAATCCTATAGTGGATCTTCCGGGTGAGCTGTCTTCGCTAGCAGGACTGTCCGTTCTGAATCTCAATGGGTGTCAGTTCATTGGAGTTCCTCCGTGGATTTGTAAGTTGCCGGGACTTCGGGTACTGATGATTGACAATAACCCATTGGTTGAGCTGCCGGACCTGCTTGGTGAGCTGTCCGGATTGACTATTTTGAGCATTACTGGTTGTGGCATAACTGAAGTGCCATCGTGGCTGCGGAGACTCGACGGTCTTGACGCTCTTTATTTGGACAAAAATTCACTGACCGAGTTGCCGGACTGGATATCTGAATTTGCAGAAATGAGCCTGCTTGTACTGGGGGGAAATCAACTAACGGCTCTGCCGCAGTCGATTGGCGATCTAGATAGTCTTACTGATTTGTGGATTGATGGAAACCCTTTCGAGGAATTGCCGGACAGCCTCGGTCGATTGAGTGGTCTCACTGTGCTCAATATTTCCCGATGTCGTCTCGCTCAGTTGCCCGAGTGGTTACGAAGTCTCACTTTTCTTGACTCGCTCTTCGTAATAGATAGTGGGCTGACCGATCTTCCGAATTGGATATCCGACCTGGCCGGACTTACCAAATTGAGTTTGGACCAGAACCGCTTGGTCTCCTTGCCGAACAGTCTCACGCGGTTGGCTGGCCTCACTCAGATACCACTCACGCGCAACAATCTCGTTGCGCTGCCATGGGATTTTGGCACGCTAACTGGACTGTCCACCCTGAAGCTCGCAGGTAACCGAATCAAAGCGCTCCCGGAGAGTTTAGGTGATCTCAGTGACCTGACAGCAGTGTACCTGGATGGGAACCAGCTCACCGTGCTCCCAGGCAGCTTCGCGGCGCTCGCTCGGTTGGAAGTATTGACTGCCAACGGCAATCAATTGACCACCATTCCGGATTGGGTACCAGACCTGCCGTGCCTGACGTATGTATCGGCGAATGACAACCCGCTCGTCAGCCCGCCCCCGGAGATCGCCGCCGCTGGGTCGGACTCGTTGATAGCCTTCATCAGCGCACGTAAGGAAGGCAGCACTGAGCAGTGGCAGTCCAAGTTGCTGGTTGTCGGTGAGGGTGGGGTCGGCAAGACGTCGTTGGTGCGGGCGCTGGCCGGTGACGATCACGATCCCCACGAGCCGTCGACTCACGGACTGGTGGTCGCGGACCTCAAGTTCGCGCACCCCGATGAGCCGGACGTTCAGATGGGACTGAGTGCGTGGGACTTCGGTGGGCAGCAGATCTACCATGCCACGCATCAGTTCTTCCTCACCAACCGGTCGTTGTTCCTGTTGTTGTGGAACTCCCGGTTGGGTTGGGAGCAGGGCAAGCTTCGGTACTGGCTGGACATCATCACCGCTCGGGCACCCGAATCACCCGTTGTGCTTGTCGCCACCCATATCGGCGACCGGCCGGTGGACCTGCCGCTCTATGAGCTGCGCCAGCAGTATCCGAACATCGTCGACAGCCTGTCGGTGGACAACGCGACTCGAGACGGGATCGACGCGCTGCGCGACCGGCTCTCCGCCGAGGCCACCCAGCTCCCGCTGATGGGCTCGGAGTGGCCGACCTCCTGGTTGGCGGCGGCCAACGCGGTGCGGGACGCGCCGGATCGGCACGTCACGCCGGCCAGGATGTGGGAGCTGATGGCCGAGGCCGGCGTTCGCGATGCCACCCAGCAGCGCTATCTCGCCGTGGCACTCCACCAGCTCGGCGACATCCTGTACTACAGCGATGACCCGGAGCTGTCCCAGACCGTTGTGCTGCAACCGGAGTGGGTCAACGACTACATCAGCCTCGTGCTCGACAGTGAGCAGGTCGCTGCCGGGTTCGGGCTGCTCACCCGCGACCACGTCAACGAACTGTGGTCCGAACTCGACCGCGGGCTGCGGGACCACTTTCTTGGCATGATGGACAAGTACGACCTGTCCTACCGGATCGAGGGCGGCCGGGCCGACGACGTCAGCTTGGTGGTGGAACGGCTGCAGTGGGACCCGCCGGACTTCCAGGAAGAATGGGCCGAGGTCGGGCAGCGCGCCAACACCCGCGAGATCCGCGTGCTGTACCGGCTCAACACGATGCCTCCCGGCATCCCCACCTGGTTCATCGCCCGCTCCCACCGCTTCAGCAAGAAACTGCACTGGCGAACAGGGGCGTTGCTCGGGCACGGCGACGGCGAACATCTCGCCCTGGTCCGTGCCGACCGGCACCGCAGTACCGTGGAACTCGCGGTTCGCGGACCATCGCCGGCCAACTTCTTCTCCATCCTCGACGACGGGCTCAACCTGACCCTGGAACGGTTCCCCGGATTGCAGATCACCCGCCAGGTGCCGTGCCCGTGCGCGAACGGCTGCCAGGAGTTCTTCGACTACGAGGACCTCCGCGCCCGCCTCGCCCGCACCCCGTCGCGCGACGAGATCGAGTGCCGCAAGTCGGGCGAGTTCGTCTCCGTGCCCCGCCTGCTCCTCGGCCTCGCACCGTCCGAACGCGACGCCGCCAGGATGAGTCTCGACCAGATCTCCGCGACCCTCGACCAGATCGACGGCAAGCTCGACGACCAGGGCGCCTACCTGCAGCGGATGTTCCTCAAACTGCAACGACTCGCCCAGGTCCAGCAGGAGGCCCGCTGCCCCAGCGTGTTCGCGATCGTCCCGGTCGACAAACGCAAACTGACCGGGTCGGCCTACGAGATCCGGCTCTACTGCGAGGAACCCGGCGCCTGGCACCGGCTCGCCGACGGCGCCGGGTGCTACCCGATCACCCAGCCGGCCGAGTGGTTCCGCAAGCTCGGACCGTACCTGCAGTACCTCCTGATCGCGCTCAAACACGTGACCCCACTCGTCGGCCCGGCCGTCGGCATCGCGGCGGAGAAGGTCGACGATCAGGTCAAGGCCGACTTCGACCTGATGAAGGAACTGGTGACCCAACTACCCGACGAGGTACGCCACCAACCGGAACTGGACACAGTGGACGGTCAGGACGCCAGCCCGGTCGAGCGGGCGGTGACCGAGGCCGACTTCCGCGCGCTGCAGGCGATGCTGGCCAGGCTCGACCCCGACCACACCTGGGGCGGCCTGTCCAGGACGATGAGCCCCGAGGGCCTGACGCTCTACCTGTGCGCCGACCACGTCGCCGGCTACCGTCAGCGGTGACGGCGTCGGCGAATGAGCAACCCGCCGAGCACGGCACCGACCACCGTGCCCACCAACCGGTGTACGTCCACCGCCGGCACCCACCGAACCTGGCCGTCACCGACGACGAACGCGCCGACCGGCCGCGCGAGCACCCCGAGGCCACCGCCATTGCCCTGCTGCCCGTCATGGCTCCGTCCGGTGCCGCCGCCCCCGCCACCGAAGACCCTGGCCGCCGGGATGACCGTGAGCCCGTCCCGCTCGTAGGGCTCGGCGTACACCAGCCGGGCGCTGACGGTCTCCCGCGCCCGGTCGAGCAGCTCGTCGATCGTCATGGCACTCCTCAGGCGGCCGGCTCTCGGACAACACCCAGTAGTTCGCGCAGTTCCCGCACCGCGGCCCGGCCCGCCCGGTTCGCGCCGACGGTGCTCGCCGACGGCCCGTAGCCGACCAGGTGCAGCCGCGGCTCGGCCACGACCCTGGTGCCGTCCATGATGATCCCGCCGCCCGGGGTCCGCAGGTCAAGTGGCGCCAGGTGGTCCAGCGCGGCCCGCCAACCGGTGCACCACAGGATCACGTCCGTGGCCAGCGCGGCGCCGTCGGCGAAGACCACGCCCGTCCGGGTGATCCGCTCGAACATCGGTCGCCGGTCGAGCACCCCCGCCTGCCTGGCCCGGACCATCTCCGGGGTCAGCGGCAGCTCGGTCTGGGACACCACCGACTCGGGTGGCAGCCCGGCCCGCACCCGCTCGTCGACCCTGGCGACCACCCGCCGGCCGTCGTCCACGGTGAACGGGGCTTCGCGGAAGCGCGGCGGCCGGCGGGTCACCCAGGTCGTGTCCGCCGCGACCTCGGCGATCTCCATCAGCAGCTGCACCGCCGAGCTGCCGCCGCCGACCACGACGACCCGCTTGCCGGCGAACTCGGCCGGTCCCCGGTAGTCCACGGTGTGCAGCTGCCGGCCGAGGAACTCGCCCCGGCCGGGGTAGTGCGGCCAGAACGGCTTGGTCCAGGTCCCGGTCGCGTTGATCACCGCGCGTGCGGCGATGGTCTCGCCGTCGCTCTCGACCAGTAACCGGTCGTCCGGCCCTGGCCGAACGGCGGTCACCCGAACGGGTCGGCGGACGGTCAGCTCGTACTCCCGCTCGAAGGCGGCGAAGTAGGCCGGCAGCGCCTCGGCCGCCGGCTCGTCGGGCGCTGGCGGGTCGAACCGCTTCCCCGGCAGGTCGAAGATCCCGTGCACGGTCGCCATGCGCAGGGTCGGCCAGCGGTGGCGCCAGGCCCCGCCGGGCGCGGCGCCCGCGTCGAGCACCACGTGGTCCATGCCGCTCCTGCGCAGGAAGTAGGCGCTGGACAGGCCGGCCTGACCGGCACCGATCACCACCACGTCGGTCTGCCACATACCACCGTCAACGCCGGCGGGACCCCGGCGCATCCCGTGCGGGGCCAGATCACAGTCCGGCCCGCACGACGTGCGCGCGGACCTGCTCGCCGCGCACCCAGCCCTGGCTCCTGGCGTAGTCGATCATGCCGGCGAAGCCGGTCCGCCAGGTCTCGGTGTGCTCGCCGGCCGCACGCAGCGCGGCGATGCTCAGCCAGACGTGGTCACCCTCCAGGGTGCCGAGCCCGGCCTCGGCGATGGCCGCCGCGCCGGTCACGTCGTCCACCCCGGCGAACTCGACGTGCAGCCGGCGCAGGTTCTGGACGTCCTCGACCCTCGGCGCGCCGAGGCCAACGTGCACGTGCATGCCTCGATGATCCCGCGTCGACCGGCCGTCGCCCACCGGTGGCGTGCGGTCAGCCGGTCACCGGTTGGCGGTAGCCGGCCACGTGGTCGGCGCACAGGTACAGCGTCAGCCCCTCCGGGGTCATCGTCCTGGACAGCCCGCCCCAGACCCGGTCGGGGTCGAGCTTGGTGAGCATCGACTCCAGCGCCCGGTAGTCCGCGTCGTTGGTGGCGCGCACGCTGGGTGCCGGGTCGGCGTCGTTCTGCTTGGCGATGTCCGGCTTGTGCTCGATCTCGGCCGGCAGTTGGCCCACCAGCTCCTTCATCAGGTCGATGTCGGCCTTGACCTGCTCGTCGAGCTTGTCGACCGCGACGCCGAGCACCGGGCCGACCAACGGCGCCGCGTGCCTGAGCGCCTTGAGCAGGTGCTGCAGGTGTGGCCCGAGCTTGCGCAGCCACTCGGCGGGCTGCGCGATCGGGTAGCACCCGGCCTGCTCGGGCAGGCGATGCCAGGCACCCGGCTCCTCGCAGTACAGCCGCAGCTCGAAGGTGCTGCCGGCCAGCTTCTTCTTCGTCGGCACGATCGCGAACACGCTGGGGCAGCGGGCCTCCTGCTGGACCTGGAGCTGGCGCTGCAGCTTGAGGAACGTGCGTTGGATGTAGTCGCCGTGCTCCTCGAGTCGCTCGTAGACCTGGCTGAGCATGGTCGTCATCTGCTCCATGCTCATCCGCGAGGTGTCCCGTTCGGACGGTGCGAGGCCGAGCAGCAGCTCCGGCACGGAGATGTCGCGGCGCGACTTGCGGCACTCGATGGTGTCCTTGGGCGGCGTGTCGGCCAGCCGGGCACGGAGATCCTCGTAGTCGAACAGCTCGTGGCACGGCGTCGGCGCCGCCGCGCAGCGGCACGGCACCTGCCGGGTGATCTGTAGGCCGGGGAACCGTTCCAGGGTCAGGTTGAGCCCGTCGTCGAGGATGGAGAAGAACGTGGCGGGTGTCGGGCCGCGCACCGCGAGCTCGACGGTGTTGCGATGCCGGTTCGCCCGCACCAGTGCCAGATGCTGGCCGTCGCCGTGGCCGAGCAGCGCGCCGGTTCGCCAGTGCAGTTTCTTGCTGAACCGGTGGGAGCGGGCGATGAACCAGGTGGGGATGCCGGGGGGCATCGTGTTGAGCCGGTACAGGACGCGGATTTCCCTGGTGTTGGCGCGTTGCCCGATGTCGTCCCACTCGGCGTCGAAGTCGGGTGGGTTCCACTGCAGCCGTTCCACCACCAGGCTGATGTCGTCGGCCTGGCCGCCCTGGATGCGGTAGGACAGGTCGTACTTGTCCATCATGCCGAGGAAGTGGTCGCGTAGCCCCGGATCGAGGTCGGCCCACAGCTCGTTGAGGTGCCGGCGGGTGAGCAGCCCGTAGGCCGCGTCGACCTGGCCACTGTCGAGCACCATGCTGATGTAGTCGTTGACCCAGCCCGGTTGCAGCACCACGGTCTGGGACAGCTCGGGATCGTCGCTGTAGTACAGGATGTCGCCCAGCTCGTGCAGCGCGACCGCGATGTACTGCTGCTGGGTCGGATCGTCCACCCCCGCCCCGGTCATCAGCGTCCACAACCTGGCCGGGGTGACGTGCTTGTCCTCGGCGTCGCGCACCGCGTTGGCCGCCGCCAGCCAGGAGGTCGGCCATTCCGAGCCCATCAGCGGCAGCTGCGCGGCCTTGGTGGCCAGTCGCGCGCGCAGGTCGTCCACGCCCTGTCGGGTGGCGTTGTCGATGGTGAGGCTGTCGACGATGTTCGGATACTCCTGGCGCAGCTCGTAGAGCGGCAGGTCGACCGGCCGGTCGTCGAGGTGGGTGGCGACCAGCACGACCGGTGATTCAGGGGCGCGGGCGGTGATGATGTCCAGCCAGTACCGCAGCTTCCCCTGCTCCCAGCCAAGCCGGGAATTCCACAGCAGCAGGAACAGCGACCGGTTGGTGAGGAAGAACTGGTGGGTGGCATGGTAGATCTGCTGTCCACCGAAGTCCCACGCGCTCAGTCTCATGTGGACATCTGGCTCGGTCGGGTGCGGCACGGCCAGATCCGCGACCACCAGCCCGTGGGTCGACGGCTCGTGGGGATCATGGTCGTCACCGGCCAGCGCCCGCACCAACGAGGTCTTGCCGACGCCACCTTCGCCGACAACCAGCAGTTTGGACAGCCACTGCTGGGAACTGCCCGACTTGCGGGCCTGGAGGAACGCCAGCAATGACTCCGACCCGGCCGCCGCGATCTCCGGCGGCGGGCTGACGAGCGGGTTCGCACTGACCGAGACCTCGGTCAGGTTCGGCATCTCGGTCAACCAGTCCGGCAGGGTCGGCAGCTGGTTGTTGTTGACCTGGAGTTCGCGCAACCCATGGATGTCGGCAACGCTGTCCGGCAACGCGGTGAGCTGGTTGTACTCCACCCGCAGCTCGGTGAGCCCGCGCAGCGCGCCGATGTTCGCCGGCAGCGCGGTGAGTTCGTTGCCCTCCAACCGAAGCGTGGTCACGGCCAGCTCGGTGAGCTGCTCGGGCAGACTTCGGAGCCGGTTGTCGTTGATCTCCAGGGACACCAGTCCGGACAGCTCGCCGATCCAGTCCGGCAGCTCGGTCAGCGCGTTGTCGTGGAGGTACAGGTACTTCAGCCCGGTCAGGGCACGCAGTTGGGGCGGCACCTCGGTGAACCGGCACCCACCAAGACCCAGGAAGGTGAGCCGGGTCAGGTCGTCGAACGCGTCGGGCACTGTCGTGAGTGGATTCCCGCCGAGCCACAGCGAGGACAGCTTGGTCAGCTCGCAGATCCAGGGCGGCAGCGTGCTCAGCTCGTTGTCGGTGAGGTTCAGCGTCGTGAGGCCGGTCAGGTCGCGCAGCCAGTCGGGCAGCTCGCCGATCCCGCAGGCACCCAGGTTCAGCGTGCCGAGCCCGCTCATCCTGGCGATCACCGCGGGCACCTCGTCGAACTGGTTGCGGCCGACGACGAGGCTGCGCAACCCGGTCAGCGTGGCCAGCCACGACGGCAGTTCGGTGAGCTGGCAGTCCCTGGCGTTGATCGTCTCCAGCCCACCAAGCTCGGCCAGGCGATCCGGCAGCGTGGCGATCGGGTTCCCGTTGACCCACAACAAGGTCAGCGCCGGCAGCGCCGACACCCAGTCGGGCAGCGCGGTCAGCTCGTTGTTGTCCAGGTACAGCGAGGTGATGCCGACGGCCCGGCGTAACCACGGCGGCACCTCGGTGAGCCCACAGCTACCCAGGCTCACGGTGTCCAACTCGGACAGATCGCCGAGCCAGTCGGGCAGCTCGGTGAGCTGGCTGTTGTCCAGCCACAGCGAGGACAGTCCGGCGAGCCGGGACAGGCGCGCCGGCAGCTCGGGGAACGGGTTGTCCTGGAGGCTCAGGTTGGTCAGGCGGGACAGGTCGCCGAGCCACTCGGGCAGCTCGGTGATCCGGTTGTTGTCCAGGTTCAGCCGGGCGAGGCCGGGGAAGCCGGCCAGCCACGGCGGCACCGCGTCGAGCTGGCAGTTGCCGAACTTGACGTCGACGAGGTTGGTGAGCGCGCCGAGCTCGGCCGGCAGTCCGGCGATGTCGTTGTAGCTCAGGCTCAGCGTGGTGAGGTCGGTGAGCTCGCCGAGCCAGGCCGGCACGCTGGTGAGCCGGTTCGACTCCAGGTCCAGGTCCTGCAGTCTGGCCAGCCGCGCCAGCTCGGGTGGCAGCTGTGCGAACCGGTTGCTGCTCAGCTCGAGCACGGTCAGCCAGTCGAGGTCGCCGAACCAGGCGGGCAGGTCGGTGAGCTGGTTGCCGTCGAGTTGCAGTTCGGTGAGCCCGGTCAGCCGGGCCATCCAGTCCGGGATGTCGGTGAGCCGGCAGTCACGCAGGCCGAGCCTGGTCAGGCCGGTGAGGTCGCCGAGCTGGTCGGGCAGGCTGGTGAAGCCGTTGTTGCTCAGCGCCAGCCGGGTGAGCGCGGTCAGCTCGCCGATCCACGGCGGCAGCTCGGTGAGCCGGTTGCGGTTGAACCACAGCTCGGTGAGGTTGGTCAGCCCCCGCAGCCAACCCGGCACCTCGGTCAGCTCGCAGCCGCCGAGGTCGAGGTAGGTGAGCCCGGTGAGCTCGCCCAGCCACTCCGGCAGTGCGGCCAACCGGTTCTGGTCGAGGTCGAGCCTGGTCAGCCCGGCGATGCCGGCGAGCCAGTCCGGCAGTTCGGTGAACCGGTTGTTCTCCAGCCGCAGGTCGGTGATCGAGCCGAGTGGGGGCACGGTCGTGAGCCGGTTGTCGTTGACGTTCAACGCGGTCAGCGTGAGTGCGCCGAGCCAGTCGGGGATCTCGGTGAGGCGGTTGTGGTTGAGCCACAGCTCGTCGAGCGCGGTGAGCCCGGCCACCCAGGCGGGCACCGTCTCCAGTCGGGAGAAGCCGATGTCCAGCACCGTGAGCCGGGTCAGGCTGCCCAGCACGTCCGGCAGTTCGGTGAAGTTGTTGCCACTGACCCACAGTTCACTGAGGTGGGTGAGGCCGGCGAACCAGTCGGGCAGGTCGGTGAGCCGGTTGTTGTTGAGCCACAGCTCTTCCAGTCCGGTCAGGGTGGCCAGCCAGTCCGGGACGGTGGTCAGCTGGCAGCCGCGCAGGGTCAGCTCGCCGAGCCCGGTGAGGTTGCCCAGCGTGGCCGGCAGCGCGCTGAACCGGTTGTCGTGCAGGCGAAGGGCGGTCAGCGTGGCGCGCTCGCCGAGCCGCTCGGGGATCGCGGTGAGCTGGTTGGCGCTGAGGTCCAGGCGGGCGAGAGCGGGCAGGTCGCAGATCCAGTCGGGGACGTCGGTGAGCCGGTTGCCGTCGACCCGGAACTGCGCCAGCTCGCCGAGCCGGCCCAGTTCGGGCGGCAGTGCGCTGAGCCGGTTGTCGTCGAGGTGCAGCAGGGTGAGCTTGCCGAGGTCACCGAGCCAGGCCGGCAGTGCGGTGAGCTGGTTGCCGTGCAGCCAGAGTTCGGTCAGCTCGGTGAGGTTGGCCAGCCAGTCCGGCAGCGTGCCGAGGCGGCACCTGCCGATGTCGAGGATCTCCAGCCGGGTGAGGCCGCCGAGCCAGTCCGGTAACCCGGTCAGCCAGTTGTTGTCGAGGTCCAGCCTGGTCAGGTTGGTCATGCCGGCCAGCCAGGGCGGCAGCTCGCTGAGCCGGTTGTGGCTCACGTCCAGGTAGGTGAGCGCGGGCAGCTCGCTGATCCAGGCGGGGAGCGCGGTGAACCGGTTGGTGGTGAGGCGCAGTTCGCTGAGCGCGGTGAGCCGGGCCAGCTCGGCCGGCAGGTGGGTGAGCCGGTTGGTGTTGAGGTGCAGCCGGGTGAGCCCGGTGAGGTCGCCGAGCCAGGCCGGCACCTGTTCGATGCGGTTGCCGTGCAGCCAGAGTTCGGTGAGGTTGGTGAGGTTGGCCAGCCAGTCGGGGACGGTGTCCAGCCGGCACCAGCCGACGCCGAGCACCTCGAGCCGGGTGAGCTCGCCCAGCCAGTCCGGCAGGCCGGTGAGCTTGTTGTTGTCCACCTCCAGCCGGGTCAGCGCCGGCAGCTCGCCCAGCCAGGCCGGTAACTCGGTGAGCTGGTTGCCCCACGCGCGGAGTTCGGCCAGCGAGGTCAGGCCGGCCAGCACGGGTGGCAGCCGCCGCAGGCGGTTGTCGTCGAGGTCCAGCCTGCGCAGGGTGGTCAGCGAGCCGAGCCAGTCCGGGAGGTCGGTGAGCCGGTTGTCGTTGAGCCGCAGCTCGGTGAGGTTGGTGAGGTTGGCCAGCCAGTCGGGGACGGTGTCCAGCCGGCAGTCGCCGAGGCTGAGACTGGTCAGCTCGGTCAGCTCGCCGAGCCAGGCGGGCAGGTCGGTGAGCCGGTTGTCCTCGAGGCGGAGCTCGGTCAGGCCACGCAGGCCGGCGACCGCGGCCGGCAGCTTGGTGAGTCCGAGATCGCTGAGGTCGAGCGTGGACTCCGCTCGCTCGATCCGCCGGCGCGCCTCGTCGGCACCGAAACCCATCTGCGCCCCCACTGGTTCGCGTTCGCGCTCAGCGTAGCGAGGGGATCACCGTTCCTGGCACTGGATCCGGGGCAGCTCACCGGCTCCGTTGGGCGCCTCGACGCGCATGCCGACGTCGACCGCGGCCTTGGCCTTGATCAGCACGTTGTAGTCGGCGTTGGTGACGGTCACCGCCTCGGCCTTCTGGGAGACCACGCCGCCCCACAGGTCGGCGACCTGCTCGCCGGCCGGCATGGTCCAGCTCAGCTGCCAGCCGGTGATGTCCTGGTCGCCGGTGTTGCGCACGGACACCGACGCGGTGTAGCCGTTCTCCCACGAGTTGCCGATGGTGACCCGGGTTTCGCAGTTGGCCGCCGGGGGAGCGGTGGTCGTCGGCGTCGGGAAGCCGGTCGAGCCGGCCGAGTCGGTGTTGGTGATCAGCACGCCGAGCACGACGCCCCCCGCGAGCAGCGCGGCGCCGGCGACACTGGCCACGATCATCCGCCGGGAGAACCGGCGTACCGGCACCATGAGCGTCGGCGTCCTGGACGATGGCGGGGCCACCGAGCGGCCCTGCGCCGCGGCGGCGAGTGCCTCCCTGGCGGCGTGCATCGTCGGGCGCGCGGCCGGGTCGCGGTGCAGCAGCCACAGCAACGCGCCGGTCAGGTCGCCCGCGCGCTGCGGCGGTTTCATCGTGCCGCCGGCGACCCGGTGCAGCATGGCGATGGCGTTGGTCTCGATGCCGAACGGCGGTTGGCCCTCGATGACCGCGTACAGCGTCGCGCCGAGGGAGTAGACGTCCGAGCGGGAGTCGGCGTCGGCGCCCCTGGCGACCTCCGGCGCGAGATAGGCGGGGGTGCCGGCGAGGATGCCGGTCGCGGTGACCGAGGTGTCGCCCTTGGCTCTGGAGACGCCGAAGTCGGTGATCTTCGCGGTGCCGTCCTCGGCGATCAGCACGTTGTCCGGCTTGATGTCGCGGTGCACGATGCCGGCCTCGTGGGCCGCGGCCAGCGCGGAGGCGAGCTGCGCGCCGATCGCGGCGACATCGCGCGGGCGTAACCCGTCGCGGGTGGCCAGGCTCTCCGACGGCAGGTACTCCATCACCAGGCAGGGCCAGCCCTGGTGCTCGGTCACGTCGTAGACGGCGATGGCGTTGGGATGGCGCAGCCGGCCGGCGATCCGGCCCTCCCGCATCGCGCGCGCGATCGCCTCGTCGGCCCACGCCGACCCGTCGACCAGCAGCTGCTTCACCGCGACCTGGCGATCGAGGTGCTCGTCACGCGCCAGCCACACGATCCCCATGGCACCACGGCCGAGCAGCGACAAGAGCCGATAGCGGCCGCCGATCACCTCACCCGGTTCCACCCGCGCAACGCTAGCAACCTCACGGTCGTGAACGTCATACCCACGGCGTCATTCGGCCAGTTCGCGGATGGCGGTATAGCGAGCCTCGACCTCGTCGAGGGCCTCGGCGCCGAGGCGGAGGAACTCGGCGAGCGCGTCTGGCTGGAAGTTCAGCTGGAGCGGGCCGATCGAGACCGTGATGTCGCCGCCGCAGTTGACCCGGTAGGTGATCTGGACGGTGGGAGTCTGTGTCATCGCACGGTCACCTCCTCGATTACCCTGACTGGATTGTATCTTGGTTACGGTAACCGCTCAAGGTACTGTTCCACGCACGTCCGAGAACGAAGGGAACCCCGGTGCCGCCCTCGTCACCCACCGTCGCGAGCTGGGAACTCGTTCTTCGCCTGCGTGCGCGTCGCGAGCAGATCGGGATCGAGGTCAAGGAGATCACCCAGGCGCTGGGCTTCTCCCGCAACTACTGGTCGGCGGTCGAGAACGACCGCAAGATCCTCTCCGAGGAGAGCCTGGCCAAGCTCGCCGAGCTGTTCGAGTTCGACGAGGACGAGCAGCGCGACCTCCGCGAGCTGCGGCTGGTCGCCAAACAGCGGGGCTGGTGGACGCGGTACGCCAGCCTGATCGACGCCGACCTGCAACGGCTGTACGGCCTGGAGCACGGCGCGGAGGCCGTCCGCACCTACGAGAGCATCGTCATCCCGGGTCTACTGCAGATTCCCGACTACACCAGGGCGCTGATGACCACCGGCGTCATGGTGCGGAAGGTCGAGATCGACCAGCGCGTCGAGCTTCGGGCACGCCGCCAGGAGCGACTCGATGGCGCCGACCCCCTGCAGCTGACCGCGATCCTCAGTGAGGCCGCGCTGCGCCAGCAGATCGGCGGTCCCGTGGTCCTTCGTGAACAGCTCGACCAGCTCGCGAACCGGATCGAGTCGCATCCCTCCTCCATCGAGGTGCGGGTGATTCCGTTCACCGCCACCAGATCTGACCTGTTCGGTGCGTCCACACTGCATCTGATCAGCTTCGCGAAGGCGGGACTGCCGACGATCGCCTGGCACGAATCGGTCTCGGCCTGGGGCGTCCTGGACACCCAGCACGTGGTTCGGGACCTGTCGATGGCGTTCGTGGACACCCTGGGGCGTACGCTGAGCCGCGAGGACAGTCTGACCTTGATCCGTCGGTGTGCCGAGGAGCTGGCTTGATCGAGAGATTTACCCCGGTGTTCACAGTGGACCGGGGTAGTTGGTTCAAGAGCACCCACAGCTCAAGTGCCGCTGGCTGTGTCGAGGTCAAGTTCGACACTGACCTGGTGTTCGTTCGGGACAGTAAGGACCGTCGAGCGCGACAGCCGGTCGTCGGTGTCCCCATCGGAGGCTGGGTGTCCTTTCTGGACACCGTGAGGCGCTAGCGTGTTGTCATGGTGACTGCGGCAGAGGTAAGCGCGGCGGCCGAGCGGTTCGCCGGGGTGATCCCGCCGAGCCCGTTGCTGCGCAACGAGCGCCTCTCGGCCAGGTACGACCTCGACGTCTGGCTCAAACGCGAGGACCTCAACGCCGTCCGCTCCTACAAGGGCCGGGGCGCGTTCAGCTTCGTCAGCGGGCTCACCGCAGAGCAGCGCACCCGAGGGGTCGTGTGCGCGAGCGCGGGCAACCACGGCCAGGGCGTTGCATTCGCCTGTGCCGCGCTGGGCGTGCGGGCGCGGGTCTACCTGCCGCGCACGACCCCGCGCCAGAAGCGCGACCGGGTCGCCTTCCTCGGCGGCCGGCACGTGGAGATCATCGTCGAGGGCGACACCTACGACGACGCCGCGGCCGCGGCCCGCGGCTACGCCGAGGCGATGGGCCGGACGCTGATCCCGGCCTTCGACGACCCGCGCACGATCGCCGGCCAGGGCACGGTGGCCAAGGAGATCATGGCCCAGCTCGGCCGGGCGCCGGACGTGCTGGTCGTGCCGGTCGGTGGCGGCGGGCTGCTCGCCGGCACGTTGGCCTGGCTCGGCGACTCGCCGGTCCAGGTCATCGGCGCCGAACCGCTCGGCGCGGCGAGCATGGCCGCGGCGCTGGCGGCGGGCGAGCCGGTGCCGCTGGACCACCTCGACCCGTTCGTGGACGGGGCGGCCGTGCGGCTGGTCGGCCGGCACACCCACGCGCTGGCCGCCCGATACCGCCCCCGGCTCACGGCCGTGCCGGAAGGCCGGATCTGTGTCGAGATGCTCGACCTGTACCAGTCGGACGGCATCATCAGCGAGCCCGCCGGCGCACTGGCTCCGGCCGCGCTCGGCGACCTCGAACTGCCGGCGGGCGCGACCGTCGTCTGTGTACTGTCCGGCGGGAACAACGACGTCAGCCGCTACGCCGAGATCGTCGAGCGGGCGCTGGTGTTCGAGGGGCGCAAGCACTACTTCCTGGTCGAGTTCCCGCAGGAGCCGGGTGCGCTGCGCCGCTTCCTCGACGACGTCCTCGGGCCGGACGACGACATCACGCTGTTCGAGTACGTCAAGCGCAACAACCGGGAGACCGGCCCGGCGCTGGTCGGCGTCGAGCTCGGCTCACCCGACGGGCTGGAGCCGATCCTCAAACGGATGGCCAGCGCCCCCCACCGGATCGAACGCGTCCCGCCCGACAGCCCACTGTTCACGTTCCTGGTCTAGCGATGAAGGACGCCTTCCGCGCACTGGGTCGGCTCCCGGTCAGGGGGTCTCGGCCGCGCACCGCAGGTCGCGGTCGGTCCGGTCGCCGGTGACCAGGAACGTCGTCACCTCGTTGTCGGCGCAGGTGTTCTCGCCGAACAGGTAGACACCGTGGCCGCCCTGGCCGACCGTCACCAACCGGGCCCGGTCACCCAGGGCCGCGCGCATCATCCTGGCGCCGACCAGCGGGGTCCCCGGATCGCGGTCGAAGTGCGTCATCAGCACGTTCGACGGTCCCCGGTCGCCGATGCGCACCGGTGGCTCGACGGGATCGACCGGCCAGAACGCGCACGGCCGGATGTTGGCCGCCATCGCCCCGAGCATCGGGTAGCGGATCCGGTCGACCGCGACGTCGCGCTGGTAGCCGCGAACCGACTCGGGGAAGTCCGAGTCGTTGCAGCTCACGTGGTTGAACCCGGCCAGCAGGTTGTCCTCGGGAATGGCGAGCGGCTCCGCCGGCAGTGGCTGGCCGGTGTGCCACGCCCGCCAGTACTCGGCCAGCAACGGCATCCGCGCGTCGCGGTAGAGCATGCCCAATGTGATCGCCCGGAACAGCGAACCGTCGATCCCCTCGCTCGGTGCCCGGTCCAGCTTCGCGGCGAGGTCGAAGAACGTCGCCGTCACCTGTTCGGGCGTGGTGCCCAGCCCGTACTCGGGGTGGGCGGCGGCGAACCGGGCGAAGTCCGGGAACCGGTCGTGGAAACCCCTGGCGTACAGCCGCGCGGCCGTGGCGTCGAGGCCGCCGGGAGGAAGGTTGCTGTCGAGCACGATCCGCTCGCCGCGCTGGGGGAACAGCGTCGCGTACACCGCGCCAAGGTAGGTGCCGTAGGAGTAGCCGAGGTAGGACACCGCCGGCTCGCCGAGCGCCGCGCGGATCCGGTCCAGATCGCGGGCGGTGTTGGCGGTGGTGATGTGGGGCAGCAGCGGCGCGGTCGCCGACGTGCCACACTGCTCCGCCACGGCCTTGGCCGCCTCGGCCGTCTCGACGACATCGGCGGCGGTGTGCGCGTAGGGCGGCAGGGTGCCGCGCGCGGCCTGCGCCGGCGTGAGATCGCACGTCACCGGGGTGCTGTGGCCGACGCCGCGTGGGTCGAACCCGATCACGTCGTAGGCGTCCAGCACGTCCTGGGGCAGACCCTCGGCCGCGAGCGCCGCCGGGAAGCTCAGTCCCGTCCCGCCGGGGCCGCCCGGGTTGAGCAGCAGCACACCCTGGCGCTTGGCCGGGTTCGCACTCGCCAGCCGGGAGATCGCGACCTCGATCGTCGGCCCGTCCTGGTTCCGGTAGTCCAGGGGAACCTGGAGCGTCGCACACTCCAGACCGGCGCCGGTGACATCCGGTGGGCACGGTCCCCAGCGCGGCGTGCTCGACGGCTCGCCGGCCGCCACCCCCGAACCCGCGACCGTCGCCGCCGTCGCGACGGCCAGGCCGACTGCCAGAAGTCCACGCACCAGCTACCTCCCAGACCCGCGTCTGGCGCCGAAACCACAGGCGCCCCAACGACTTCGAGCCTAGGAGTTGGTGTCGTCCGCGAACATCAACCGCGAGAATGAGCCCCGGTCAACCGCTGGGCGTATGACGCAACGGCCGGCACGGGGCCGGGTCTGTCCCGTGCCCGCGTCCGGTGCGGCGAAGGGCCTTCGCCGCACCGGACACGGGGTTGGTCAGGCGCCGCCTGGCTGGGTTACGCCGTTCACCGTGAGGGTGTACGGCGCGTACTGCTGCACCAGCTCCGTCGGCTCGTCGTACGACACCGTCGCGACGACGTTCGGGAACACCGAGAACGGCAACAGCTGCAGCTTGCCAAGACGCACCGACGACCTGCCGTCGAACTCGGCCTGCATGGCGATCTGGTTCCGCTCGTCGTAACCGATGAGCTTGAGGTTCCAGTTCGCCACCTCGACCGGGTTGATCTCCGTCGGCGAGTCGAACGGGTCAAGGCTCGACCCGTCGCTGAGCGTCGTGCCGCCGACGGTGACGTCGTCGATCTTGACGCCGCCCTCGTTGACCCCGCCGTCGCTCACGTACTGCAGACCGAGCAGCACGGTCTGACCGGCGAACGCCGACAGGTCGAACGAGTGCGGCTCGAACCCGTCGGTGGTGCCGTTCAGGCTCGGCCCAAGTGGACCGGGCACCGTCCTGTCGCCGGCGATCGGGGCATAGGTCTCCCCGCCGTCGGTCGACACGACCACGTAGCCGTAGTCGTAGCCGGCCTCGGCGCCGTACTTGGCGTCGAAGGTCAGCGTCGCGTTGTCCGCCGGCACCGCCACCTCGGCCACCGCGGTGGCGTTGATGTTGTTGCCGTTGCCGGAGAACAGCACCGGGTCACCGGCACTGTCCGGATCGTCGGCCACCGTCGTCCACTCCAACGGGATCGCGGGAAGTTCCGCCGCCCCCTCGAAGTTCAGCGACCGCAGCTGGGATCCGCGCAACGCCTTGCCGTTGCCGGCCTTGATCGGCACGTAGTCCGCACCGTTGGGCGCCGCACCCGGATCGTCGTTGATCTGCGGGTTGGCCAGGTTGACCGTGGAGCGCAGGCTCGGCGAGGTCACCCGGTCCTTCCGCACGCCGAGCATGACGCCCCGGCGCTCACCGACGATCTTGTCCAGCAACACCATCGACTGGTGGTCGTGCAGGACCTGGTACATGTCCGTGACACCCTCGGCCTCCAGCGCGGCGTCGAGGCTGGCCAGCCCCTGGTGCTCACCGTCGCTGTGCAGCCTGGACATGAAGTCCGCGCCGTACCGGTCATACACGAACTGCATGAACGAGTAGGCGTGCCCGTAGTCGGCGAGGACCGCGTTCGGATCGCCCTCGCCCCACAGGGTCAGCGAGTTCTCCGGCCCGCCACAGTCCCGTGGGTTGGTGTTGTACGGCGTCTGCACCGTGCCGAAGCCCTGGAAGCAGTACAGGTGACTGTCCGCACCGGGGTCGAACACGGTCGCTTGCGTGTCGACGTAGCCGACCAGGGTCTGGGCGAAGTCGGAGAGACCCTCGTTGATCCAGTTTCCCTCGAACGGGTCGGTGTAGTACATCAGCAGGTGCTGCCACTCGTGCGCGAACGTGCCCTCGTACAGGCGCGGCCGGGCCGGGCGGCTGGTGCACAGATCGTCGGTCGGCTCGTCCGCCGGGCTGACGCCCGTCCGGTGTGCCCAGTCGAACGCGTCGATGGTCATCACGTTGCGGTCGAGCAGTTCGTTGATCTGCGAGGAGAAGAAGCCGGCGATGTAGGTCGGCGCGGCCGGGAAGTCGTAGAAGTTGTCATCCCGGACGTTGTCGATCAGGGCGACGGTCTTCTCGCCGCCCCCGGTGAAGTCGCCCGCCAGCGTGGCGTTGGACCCGTCGCGGTCCGGCGGCGTGGAGAACGCCGCCGTCTCCTTCGGGTACATGTTCGTGTCGAACTGGCTGACCAGGTCGTTGACCTGGGCATCGGTGACCTCGGTCGAGTTGGCGATCTGCGCGCGGCAGTCGCCCGCCGGGAACGCGATGTCGTTCGCGACCCAGACCTCGATGTAGTCGCCCGCGCCGCGCAGGGTGTAGTCCTTGCGGTAGAGCGAGCCCTCGGCGTCGTCCATCCCGAGCCAGCCCCGGACGGTGCCAACCGGCGGAGTCTCCGCCGCTGCCCGGTTCCTGGCCGCCGTCGGCTGGTAGCTCGACGGCGTCTGGACGGGCTTGCCGTCCAGCGTGAACTGCTTGCGGGTCAGCTCCCTGGTGTCGTTGACCGGCGCCGTGACCGGCTCCGCGGCGACCGACGCCGCGGGCAGTACCTGCACCAGGGGAACGAGCAGCACCGCTGCCGCGGCCGAGGCTAATCGGCTACGTCGCATTGATTCCCTTTCGCTTCCATGCGCCGCATCGCAGGGGGATCCGTATGCGGTCGCGGTTCGTACATGTTCCGTACGTCTGTGGTTCGATCGGGGACCTTAAGACGTTTCACCTGATCAACAGCTGTCACCCGCCAGTGTCCTTGATCACTCCGGAGGGACGATCGGGTGCATCCGTTCGGCCGAATGGCCCCTACCTTCGTCGCCAGCCGGTCGGTGGACGCCGATCCGGTGGTTGGCCTGGCTGATCAGGACCGGCGGCGCCCAGGTCGACTCGCCCTGGGCGATCACCGCGATGGCGAGCGTGTTCGCGCCCCGTTCCCGCAGCGGCCCGGCGGGGAGCACGAAATCGTGCTGGGGGCCGAGGTCGGCGGTGTAGCGGCCGAGGTGCCAGCCGTTGAGGTAGAGCTGGGCGCGGTAGGGGCCGGTGCCGGTGAACCGCAGCGCCACCGGCACGTCCTGGTCCGCCGGCAGGTCCAGGCGGAACTCGGTGCGGTACCAGGAGACGCCGGGGCCGGGTGGTCGCGGCGGCCCCCAGGCGCAGTCGTCGGTGCCCGGCAGGTGCCAGCCGTGGCGTTCGCCGTACAGGCCGCCGGTGTTGAGCGGGCCGCGCACCGGGTCGGTCCGGTGCCGGTCGGCGCCCTGGAGCCGCCAGGTGATCTCGGTGTCCGAGCCGGCCAGCGCCGCGCCGACCAGCCCGCGCGGCTGCTTGAAGCGGTTGTCGTCGGCGGTCCAGTCGTCGTTGTGGCCCAGGTTCTCCACCAGCACCGACAGCACCGCGGGCTGTCCTGGCGGCAGGGCCGGTAGCGGGAACGAGCCCGGGCCGGGGTCGAGGTTCACCGGTTCGTCGGCGTCGGCCTGGGTGCCGCCGGCCGCCCGGCCGAGGTAGCGGCCGTTCAGCCACACCTGGTAGACGCCGTTCTTGCCGGTGATCGCGTTCAGGTTCACCTCGGTCTCGGTGCCGGTGGCGGTGAAGTGGCCGCGGTACCAGACGTGGCCGTGGTCGAAGCCGTAGTCGCCGGCGAACAGCACCGGGTGGGTCTTCGGCGGGAACGGGCTGGTCGACGTGGTGTGGTCGGCCACCTGCCAGCGGGCGTCGTCGAAGTCCTGGCGGGTCTCCGGTGACCCGGCGCGGTGGCGCCAGCCGGTGAGCGCCGGCAGGTCGACCTGGTCGGGGCCGGGGAGCCGGCCGGCCAGCGAGCCGCTCGGGGTCGGGCGGACCCGCACCGGCTCGCCGCCGACCACGAGCCGGTTGGCCGGGGCGAACACCTCCACCTCGCCGGGTGCGGCGGTGTCGGCGCGCAGGTGCAGGGTGTCGCGGGTGACGTGGGCGGACCGGGCCAGCGCGGTGCCGCGTACCAGCACCGGACCCGTCTTGGTGTCCAGGCGCCAGAACTCCGCGGCCGTCTCGTCGGTGCCCAGCAGCAGCAACAGTGGCGGGCGGCCGCCGCCACTGATCAGCACCCTGGACAGGCCGCGGTGGGTGTAGTCCAGCCGCAGGTCCCCGGCCTGCCAGGACGTCCACACGTCACCGGCCAGCACGCGCACCGACGGGCGGGACGCGTAGCGCAGCACGGTCGAGGCCGGCTCGCCCGCGCGGCCGTAGAGCAGCGCCACGTCCCGGCCGTCGATCCGGTCGTGGGTCATGATCTCCGAGCTGGACCACGCCAGGCGTTGGCCGCCGAGGTCGTAGCCGGCGACCATGATCTTCGCGTCCCGGCCGGAGACCCGCACCGGCACCTGGTACCGACCGTCCGGTGTGGACCAGTCCAGTGTGGACTCCTCAGTGGTCGCCGACGCGGGGTCGGTGTGCCGGACGAGCACGAACTGGGTGCCGGTGTCCGGGTTGGCCCTGGCCAGGGTGCCGACGGCGGGGTTGGCCGACGCGGGGGCGGTCGCGGTGTCGGTCCTGGTCAGCGGCTCGACCGCGCGCACGAAGTAGCCCTGGCGCTTGAACTCCGCGTACTTGGCGGTCAGCTGGCGGGACTCGGTGATCGCCGCGCCGTAGTCGTAGGAGGTGTACACGTCGTTGGGTTGCCCGAGCCAGCCCCAGTTCGTGCCGCCGAAGGCCATGTAGTAGCCGAACATGGTGGCCCCACTGGTGATCAGGTTCGACTTGTAGAAGTACTTCATGTACTCCGGCCCGGTCAGCTCCCGGCACTTGTCGTAGCCGGCCCGGTTGAGGTCGATCGCGCCCGCCTGGTACTCCGCCGCGTACACCGGGGCGTCGTCGGTGAGCCGCTCGGTGACGCCCGCGCCCCACGGGCCCCACACCTCCGGGGTCTGGCACTCGAAGGACTGCGGGTAGTCGTCCACGCCGGGGATCTCGACCGCGCCGAGCCCGTCGGCCCACGTCGGGGTCCAGGACGCGTCACAGCACTGGTTGTGCGTGATCGGCACGTCGATGCCGGCCGCCCGCGCGGTGTCCTGCAGGTCCTGCATGTACGCGGCGTCGGTGTTGGCCGCGTACTCGTTCTCCACGTTGTAGGCGATCACCGAGCCGCCCCGGGTGACCTGGTGGCGCGCGATGATCGGGTTGATGTGCCCGAGCCACTCCCGGTAGGCCTCGGTGTAGCCGGGGTCGCTCGATCGGCCCCGGCCGGGAACCTGCTTGAGCCACGCGGGAAAACCGCCGCCGCTGACCTCGGCGTTGATGTAGGGGCCCGGCCGGACCACGGTGTACAGCCCGAGCTCCTCGGTGAGGTCGAGCAGCTTCTCGACGTCGCGCACCCCGGTGAAGTCGTAGCTGCCGGGGGCGGGGGAGTGGTAGGACCAGTTGAAGTACAGCGACACCCCGGTGAAGCCGGCGGCCCGGATCTTCTCCAGCACGTCGCGCCACAGCTGTTGGCTCGGCAGCCGGAAGTAGTGGAACTCGCCGCTCCACAGCAGCACCCGCTCGCCGTCGACCTGGAGCGAGTAGCGGTCGTAGGTCACCTCGTGTGCGGGTGCCGCGACCGCCGGCCGGGCGGGCGCGGTGAGCAGCGACCCCAGCAGCACGGCCAGTACGACCGCGACGACCGGGCGTCTCATCGGAGGCGGAACGTGTCGAGGCGCAGGTGGCCGGTGAACACCAGGTACACGTCGTGCCGGCCGTCGGCGCCGCGCAGGTCCGCGGTGGCCGTCGCGTAGGTGTACTTGTCCCCTGTGGACGGCACGGTCGCGGTGCCGGCCAGCGTTCCGGCCGGGCCGCCAAGCCGGATCTCGATGCCGGCGGTGTCCGCTGTGGACACTCGGGCGGTGAACGTGGTGGCGTGGTCGAGTTCGGTGTCAGCGAAACAGATCCACGTGCCGGCCGACGCGCCGACCGCCTCACCGCGTTCCCGTGACGTGTCCACGAGGTCGACGCCGGCGTAGTCGTCGAAGTCGATCGCGCGGGTGGTGCGGGACAGGTCGCGCGGCGGGATCGTCTCCCCGTGCACCCGAACCGACGCCCGCTGGCGGATGTCCGCCGAGGACGCGCCGACCAGCAGGTCGTGGGTCGCGTCCTCGACGACCCAGCGGCGCCTGGTCACGTCCCAGTGCCCGAGGTCGCGGGCCGGCACCGCGAACCGCACGGTCCGTCGCCCGCCCGGTTCCAGATGGACCCTGGCGAACGCGCGCAGGGTGCGTAGCGGGCGCGGGTCCCGGGAGGCGCGCTGGTGGCTGTAGAGCTGCACCACCTCGTCGCCGGCAACCTCGCCGGTGTTGGTCACCTCCACGCTCACCTGGACAGTCCCCTGTGGACGGACGGTGTCGTCGGCGCGCAGCCGGTCGTAGCGGAACCGGCTGTAGGACAGGCCGTGGCCGAACGGGTAGAGCGGGTCGCCGGTGAAGTACTGGTAGGTGCGGGCGGCCTTGATGATGTCGTAGTCGAGGATGCTCGGCAGCTCGGCATCGGTGCGGTACCAGGTCTGGGGGAGCCGCCCGGCCGGGTTGACGTCGCCGAACAGCACGTCGGCCACCGCGTTGCCGGTCTCCTGGCCGGCGTGGCTGGTCCACAGGATCGCCGGCACGGTGTCCTGTTCCCAGGTCAGCGTGGTCGGGTAGCTGTTCTCCACCACCACGACGGTGTTCGGGTTCGCCGCGTACACCGCCTTGATCAGCGCCGCCTGGCTTTCGGCGAGCGCCATCGTGGTCCGGTCGTGGTCCTCGCGGCCGTTGATGAACGGCATGCTGCCGACCACGACGACCGCCGCGTCCGCGCGGGCCGCGGCGGTGACCGCGAGGTCGATCCCCCGAGCTAGGACCTCGGTGGTGAACCGGGTCGCGCCGGCGGCGTCCGGCGAGCCGAGCACGAGCTGGTCCTGGGCGTCGACGGTCAGGTAGTTGTTCGGTCCCTCCCAGTCGTTGACGGTCTCGTAGCCGACGTACCTGACGACCACGGTGCCCGCGCCCGCGTCCTCGAGGGTGAACTGCTGGTGCACGAACCAGTCCCGTGGCTGCGGCGCGCGGTTCACGAACGTGCTGGTCGCGCCGAAGTCCGCGCGCTCGACGTACAGGCCGTTGGCGACACTGCGCAGGGCGAGCACCCCCTGGCCCCAGTCGAACACGTCGAAGTGCTCGGTGTCGCCGGCCACCGCGGCGGTCGCGGTCAGCGGCGCACCGTCCACACCGGACCCGGCGGTGACGTACCTGCCGGTGTCCACGGTTCGCAGCGCGATCCGGTCGACGGCCTCGCCGCCGGTCACCGTCCCCCCGGCGAGCCGGGCCGCGATGCCGGCGCGGGGCGTGACCTGGTAGGGCATCCGGCCGGAGTACCAGTCGGTGTAGAGCGTGTCGGCGAGCGGGCCGACCACGGCGACCTCGCGCAGGTCGGCCGACAGCGGCAGCACGCCGTTGTTCTTCAGCAGTACGACGGCCTTGCCGGCCGCCTCCCTGGCCAGCGCCCGGTGTTCCGGGCGGTCCACCGCGTCCATGGTGATGCCCGCGTACGGGCCGCCGTCCGGGTCGAACTCGCCGAGCCGGAACCGGATGCTGAGGATGCGCCGCACCGCGGTGTCCACATCGGACTCGGTGAGCAGGCCGGCGGCCAGCGCGGCGTTGATTGCGTCCACGGTCGGCACGGCGTTGGTGTTGTCGACGGTGAAACTGTCCACCCCGGCCCGCAGCGTCGCCGCGTTCGCCTCGGCGAGGGTCGGGTAGTAGGCCTGGGAGCCGACGAGGTTGTTCGGCCCGCCGGCGTCGGTGACGTTCAGCAGCGTCTGGTCGGTCCAGGAGCGGACAACCCCGTCGTGGTCGTCGTGCGCGGTCATCGGCCGGCCGTTGACCAGGTTGTAGGCGGCCATCACGCCGGTGGCCGCGTTGTTGGCGATGGCCGGGCGGAATGCTGGCTCGTCGTACTCGTGTTTCACCCGGGGGCGCAGGTTCGACGAGGTGCGGTCGCGGCGGATCTCGTTGTTGTTGGCCAGGTAGTGCTTGAGCGTCGGCGCGGTCTTCAGGTGGTGCGGGTGGTCGCCGCGCATGCCGAGGGCGTAGGCGGTGGACAGCACGCCGGTCAGGTACGGGTCCTCGGCGTAGCCCTCCTCGTTGCGGCCCCAGCGCGGGTCGCGCAACAGGTTCACCACCGGAGCCCAGGCGTTGAGCCCCCACACCACCGGGTTCGCCGAGTGGTAGCCGCGTAACTCGTCGCCGACCACCGAGCCGACCCGGCGGAGCAGGTCATGGTCCCAGGTGGCGCCGAGCCCGACCGCCTGCGGGAACACGGTCGCGGTCGCGGTGCGCACCGCGCCGGGCTCGGGGGTGGAGGTGATGTCGGTCGACCACGCGAGGCCGTGCAGTGCCTCGGTGCCGGTCTTGAACAGCGCGATACCGAGCCGGGGGACCGCCGGCTGGTACTGGTGCAGCCAGGAGATCTTCTCCGGCAGCGTCAGCCGGCCGAGCAGGTCGTCGATGCGACGGTTCAGCGGCAGGCGGGGGTCGCGGAACGGGTGGGCGTGCTTACCGGCCGCGGCCGCGGCGCCGGCCGGCGCGGCGAACGCGGCGGCCAGTACACCGGACACGGTGAGGAACATGCGTCTGCTGAGCGACATGAGCACTCCAGTGTGCTGTCAGATGTGGACAGTCAGATGTGGACGGTAAGGGTCGATCCGGTCGCCTCGACCGGGTCGGCGCCGGCGAGCTGGACCCGCCAGGTGGCGGGCGGCCGGTCGACCTCGACGCGCACGGTGTCGCCGCGCCGGGTCGTGGTGAACGTGGCCGCGACGTCACCGCCCTCGGTGGGGATCGTGGTGATGACGGTGGCGCCGTCGGCGAGCTGAAAGACGCGCAGGGTGAGGCCGTCGGCGTAGTCGTAGTCCGGCCGGTCGTCGACCGCGCCGACCGGGATGACCGCGCCCGGCCGCACGAACAGCGGCACGCTGTCGAACCCGTGCCGCTCCCGGACCCAGCGCGGTCCGGAAACCTGTTGCCCGGTGAGGAAGTTGGTCCACTGCCCGGCCGGCAGGTAGTAGTCGACCGTGCCGTCGTCGGTGAACACCGGCGCCACCAACAGGTCCTCGCCGAGCAGGTACTGCCGGTCGAGGTGCACGCAGGCCGGGTCGTCGGGGAACTCGAGGACCATGGCGCGCATCACCGGCACGCCATCGGTGTGCGCCACTCTGGCCGCCTGGTACAGGTAGGGCATCAGCGCGGCCTTGAGCTTGGTGAACTGGCGCAACACCCGCACGGCCTCCTCGTCGAAGGCCCACGGCACCCGGTAGGAGTAGTTGGCGTGCAGCCTGCTGTGCGAGGACAACAGTCCGAAGGGGATCCAGCGTTTGAACAGCCAGGCCGGCGGGGTGCCCTCGAAGCCGCCGATGTCGTGGCTCCAGAACCCGAAGCCCGACATCGTCAGCGACAGCCCGCCGCGCAGCGACTCCGCCATGGACTGCGGCGTCGACAGGTTGTCCCCGCCCCAGTGCACCGGGAACCGCTGGGTGCCGACGGTGGCCGTGCGGGCGAACACCACCGCGTCCCGTTCGCCGCGCCGCTTGCGCAGCAGGTCGAAGACCGTGCGGTTGTACAGGTAGGCGTAGTAGTTGTGCATCAGCTCCGGGTCCGAGCCGTCGAAGTAGGCCACGTCGGTGGGAATCCGCTCGCCGAAGTCGGACTTGAAGCAGTCGACACCGAGATCGAGCAGCGCGTCCAGCTTGGCCGCGTACCACTCGCGCGCCTCCGGGTTGGTGAAGTCCACCACCGCCAGGCCCGGCTGCCACAGGTCCCACTGCCAGACGTCGCCGTTGGGGCGCTTGAGCAGGTAGCCCCTGGCCATGCCCTCCGCGAACAGCGGTGACCGCTGGGCGATGTAGGGGTTGATCCACACGCACACCCGCAGCCCGCGTTCCTTGAGTCTGGCCAACATCCCGCGCGGGTCGGGGAACGTCTTCGGGTCCCACTCGAAGTCGCACCAGGACAGCTCGCGCATCCAGAAGCAGTCGAAGTGGAACACCGACAGCGGCAGGTCGCGGCTGGCCATGCCGTCGATGAACGAGTTGACGGTCGCCTCGTCGTAGTCGGTGTTGAACGAGGTCGACAGCCACAGGCCGAACGACCACGCAGGCGGCAGCGCCGGCCGCCCGGTGAGCGCGGTGTACCTGGCGAGGATCTCCTTCGGTGACGGGCCGTGGATCACGAAGTACTGCAGTGACTGGGTCTCGGCGCTGAACTGGATCCGGGAGACGTCCTCCGAGCCGACCTCGAAGGAGGTCAGGCCGGTGTGGTTGACGAAGATCCCGTAGCCGGCGTTGGTCAGGAAGAACGGGATGTTCTTGTAGGCCTGCTCGCTGCTGGTGCCGCCGTCGGCGTTCCAGATGTCGACCACCTGACCGTTCTTGACCAGCGGCCCGAACCGCTCGCCCAGCCCGTACACCGCGTCGCCGACGCCGAGCGTGAGCCGCTCCCGAAGATGATGCCCACCGTCTGCTGTGGACATGATGGCCAGGTCGTTGTCGCCACTGGTGGTGAGCACCCGCCCGGCGGCGGTGAACGTCACCTGCCATGGCGCCGCCCGGCCGACCCGCACCGTCAGCTCGCCGGAGGTCAGTGCCGCCGACGTGTCGGTGACCTCGACGGTGCCGGCTGGTTGGCCATCGCCGAACAGCTCGAACCGCGGCGCGGTGGTCGCGCTGCCCGCGTGATGGGTGATCCGTACGCCGATCACGTCGGGCATCGGCGAGCTGAGGTCGATGGTGAGTACCGCGCCGCTCTGCAGGTCCTGGCGGGTGCGCACCGGATAGGTCGGCGCGAGGATCCGCAGGCCGTCCGCGGTCGGCGCGGCGTCGAGTACCTCGACGGGATAGGCGGCGGTGACGCCGGGGCGCATCATCCAGTGGCCGTCGGTGAACTTCATTTGATTGCTCCCACCGCGATACCTCGGGTCAGTGTTCGTTGGAAGATCAGGAAGAACACCACCGCGGGCAGGATGCCCAGCAGTGCCGACGCGCTCTGCGCGGTGACGTCCATCAGTCGTTGTCCCTGCAGCACACCGAGTGCCACCGGGACGGTCTGGTTGTCGTTGGAGACCAACATGATCATCGGGATGAAGAACTCGTTCCAGGTCCAGATGAAGAAGAAGACCAGCAGGACCGACAGCGTCGGCCAGCAGATCGGCACCACCACTCGCCACAGGATCTGCCACCGGCTCGCGCCGTCGATCCTGGCCGCCTCGACCAGCTCGCGCGGGAAGGTCGCCAGCACCGAGGAGAGCAGGTAGGTGCCGAACGCGCTCTGGATGGTGGTGAAGATGATGATCACCGCGAGCCGGGTGTCGTAGAGGTCGACCTCCTTCGCCATGAAGTACAACGGATAGACCAACGCCTCCTGCGGCATCAGGTTGGCCAGCAGGAAGACCGCGACGATCCACACGCGACCCTTGATCCGGCCGATGCCCAGCGCGTAGGCGGTGACGATCGACACCAGCACCGCGAGCACGGCGACCGAGCCGGCGATCACCGTGCTGTTGACCAGCTTGAGCTCGAAGTCGACCCGCTGCCAGAAGTCCACGATCCCCTGCAGATACAGGCTTTCCGGCAGCCCGAGCGGACCGTTGGTGGTGTAGTCGGTCGGCGATTTGAACGCGTTGACCACGACCAGCGCGAACGGATACAGCATCGCCGCGGCGAGCAGGACCAACACGCCGAGCACCACATGTCGCCGAATGGTCATTTGTCCCTCGCGTTCTGCGCCCGCAGGAACAGGAACGTGAGCCCGAGGATGAGCACCGTCAACACCGTGGCGATCGCCGCGCCGTAGCCGACATTGGTCTTCTCGAAGAAGTTCTGGAACGAGAAGTACGCCGGGGTGTTCGTCGAGCCACCCGGTCCGCCACTGGTCAGCACGAAGATCTTGTCGAAGGACTTCAACGAGGCGATCGTGCAGGTCAGCAACACCACGAAGATCTCAGGCCGGATCTGGGGCACGGTCACCGCCCACAGCCGCTGCCACCAGGACGCGCCGTCGAGCTCGGCCGCCTCGTACAGCTGCGGGTCGACTCGCTGCAGCCCGGCCAGGAAGATCACCAGCGGGTAGCCGAGCTGGATCCACAGCAGCACCCCCATCACCGACAACAGCGCGGTCCGCTCGTCCCCGAGCCAGTTCTGGGTCCAGGACTCCAGCCCGACCAACCGCAACAACGCGTTCGCCGAGCCGTACTCCGGATGCAGGATCCAGCCCCACACCACCCCGGCCACCACCGCGGGCAGCACCTGCGGCAGGTAGAACGACGCGCGCAGCACGGTGGTCGTGCGGTTGCCGAACCGCTTGGCCACCACGTCGAACAGCGCGGTGGCCAGCAACAGCCCGAAGAACGTCGGCAACACCGCCATCGCCACGATCAGCGCCAGGTTGTTCCGAAAGGACACCCAGAACGTGGCGTCGGCGAACAGCTTGCGGTATTGGTCGAGGCCGACCCAGTCGGGCGTGCCGACACCCTGCCACCGGGTGAAGCTGATCCCGATGTTCATCGCCAGCGGCACGGCGATGATCACGACGAACAACAGCACGCCGGGAACCAGGTAGGGCAGGTAGCCCGCGCTCCGGCGCCCTTCCCGGCTGAGCAGCGCCATGTCAGGAACCGATGGTGGCGAGGTTCTCCTGGTACGGCCCGACCAGGTCCTCGAGTGCCTCGTGTGGTCCGGCCGAGCCGCTGATCAGCTTCTGGGTCATGGATACCAGCACGTCGTAGTAGCCGGGGACCGGCCAGTCCGGGTAGAAGGCGAGCCCGTCCCGGTCGACGAGCGTCTGGTAGTCCTCGACCAGTTTCTTGCTCTGTGGGTCGGTGATCGCGCTGGCGTCGGCCGCGACCGGGACGCCGCCGGAGTTGCCGAGCAGAGCCTGGGACTCGTGCTTCATGGTGATGTCGATGAAGTCGTAGGCCAGGTCCTTGTTCGGCGAGTTCTCCGGCACCACCCAGAGGTTGCCGCTCGAGCCGAGCGTCAGGTCGCTGCCGGGGAACAGGAAGGTGTCCCAGGTGAAGTCCTTGACCGTGGACTGCACCCGGCCGTACCACCAGCTGCCGGAGATCATCATCGGGAACTTGCCGTCCATGAACGCCAGGCCCATGCCCTCGGCGTCCACACTGGTGGCGTTCTTGTCGATGTAGCCCTTGGCCACCCAGTCGGCGAAGGTCTCCGCGCCGTAGACCCAGGCGTCGTCGTGGAAGTTGACCTCGCCGTTGTACTGCTGGAAGTTCCTCACCCAGTCGGTGTCCGCTTTGGACAGTGCGAGCTGGTAGAACAGCTGTTGGGCCGGATACTCCTTGCCGCCGAGCGAGAGCGGCGGGACGCCCTTGGCGACGAACGCGTCCATGGCCGCGGTCAGCTCGTCGAAGGTGGTCGGCACCGCGATGCCGTGCTGGTCGAAGAGGTCCTTGTTGTAGTAGACCATCGAGTACTCGGCGTAGTTCGGCACGCCGAACCACTTGTCGCCACCCATCACGCCGCGCTCGTCGTACTTGCAGGTGGTCTGCAGGCTGGGGGAGAGCAGCTTGTCCCAGCCGCGCTCGGTGACCTCGGCGGACATGTCGGTGAGCAGGCCCTGTTTGGACAGCAGGCCGGCGGTCGCGTTGCCCTTGTTGTACTCCAGGAGATCCGGTGCCTCGTTGGAGTTGAGCACCATCTGGGCGCTCTTCTGGATCTGCTCGAAGCCCTTCTCCTCGAACTTCACCGTGACGCCGTCGTGGGTGCGCTCGAACTCCTCGATCGCCTTGGTCCAGGCGACGCCCATGGCGCTGTCCGGGCTTTCGTAGTGCCAGAGGGTGAGTTCGTTGCCGGCGCCCGCGTCGCCGTCGTCGCCGCAGGCGGTGAGGACCATGGCCGAGGCGACCATGACCACGGCGAGCCTTCCTGGGGTGAACATCGTTGTCTCCAACCAGTGGGGATGGATCGTCGAAGCGATTCGACGATGTGCGCCGGAGGTTCCTATGTGGTTGTCGGTGCTACCTGGTGTGGCTGGTGCTGTCCCGCCGGGTGAGGCGGGCCTCGATCAGGGTGGCGTCGGGCACGGGTTGGCCGCCGAGCTTGGCCATCAGCAGGGCGACCGCCTCGTGGCCGACCTCCTCGGCGGGGATGGATACCGAGGTGAGCGCGGGCATGGCGTGTTCGGCGAGGTCGTCGGGACAGATCGCGACGACCGACAGGTCGTCGGGCACCGTGCGGCCGGCCTCGCGGAACGCCGCGAGCACCGGGGCGATGATCGGCTCGTTGTGCACCACGACGCCGGTCAGGTCGGGATGGTCGCGCAGCAGTTCGGCCACCACCGCCCGCGCGCCGGCCGGCGTCGACTCGCACGGGTGCACGCTCGCCGCGATCCCGTGGCGGGCGGTGGCCTCGACGAACCCGCCGGTGGTCCTGGTGGCGAAGCCGGTGCCGCGGGCGTAGACCTCGGGCGGAGAGCCGATCAGCGCGACGCGTCGGTGGCCCAGCTCGGCCAGATGGTCAACACACGCGACGGCCGCCGCGGTGAAGTCGAGGTCGATGCAGGTCAACCCGTCGGGCTCGGCGGGAAAGCCGATCAGCACGGCGGGCAGGCGCAGGTCGCGCAGTACCGGGACCCGCTCGTCGCGCAGCTCGACGTCCATCACGATGATCGCGTCCACCAACGAGGTGCCGGCGACCCGGCGTAACCCGGCGACGCCCTCGTTCTGGGTCAACAGCAGCACGTCGTGGTCGTGCTCCCGGGCGGCGGTGACCACCGAGGTGGCGAACCGCATGATCACCGGCACATGGATCCCGGTACGCAACGGGACGACCAGCGCGACCACGTTGGAGCGATTGCTGGCCAGCGCCCGCGCACCAGCATGCGGCTGGTAGCCGAGCTCCTCGATGCTGCGCAGCACCCGCTGCCGAGTCCGCTCGGTGATCGACCGCTTGCCACTCAGCACATACGACACGGTGCTGGGAGCCACGCCCGCGTGCCGGGCGACATCCTCGATCTTGGCCACATCGCCGCCCGGGATCGTCGAATCGCTTCGACGCCGAACACTAGCCCACCACCCCCCGCGAGTCCAACGCTCCTGACCGGGGCGGTGGTGACCGGCTTGGTCTGCGGGGGATCGTCACCGAGCGCTATCAGGCCCGATTATCGCGCAAATGACCATGTTTCGCAGAATTCTGGTGATCTGGATTTCCTAAATGTGCTGTCGCCAGATCCGGTTGGACATGATCTCTTGTTGTGCCTGGTTTCGCAACATGCGGATTAATCCAGGTGTTGACCTGTGGACGACTCGATGACCCGCTGGTATATTCAGATTGATGAATAATCTAACAAATGCCAGCGGCGGCTGCCCGCTGGCGTGTCCGGGGATCAAGGAGGGCGGTTGGTGATAATTCCGCGTAACATGATGCTCGCCGCGAAACCGGACATTCCTGATGCATGAACTGATACGCGGCGCCCGGTTCGAGACCTTGGCACTCGATGTGTACTGGGCGGACTTCGAGCGAAACTTCTGGCGCACCGGGAGTCCTGGGTTCTGGAAGCTGGAACGTGGACAGGAATTCCAGGAGCCAGGAAACGACAGCTGGGAGGCGTTCGCCGGCGGTCGCTGGGCCGAGTCCATGGATCTGGTCGAGGCTGGTCGCCGGGATATGCGGGACTACTACTCCAGAGTCGCCGAAAATGGTTTTTCCGCCAAGCGCGTTCGGATCGTGGAGGAGTCGATCACGGATTATCTGCAATGGGAGTTGCATGTGCTGCGTGCGCGTGACGAGAATGGCGGACTGGTCCGGGTCGTCGGGCCGGAGGTGGTCGCGACGTGGGAAGACGGAGATCCACTACCCGAGATCTACACGCTGGGTCACGACGTGATGTATGAGGCGGTCTACAACGATCACGGCATACTCGACTCGGCCCGAAAATTCACTGATCGTACGCTGATCGAGCACTGTCAGGAATTCATCGCGAACCTCTACGAAAAAGGAGAGCCACTGCGGTCGTACTTCGACCGGTGCGTCGCTGGCCTGCCTGCCCCCTGCAGTGGGTCCATGGCCTAGTCATTGGTGGAAGCAGTCCCTATGCGTGACGAAGAATCGCTACGTCCGGGTGAACCGGACCGGGCGGACAACCAACTCCACGGTCGAGGGTCGTCGTTCAGGGTGATTCCGCGACAGATCCCTGGCCTTGACCGGGGGTTTGTCAATCGGCAGGCGGAACTCGCCCACCTGGCCAGAATCCTCGAGGTAAGCAATGACGGGCCGTTGGTCGTCGTGATCACCGGTACCGCGGGGGTCGGGAAAACGGCACTCGCGCTGCGTTGGGCGCACAGTCTTCGCGGTCAGCATCCCAACGGGCAACTCTACGTGAACCTGCGTGGCTACGACCCGAGCCAGCCGGCCGACCCGGGGGAAGTGCTCGGCCGGTTCCTCCGAGATCTCGGGGTACCGCCGGCGGCGATACCGCACGAACTGGACGACCGGGCGTCACTGTTCCGCTCGGTCCTGGCCGGCAGACAGGTACTGGTCGTGTTGGACAACGCGGCCACCGTCCACCAGGTGCGACCGCTGCTTCCTGGTTCGCGGGAGTGCCTGGTCATCGTCACCAGTCGCAGCCGACTGTCCGGTCTGGTTGTCCGGCAGGGCGCCGCCAGGGTCACGCTGGATCTGCTTGGCGAGGACGACGCCGTCTCCCTGCTGCGCACCGTGACCGAGGGCTATCGCGACCACGACCACCATGCCGAGATGGTGGAACTCGCCGCTTTGTGCGCGCGGTTGCCGCTGGCACTGAGAATCGCGGCCGAGCGGGCGGCCGGGCGCCCGCGGATGCGGTTGTCCGAGCTGATCGCGGACCTCCGCCACGAGTCCGGCAACCTCTGGAAGGCGCTGACACCGGACGGCGACGACGACGCGGACGCGGTGCGGACGGTGTTCGCCTGGTCCTATCGGGCGCTCGTCGCGCCGGCCGCCGAGATGTTTCGCCTGTTGGGGTTACACCCCGGCGAGGATTTCGGCGTTCCGGCCGGTGCCGCACTCGCCGGCGTGAGTGTCCGCAACGCCCGCGAGAGTCTGGAGGCACTGGTCGGTGCCCAACTGATCGAACACAGCGGCCATGGCCGGTATCGGTTCCACGACCTCCTGCGCGCCTACGCGATGGACCAGTTGGCGCACGGCGAGGAGGTCGTCGACGCGGCGGTGGGCCGCGTGTTGTCGTGGTACCTGCACACGGCCGATGCCGCACAACGTGCCATCGCGCCGTTCGACAGCTACGCGCTGGCGGCAGAACCGGCCTCCGGCGTCATCCCGCTCAGCTTCGACGGCTATGACGACGCCCTTGCCTGGTACCGAACGGAGTCACGGAACCTGGTGGCCGCGGTTCACCGCGCCCGCGAGCACGGCCGCAATACCGTCGCCTGGCAGTTCGCCGCGGTCCTGCGGGCGATCTACATCCACCAGAACAGTTTCGACGACTGGATCACGGTGGGCAGGATCGGTCTGGCAGCCGCTGACGAACTGGGCGACGGGGTCGCGGAAGCCGAGGCACTCGACTGCCTTGCGAAGGCGTTCTTCCAAGCTCGGCTGCTCGATCAGGCGGCGGTGCACCACCGACGTCTGTTGACTCTGCGCCAGCGTCTCGGTGATCGGTTCGGCGAGGCCAAGTCCGTGAACGCCCTTGGCCTTCTGGCGTTGCGGCGCAGGCAGCTCGAGGACGCGGAGGAGCATTTCGCGGCTGGTGCCGACATGTTCACCGCCCTCGGCGAGCGACGCCTGGCGGCCCTGCTGCACGACAACCTCGCCGAGACGTTGGCCGACGCCGGAACTCCCGGGCGCGCCGTCGAACTGGCGCGCGCCGCGCTCGCGACCTTTCGCGATCTCGGCGACCGGTTCGGGATGGGTAACGGGTTGTTCACCCTCGCCAAGGCGCTGCGCACCGCCGGTCGGCTGAATGACGCCGAGACCGCCATCTCCGAGGCACTCGTGCTCGCGGACGAGGACGACAACGACGTGTGGCGGGCGCATTGGCTGGTGGAACTGGCCACCATCCAACTCGACGCGGGAAGCCCGATCGACGCGCTGACGAACTACCACCGGGCGGCCGTCCTGCAACGCCGGTTAGGCGACCGCAGCCGCGAGGCAATCGCGACCGACGGTTCGGGCATGGCCTTCCAACTGCTCGGCAACTACGAGGAGGCCGCCAAGTTTCATCGCCGCGCGGCCCAGGTCCAACGTGAACTGGGCGACGGGTGGCAGACCGCGACCGCGCTCGACCACCTCGCCACCGCCCTTGCCCAGGACGGCGATGCCGACCACGCACACCAACACTGGCGTGCGGCGCTCGAGCTGTTGACCGAGTTCGACGACGATGTGGCACGGGCCCTGCGCCGACGTATCTCCGCGCACGTGGGTGAATGACGACCTGGTGGGCCCGCCGGTATTCGATCTTGCTTGTCCTCAGCTGTCGCGATGGCGGAAGTTGATGCGCATCAGCCGGCTGTCGGCCCAGTCTTCGAGCCGAGTCGGCCGGATGGTGCCGGGATCGTGGGGCTGATTGAGATCCGCGACGATCTCCGCCAGCACGGCCTGACGTTCGGCCGGGTCGATGACCGGCGTGGCCCGTGCCTGCAGATCCGCACGGATCCCGTTCTTGAGGTGGAAGGTGAAGGTGGGATTGGCGAGAAGGTTCGCATGCCAGTCGGTAGCAGCCCCACCGGCGCCGCTGCACAGGTAGGTGGTGCCCGCGGCTCGGTAGAAGAAGATCTCGATGCGGCGTGGCCGGCCGGTGCGGCGCCCCAGCGTGGTGATGTCGATGATCCGTTCGCTGGTGCCCGCGGCGGGGGTGATCTCGATGGCTCGTCGGATGTGGTTGGGCAGGTGCGACAAGGACGCGTCCCGTGCGGAGTCGTTCCATCCGGTCGTGTCTGGAGTGCTCATGCGGTCTCGGTCTGCAGGGCGGGGCCGAGGAGGAGTCCACCGTCGATGACGTACTCCGACCCCGTGATGAACGACGCGTCTGATGACGTGAGGAACAGGAGAAGACGGCTGACGTCGGTCGGCTCTCCCAGTCGGGGGATGGCGAACGGCTCGGGTGAGTAGAAGTCGGCGATTGCCGCGGTGGCGCCGGCTGCTGGTTCGTGGATGAAGGAGGTCGCGATCACGCCGGGGTGAATGGTGTTCACCCGGATGTGGTCCCGGCCGAGTTCGAGCGCTGCCGTTTGGGTGAGACCTCGCACGGCCCACTTGCTGGCGACGTACGGCGCGTAGTGCGCTGTGCCGCCCAGGGCCATGGTCGAGGCGATGTTGACGATGGCTCCCCCTTTCGCGCGGCGCAGAGCGGGGGCGGCGACCTTGATGCCGAGGAAGGTCCCGGTGAGGTTGGTGTCCAGGATGCGCGACCACGTGGCCTGGTCCGTGTTCTCGATTGTCGCCGGCGGGTTCTGCACGCCCGCGTTGTTGACGAGCACGTTCAGGGCGCCGAAGGCGCTCTCGGCGGCCAGCACCGCGGCGGACCACGAGCTCTCGTCGGTAACGTCAAGGCGGGCGAAGCGAGCGCGGGTCCCGAGCTCGTCGGCGAGCGCGGCGCCACGTTCCGCGTCGATGCCGCCGATCACCACGTTCGCTCCCTCCGCGTGAAAGGCGCGCACGTGACTCGATCCCTGGCCACCGGTCCCACCGGTCACGAGCACGGTCTGGTCGTCGAAACGGCGCATCGGATGTTCCTTCGGTACGTGGGTGCAGTGGTGAGCCGAGCGACTCACCATCGGCATTGACACTAGGTCGACGCCAGTGGCGAGTCAAGCCACTCACCTCGTATGCTCGGCCCATGAGCAGGGTCGTGACGACGTATCACCAGCGTGTCGCCCAGGAGAAGCGCGCACTGATCGTGACGGCCGCGACCGCGCTGTTCCTCGAGTTGGGCTACGACCGGACGTCGCTGGCGCGGATCGCGGAGCGCTCGGGCGTGTCGCGGGCCACCCTGTTCAAGCAGTTTCCGAGCAAAGCGGCCCTGTTCGACGCCATCGTGACCGAGTCCTGGTCGACCGCCGACGAGGAGGATTCTCCGCCAGCGGGCAACGTCGTTGACGGGCTCAGCATCATCGGTCGCCGCTACGCCGAGCTGTTGGGCCGTGCCCAGATGACCGACCTGTTCCGAATCGTCATCGCCGAGCTGCCGCGATTCCCGGAACTCGCCAATGCGCAGTTCTCGCACGGGAAGATGCCCTACTTCGAGTCCGTACGCGGCTACCTCCTGGCTGAGCACGAGGCGGGAACGGTGCGGATCGAGGACGTGGACCTCGTAGCCACCCAGTTCCTGGGCATGATCTCCAACTACGTCTTCTGGCCGACACTCCTGGTGCCGGGCTGGGAGGTGAGCGCCGAACGCGTCGCTCAGGTGGTCGACGAGGCCGTCCGCACCATCGCCGCCCGGTACGCCGCGACCGGACCAGCGCCGTCGACCAACGACTGAGTCCCACCGACCGCATCTCCAGGCCCGGCGATCAGTCGGTGTCGTCGTCGGGTTCGGTGGGGCTGGCCGCGTTCGGGTCGAACCACACCAGCCGGGCGCGGATCCGGCTGCCGATGGAGAACCCGGGTAGCGCGTGTTCCGGGGCGCGCAGGTTCATGTGCAGGGAGCCGGTCGCGGAGCTGATCTCGGCGCGGTCGGCGAACGCCAGGCCCCAGGCCGCGATCGTGGCGTCCACGCGCTCGCCGTACTCCTGGACGATGGCGAACAGCCGGGGCGCGTCGTCGGCGACCATCTCCGCCAGCATCGTCGCGAACTGGGGCTCGTCGCACACGGGCGTCAGGTCGGTGGGGTCGGGCACGAGTTCTTCCAGCGGATGTGGCGCGTGCGGGGCGGTGGCTGCGGTCATGGGGTTTTCCTCCATCGGTGCGTGGGCGGCACAGGGCATTGCAATTACTGATAGCAACAGCGGTACATGTTGCACCTCTATGATTAGGTGAGTTGATCGGCTCAGCCCTGGAACAAGCCTATGTTGTAGCTTCAACTTGCATAGTCGCCAGATCGGGTGAAGGATTCTGAGTCACACACGGTGATCGGTTGTGAGAGGATCCGCGTCATGACGAGCCCATCGAGATCGATCAGCATGCAGCGGCGGCTGCTCGGTGCCGAGTTGTTGCGGCTGCGGGAGGTCGCCGGCCTGACCCAGGACGAGGCGGGAGAGCGGCTGGGCAAGGCGGGCAACAAGATCAGCCGCGCGGAGTCCGGGAAGATCGGCGTCGACAAGACCGACCTGGACGTACTGCTCGAGCTGTACCAGGCATCGGAGAAGGACCAGCTCTGGTGCCGGGAGCTGAACCGCACGGCCAAACCGAGGCGAGGCCGGCCGAACAGCGAGACCACGCTCTACCTCGGGCCGCGCTGGTTCCGCGCGTTCCGCGACCTGGAGGCCGACGCGAGCGAGATCATGGAGGTCCGCTCCGAGATCGTCACCGGGATCCTGCAGACCGACGACTACATCCGGGCCATGTTCGACGCGCAGGGAGTCGACCCGGACGACAAGATCATCAATGACACACTGCGCGTGCGGGCCGATCGGCGTCGACTACTCACCAGGGAGAACCCTGCCCGGTTCTCGTTCGTGTTGAGCGAATCCGCCTTGCGTCGGCGGATCGGCGGACCGGTGGTGATGTCCGAGCAGTTGCGGCACCTGGCGGAGGTGGCCTTGCTGCCCAATGTGACTCTCCAGATCATCCCGTTCGACGCTCGGTCCTACGAACCGATGGGCAGCAGTTTCACCCTGTTCCGGTTCGGCCACGAGATGGCCAACGACATCGTCTATCTGGAGATGTACGCCGACGCCGGCTATCTGGACAAGCCGCCGGAGACGGTGCGCCGCTACGCCGAGCTGTTCGGCCGCCTGCAAGGGGTAGCGCTGGGGCCAGTGGAGTCGCGACACTGGATGGAGGCCGTCGCGGAGGAATACACCGCAGCGGAGACTGTGAGGAGTTGACGCGATGACCGCCTCCACGGTCGAGGGCTGGGCTTCGGTCCGGTTCCGCAAGTCGAGTGCGAGCGACACCAATGGTGGCCAATGCGTTGAAGTGGGTGCACGTCTGGGTCTGGTTGCCTTACGGGACTCCAAGAGCCCGGGCGGCGGGCTGGTCGAAATCCCGGTGCCGGCATGGGCGCGATTCCTGGCCGAGTTACGGAACTGACCGATCCGGTCACCCCTGGCCGGCGATCCATTCCGCGTCACCGAAGCCGGCCGTCGTGGCTTCACCGACGCCATCGGCCTCGCCGCTACGGCACCCGCCGGTCGCGGTAACTGGGAACAACAACCATCAAACGGCTGAACGCCGCGTGCCGATCTGTCCAGGACGCTGAGTGATGACCCTGGTCGCTGCTCATCGCTGGAGGCTCCAACCATGAGAATCCTCGCCGCGCTCACCGTCGGCGTCCTGTTGGCCGGCGGCGCCACCGCGACCGCCGCGCCCGCGTCCGACATCCTCGCCGCGCCGGACATCCCGGTCGCCAACGTGCAGGCGCACCTCAACCAACTCCAGTCCATCGCCACCGCCAACGGTGGCAACCGCGCGCACGGCAACCCCGGCTACCGCGCGTCGATCGACTTCCTGCAGGCGCGGCTGGACGCCGCCGGGTTCGTCACCACCGTGCAGCCCTTCACCTCCGGTGGCACGACCGGCTGGAACCTGCTCGCCGAGTGGCCCCATGGCGACGCCGAGAACGTGATCATGGCCGGCGGGCACCTGGACAGCGTCACCGCCGGGCCCGGCATCAATGACAACGGCTCCGGGTCCGCCGCCCTCCTCGAGGTCGCGTTGACCGTCGCCAGCCAGAACCTCGCGCCGGCCAAGCGGCTGCGGTTCGGCTGGTGGGGAGCCGAGGAGCGTGGGCTGGTCGGTTCGACCAACTACGTCAACAACCTGTCGGCCACCGAACGGGCCACCATCGACGCCTACATCAACTTCGACATGATCGGCTCCCCGAACCCCGGGTACTTCGTCTACTCCGCCAGCGGGCAACCATCCGGGTCGCTTGAGCTGCAGAACGTGCTCGAGGCGCCGTTCGCCGAAATGGGTGTGCCGACCGAGCTGACCTCCGTCGGCGGTCGCTCCGACCACGCCGCGTTCGCCAACGTCGGCATCCCGGTCGGCGGGCTGTTCACCGGCGCGGAGGGCACCAAGACCAGCGCGCAGGCCCAGAAGTGGGGCGGCACCGCCGGGCAGGCCTATGACCAGTGCTACCACCGCGCCTGCGACACCATCAGCAACATCCACCTCACCGCCCTGGACCGCAACGCCGACGCGATCGCCTACGCGGTCTGGACGCTGTCCACCACGGCCGACCCCGAGCCCGGGCCGCGCTTCGTGAACGACACCGACCTCGCCATCCCGGACCTCACCACGGTGCACAGCCCGATCACCGTCTCCGGCGTGCCGGACACCGTGGCGACCTCGCTGAGCGTCGGCGTCGACATCCGGCACACCTACCGCGGCGACCTGGTCGTCGACGTGCTCGCACCGGACGGCACCGCCTACAACCTGCACAACCGCGGCGGCGGCGGCGCGGACAACCTCATCGGCACCTTCACCATCAACGCCCCCGGCGAGGGCGCCAACGGCCAGTGGCAACTGCGCGTGCGCGACGCCGCCCAGGCCGACACGGGCACGCTCACCTCCTGGTTCCTCCAGTTCTGAGCCGTACCGTGTCCCTATGGATCATGCGTTCTGGCTGAGTGAACCCGGTCGCGGCGAGCTGCGACCGGTCGACGTCCCCACCCCCGGCCAGGACGAGGTGCTCGTGCGGACCCGGTACTCCGGGGTCAGCCGGGGCACCGAGACGCTCGTGTTCCGCGGCGGCGTGCCGGCCAGCCAGCACGCCGCCATGCGGGCGCCCTTCCAGGAGGGCGAGTTCCCCGCGCCGGTCAAGTACGGCTATCTCAACGTCGGCGTCGTCGAGGACGGGCCGGCCGACCTGCTGGGGCGGACGGTGTTCTGCCTGTACCCCCACCAGACCCGGTATGTGGTGCCGGCCACCGCGGTCACGCCCGTGCCCGACAGCGTCCCGCCGGAGCGGGCGATCCTCGCCGGCACCGTCGAGACCGCGGTGAACGCCGCCTGGGACGCGCGCCCGCTGGTCGGCGACCGGATCGCGGTCGTGGGCGCGGGCATGGTCGGTGCGTCGGTGGCCAAGGTGCTCGCCGGCATCCCGGCCGCGCGGGTGCAGCTGGTGGACACCAACCCCGGGCGGGCCGTGCTGGCCGACGCGCTCGGCGTCGAGTTCGCCACGCCGGACACCGCGCGGGACGGCTGCGATCTGGTCGTGCACGCCAGCGCGACCTCGGCCGGGCTGACCCGCTCGCTGGAGCTGCTCGCGCCGGAGGGCGTCGTGGTCGAGCTGAGCTGGTACGGCGACCAGCGGGTGAGCGTGCCGCTCGGGGAGTGGTTCCACTCCCGCCGGCTCACCATCCGCGCCAGTCAGGTGGGCATGATCTCGCCCGCCCAGCGCGGCCGCCGGGACTACGCGCAGCGACTGGCGGTGGCCATGGATCTGCTGGCCGACCCCGGATTCGACGCGTTGATCACCGGCGAGTGCCGGTTCGCCGAGCTACCGGCCGTACTGAACCGGCTGAACAAGATTGAACTGACCGCGCTCTGTGTCCGTGTTAGCTACGACAACACGTAACCGACACAGCAGGAGGCGCGGGTGTTCAGCCTCACCGTCCGGGACCACATGATGGTCGCGCACAGTTTCCACGGCGAGGTGTTCGGGCCCGCGCAACGGTTGCACGGCGCCACGTTCGTCGTGGACGCCACGTTCCACCGAGCCGAGCTCGACGCCGACAACCTGGTCGTCGACATCGGCCTGGCCAGCGCCCGGCTGGCCGAGGTGCTCGGCGAGCTCAACTACCGCAACCTCGACGAGCTGCCCGACTTCGTCGGGGTCAACACCTCCACCGAGTTCCTGGCCAAGGTGATCGCCGACCGGCTGGTCGAGCGGATCCAGGACGGCCAGCTCGGCGACGGCGCGCGCGGGCTGGCCGAGCTGTCGGTGACGCTGCGCGAGTCCCACGTCGCGTGGGCGAGCTACCGGCGGCCAGTGTGATCCGCACTGTGATCCCTTTCGTCGTGCCTGCCGACGTCGACGACGTCAACTACGCGAGCGGCGGCAACATCTACGACCGGCGCATCGGCGAGGTCGCCGCCCTGCGGCCGGTGCCGGTCGCGGGGTCCTGGCCCACGCCGGACACCGCCTCCCGGGTCGCGCTGGACCGCGCGCTGGCCGAGGTGCCGGACGGCTCGATCGTGCTGGTCGACGGGCTGGTGGCCTGCGGCGTGCCGGCGGTCGTGGTGCCGCACGCCCGGCGGCTGCGGCTGGTGGTGCTGCTGCACCTGCCGCTGGGCGACGAGACCGGCCTGCCCACCGAGCGCGCCGCCGAACTGGACGCGCTGGAGCGCGAGACCCTGCGCGCGGCGTTCGCGGTGGTCACCACCAGCGGGTGGGCGCGGCGGCGGCTGATCGGGCTGCACCGGCTGGAAGCCGAACGGGTGTACGTCGTCGAGCCGGGCACCGACCAGGCGCCGGTCGCCGCCGGCAGCGCCGACGGGTCCCGGCTGCTGTGTGTGGCCGCGATCATTCCGCGCAAGGGCCAGGACCTGCTCGTCGAGGCGCTCGCCGGGATCGCCGACCTGCCGTGGACCTGCGAGTGCGTCGGGTCGGTGCACCGCGACCCGGACTTCGTCGAGCGGCTGCGTGGCCTGATCGACGACCACGGGCTCGCCGGGCGGATGACCCTGTCCGGCGCGGTGCCCGCGCTGCCGGGCGCACAGCTCGACGGGCTGTTCCACTCCTCGGACCTGCTGGTGCTGCCCTCGCGGCAGGAGACCTACGGCATGGCGGTCACCGAGGCACTCGCCCGCGGCATCCCGGTGCTGACCACGGCGGTGGACGCGCTGCCGGAAACCCTCGGGCAGACCGCGAGCGGCGAGGTGCCCGGCCTGCTGGTGCCCCCCGGCGACGTGCCGGCGCTGAGCGCCGCGCTGCGCCGGTGGCTGACCGAACCCCGGCTACGCGAACGCCTCCGGGAGGTCGCCCGCAAACGGGAACTCGACGGCTGGGACGCCGCGGGCGACCGACTGACCGCCGTACTCGACCAGCTTGGGGGTGAGCCCTGGTGACCGCCATGTTGGAGCGGCCGGCGGCCGAACTGCCGGACCTGCCCGTCGGACCGGAGCCGGTCCCCGCGCCGCCGAGCACGACCGGCCGCCGGGACACCAAACGGTTGTGGGCGTGGGTGAAGCTGCTCGTCGGTGTCGGCATCGTCGGCGCGTTGGTGTGGAAGCTCGGCGCGAGTGGGTTCGTCGACGGGCTGCGGGTGATCTCGGGCGTCGAGATCGTGGCCGCGCTCGGCATCGGGCTGGCGACCACGGTGCTGTGCGCCGGGCGCTGGTGTCTGGTGGCCCGCCGCCTCGGGCTGCGGCTGCCGCTGGGCCGGGCGGTCACCGACTACTACCGGGCGCTGTTCCTGAACGCGGTGCTGCCGGCCGGGGTGCTCGGCGACGTGCAACGCGCGGTGCGCCACGGCAAGGAGGAGGGCGACGTCGGCGCCGGCGTGCGCGCGGTGGTGCTCGAGCGGATGGCCGGACAGGCGGTGGTGATCGCCGCCGGGATCGTGGTGCTGGTCGCCGGACCGGCGCGCGAGGTCGGGCTCGCGGTGCTCGGCGGGGTCGCGGTGCTGGTGGTCGCCTTCGTTCTCGCACGTAAATTGATCGGGGCGCAGTCCCGTTGGCGGCGTACGGTCGATGACGTGCGTACCGGGTTGCTGGCTCGCGACGCGTGGCCCGGGGTCGCGCTGTTGTCCGCGTTGGCGCTCGCCGGGCACGTGACGCTGTTCCTGATCGCGATGAAGGCGGCGGGCGCCGACCAGTCGGCCCACCAACTTCTGCCGATCGTGGTGGTCGCGTTGCTCGCCATGGGGCTGCCGATCAACATCGGTGGCTGGGGGCCGCGGGAGGGGGTGACCGCGTTGATGTTCGCCGCCGCCGGGCTCGGCGCCGCGCAGGGTCTCACCGCCGCCGTCGCCTACGGGCTGCTCGGCCTGGTCGCGAGCCTGCCAGGGGCGCTGATGCTGATGGTCCGACGGGAGAGGGTGCATGACTGATCTGGCCGACATCGAACGGGATGACTCGATCGTTCGAGCCGACGAGACTCGGCTACCCACGAAGTACGGGGAGTTCCGCGCGGTCGGGTACCTCGACCAGCTCGGCAACGAGCACATGGCGGTGGTGCACGGCGACCTCACCGGGTTCAGCCCGCTGACCAGGGTGCACTCCGAATGCCTCACCGGCGACGTCTTCGGCTCGACCCGCTGCGAGTGCGGCGAGCAGCTCAGCGCGTCGCTGCGGGAGATCGTCGCGGCCGGCGCGGGCGTGGTGATCTACCTGACCGGCCACGAGGGCCGGGGGATCGGGCTGGTCGCCAAGCTCAAGGCGATGCGGCTGCAGGAGGACGGCATGGACACCGTCGAGGCGAACGTCGCGCTCGGCCTGCCGGTCGACGCGCGCAGCTTCGACGTCGCCGCGGACATCCTCAACGATCTCGGGGTGCCGTCGATCCGGTTGCTGTCGAACAACCCGCAGAAGGTGAAGTCGTTACGGGCCAAGGGAATCCGGATCAGCGAGCGGGTGCCGCTGCTGATCGAGCCCAGCCAGGACAACCTCGGTTACCTGGCCACCAAACGTGAACGGCTCGGCCACTACCTGCCGCACCTGTCGAGTGCGTCGACCACACCGGCGAACGAGTCGACCAAGCTGCGCAACGCGCCCCTGCCCTTCGCGGCCGAGGCCAGGGAGGGGCGGCCGATCACGCCGGACTCGGTGTAGGGGGCCAGGCCGAGGGTGAGGAACCGGTCGCGGTCGTCGGCCAGCTGGTCGTGCTCGGCGTAGTCGGGCCGCACGAGCTCGGGGTGGGCGTGCAGCAGGATCGAGGTCTCCAACTCCCCGGCGTGCATGTCGCTGACCGCGGTGAGCTCGACCCCGCCCGCGCGCCTGGCCCGGTCCCAGTCGTTCTCCGTCGGGAACAGCGCCATCGCGTGGCCAGCGGCGCTGGCCTCCTGGACGACGTTGCCAAGTACGTAGTTGCCGCCGTGGCCGCTGACCAGCACGAGCTTGTCGACGCCCTGTGCGCGCAGGGAGGCGGCGATGTCGTTGACCATCGCGTACAGCGTGGCCGCGGAGATGCTGACCGTGCCCGGCCAGCCGGCGTGCTCGTGTGAGCAGGAGATGGTGACCGGTGGCAGCTCGAACACGGTGGTGGCTTCGCCGATCGCCCTGGCCACGGTGACCGCGATGACCGTGTCGGTGCTCAGCGGCAGGATCGCGCCGTGCTGCTCGAAACTGCCGACGGGTAACAGCGCGATCGTGGCGCCGCGCGCCTGTTCCTCGACGGCGGTGGCGGTCGGCAGGAAGTGGTTGTCGGTCACGGGTGCACCCTAAACGGCGGCGATCGCGTACTCGGTGTCCAGCACGTCGGTGACCAGCATGTGGCCGGGGGCGTGGGTGATCGCGAACGGTGGGCGGGAGGCCATCAGCACCGCCTGCGGGGTCACGCCGCAGGCCCAGAACACCGGCACGTCACCGGGGTGGGCCGTGACCGGGTCGCCGAAGTCGGGGGTGGCCAGGTTCGTGATGCCCAGCGCGGCGGGGTCGCCGATGTGCACCGGGCCGCCGTGCACGGCCGGCATCCGGGCGCTGATCCGCACCGCGAGGTCGACCAGCGGGGCCGGGATCATCCGCAGCGACACGACCAGCGGGCCGTGCAGCGAGCCTGCGGGGCGGCAGGCGCGGTCGGTCACGTACATCGGCACGTTGGTGCCCTGGTCCAGGTGGCGCAGCGGGATGTTGGCGGCGGCCAGCGCGCTCTCGAACGTGAAGCTGCAGCCGATGAGGAACGCGACCAGGTCCGCGCGCCAGTACGCGGTCGCCTCGTGTGGCTCGTCGACCAGGGTGCCCGCGCGCCAGACGCGGTAGCGGGGGATGGCCGTGGCCAGGTCGGCGCCGGGGGCGAGCACGGTGTGCCGGCTGCCGGTGTCGGTCACGTCCAGCACCGGGCACGGGCCAGGGTTGCGCTGGGCGAACAGCAGCATGTCGTAGGCCAGGTCGGCGGGCAGGGCGATCAGGTTCGCCTGGGTGTACCCCATCGCCAGCCCCGCGGTCGGCCCGGTGGCGTCGCGCCGTACCTCTTCTGGAGTCATACCGCGATAGTGCGTAACCCGGGTGGTGGCGGACAAGTTTCCGTGCCGTCAGTGGAACGTCACTGGAACGTCACCGGAACGCCTCGGCCAGCCACCAGGAACCGCCGTCGCTGGTGATCTTCGCGTCGATCAGCAGCGGGCGGTCGCGCGGGCCGGCCAGCCAGACGGACAGGCCGTCGAGGTCGGCGACCGTGCGCACGGTCAGCCCCACACAGCCGAAGCCGGCGCCGATCGCCGCGATGTCGGTGTCCGGGAAGCGCACCGCGCCAAGGTCCTGGCCGGCGAAGTGGTGCACCTCCGCCCCGTAGGCGTCGTCGTTGTACACCACGATCACCATCGGCAGGCCCAGGCGGACCACGGTGTCCAGCTCGGCGACGCTCATCAGCGCGCCGCCGTCGCCGAGCGCGGCCACCGACAGCCGGTCGGGGCGGGCGAGCGCGGCGCCGATGGCCGTGGCCAACCCGAGGCCGATCGACTGGAACGCCTGGGTGAAACAGAACCCGTGCTGGTCGGGGACCGCCAGATAACCGCTCGGGTAGCCCATGAAGTTGCCCGAGTCGACCGCCACGATCCGCTCCGCCGGCAGCAGCTCGTCGAGCCGGACGCTCAGCGCCCTCGGATCGATCCGGTCCACAGTGGACTCGTCGGTGAACGGCACGGTCGGCCACCGGCCCCGCGCGGCGATCCGGGCGCGGACCTCGCCGGTGCGGTAGCCGGTGCGCGGGGACAGCTCGCCCAGCACATCCCGCGCGGTCGACGCCACATCGCCGAGCACCCCGAGGTCGGCGGGCCGGTGCGCGCCGATGGCGGCCGGGTCGAGGTCGACCTGGGCCACCTTCGTGTCCTGGCCGATCAGCGTGCCGTGCCGGGTGGTCCACGCGTTGAGCGCACAGCCCCAGCCCACGACGAGGTCGGCCGCGGCGATCAGCTCGGCGGCCAGCGGGGAGGCGAACCCGCCGGAGATGCCAACCGACCACGGGTCGCCGGCGAACAACCCGTTGGCCACCGCGGAGGTGGCCAGCAACGCCCCGGCCACGCCGGCCAACTCCCGCAGCTCCGACCCCGCCGCCCGCGCGCCGCGCCCGGCCACGAACACCGGCCTGCGCGCCGCGCCGAGCAACGCCGCGCGGTCGGCGACCGCCGCCGCGTCGAGCCGGACCGTCGTCGGCGACGGCGGCCCCACGAACGGGGACTCCGCCGCCGGCGCGGCCTGCACGTCCAACGGGAGGTTCAGCACGACGGTCCGGCGCTCGTGCACCGCGCGGCGGTAGGCGCGCACGGTGTCGGCGACCGCGGTGGCCGGCGAGTGCACCCGTTCGGCCACCGCGCCGATCGCGGTGACCGCCGCGTCCTGGTCGATCCGGAAGTTCGAGGTGACCGCCGCGCTCGGCGTGTCGCCGGTCAGCACCAGCAGCGGGGTCCGGCTCTTGGCCGCCTCCGCGATGCCGGTCAGCGCGTTGGTCAGCCCGCAGCCCTGATGGGTGGTGACCACCGCCGGGCGCCCGGACATCCTGGTGTAGGCGTCGGCCATGGTCGCCGCGCCGCACTCGTGCCTGGCCGCCACGAACGGCACCCCGTTGGCGCGCAACGCGTTGGTCACCGCGAAGTTGCCGCTGCCGACCACGCCGAAGGCCTGCGCGACCCCGAGCCTGGCCAGCGTCGCGCCGACCAGATCGGCGACGATCATCTCCCGGTCACCGCTCGATCAGCGCGTAGACCCTGGCCGGGCTGCCCGACCCGCCGACGATCGGCAGCGGTGAGATCACCACCACCGCGCCGGTCGCCGGCAGCCGGTCGAGGTTGCGCAGCTGGGTGAGGCCGAGCTTGCCGGCGCCCAGCAGGTGGCTGTGGCAGGGGAACGGCGGGTCGAAGCCGTGGGCCGCGCCGGCGTCGGTGCCCACGGTCTCCACGCCAAGGCCGGCGATCGGGGTCTCCTCGGCCAGCCAGCGCGCGCACGCGGCGGACAGGCCGGGGGAGTGCGGGCCGTGCTCGTCGGCGTTGAGGAACCGCTCGGTGTCGGTCGACCGCTCGTCCCAGCCGGTGCGCACCAGCAGCCAGCCGCCGGTCGGCAGCTGGCCGTTGGTCTGCTCCCAGGCCCGGATGTCGTCGATCTCGACCAGGTGGTCGGGGTCGGCGGCCACCCGATCGGACACGTCGAGCACCACGGCGGGCGCGATCAGCTGGGACAGTGCCAGCCGGGAGACGTCCACACCGTCCTTTCCGGACACCCAGTGCACCGGCGCGTCGACGTGGGTGCCGGTGTGCTCGCCGGTGTGGATGTTGTTCCAGTACCAGGCGGGGCCGGCCTCGTCGTAGCGGCTGATCTGCTCCAGCTGGAAGGGAATCGTGTTCGCGAACGGCTCCGGCAGCGCCAGGATCGGGGTGTCGGCCGACAGCGGCGCGGTCAGGTCGACGACCTCGATCCGGCGGTCGCCGATCGCGTCCAACAGGTCCCGCAGCAACGGCATGGTGCTCTCCTCACGGCTCGAGCATCCGGAGTGGTCAGCGCATCATGGCAGAGCGCGGCGCAACGTGAGCAGGCTGATCTCGCTCGGCGCGAAGATCCGCAGCGGCGGCCCCCAGAAGCCGGCGCCCCGGGTGGTGTACAGCTGGGTGCGCTCGCCGTGGCGGGACAGGCCGTGCACGGTGGGCTGGTCGATGCGCACCAGGTAGTGGAACGGCCAGATCTGGCCGCCGTGGGTGTGCCCGGAGACCTGGAGGTCGACCAGGTCCCTGGTCTGGGCCACCTGCCGGGGTTGGTGGGCGAGCAGCAGCACCGGCAGGTCGGCGTCGGCGCCGGTGAGCGCGCCGGCGAGGTCGGCGCCGTGGCTTGGCAGGCCGGAGGAGCCGGCGGTGGCGTCGTCGATGCCGGCCACGACCAGCCGGTCGCCGCCGCGCTCGACCACGACGTGCCGGTTGTGCAGCGACTGCCAGCCCAGCTCGGTCATGTGGTCGAGCCAGCCCTGTGCCTGGCCGAGGTACTCGTGGTTGCCGGTGACGTAGACCTTGGCCAGCCGGGCGCGGATGGTGCCCAGCGGCGCGGCCTGTTCGCGGCGTTCGGTCGCGGTGCCGTCGGCGATGTCCCCGGCGTGGGCCACGATGTCGGGCGCCAGCGCGTTCACCGCCTCGGCGGTGCGCCGCGACCAGGTGGTCCGGTCGATCGGGCCGTAGTGGGTGTCGGCGAGCAGCGCGACCGTGGTGCCGTCCAGGCCGGGGCCAAGGCGCGACAGCCACACGTCGACCCGCCGGATCCTGGGCACCCGCATCGCCTCGACCGCACCCCAGGCCACGAGCACGGCCGCGATCACCAGTACCGCGACCGCCACGATCCGTGAGCGCGCCGGGTCGTCGACCCCGGCCAGCCAGAGCACGATCCTGGCCAGGATGCCGAGCACCGACCACGCGAACAGCACCCAGATCACGCCGAGCAGGGTGTCGCCGACCCTGGCCGCGCGGTCGTCGCCGCGTCGGTGGCCGAACCTCATCAACAACGGCAGCGCGACCGCGCCGACGGTGAGGACCACGGTGGCGACGACGAACACCGCGCCCGGCCAGCTCGGCCCGAGCGCCAACGTCCACCACGGCACGCCGAACAACAGCAGCACCGCGGTGATCATGATCCCCGCGAACGCCCAGCGCCGGCCGCCGCGCCCGGTGTGTTCGGTCTGTTCTGTCTGCGCCATCCGCCGCTCCCGTCCTCCGCGCCTCAACGCTACCCAGACGCGGGCGGTTGGGCTCAGGCGGCGCGCTGGCCCTCGACGGTGGCCTTCACCGCGGCCAGGGTGTGCTCGATGGAGCTGACGTTGTAGCCGGGCCGGTCGGCCCGGCCGGTGACCCGGGGGCCGAGGAAGCGGCGGACGAACCAGCTGCCGACGCGGTACCAGTTCTCGGTGAGCCGGCAGCCTGCCGGCGTCGGCGTGATCTCGTAGGCCCAGCGGGACACCCGGACACCGAACGGGGTGCGCACGTCGAAGGCGAAGCGCCGGCCCGGCTCACACACGACCACCCGGACCCTGGTCCACCACTGCCGGTCGCCGTTGCGGTTGGTGCCGCGGAACCGCGCGCCCAGCGCCGGGCCGGTCGCGCCGTCGAGCCAGTGGCCGCCGACGTTCTCCGGGCTGAGCCGGCCCATTCGCGGCAGATCGGTGACCAGCGCCCACACGACCTCCGGGTCGGCGGCGAGGTCGGTGCTCAGCGAGATCGACGGCTCCACGGAAAAACGGTAGCCAGCACCGGTGTCCGCGGACAACGCGTCGGGGCAAGGTGCGCACGACCGAAGACCGCATCGCTCGCCGACGGACGCCATAGTCCACACGCTCTACGCAATTGTCCACACGTTCCTACCTAATCTTTGGCTCATGCGATGAGGACGGACGGAGCGGGATTTCCGGCCATTCGTCCTGTTCTGGCGGGTCGACGGTCCGCCGGGTAGAAGGGACGATGGGCATGGCAGTCGGTGAGGTGAGCGTGCGGCGACCACGTCGCCGGCGCGGACCACGCACGCCCTACCTGCTGATCGCGCCCGCGGTGGTCGCGATGCTGGGGTTTCTGGTCTACCCCATGGCCAGCGTCGTCTACTACAGCCTGCGGCACTACAACCTCAGCAAGCCGTGGGAGGACGGGTTCGCCGGGCTGGACAACTTCCAGCGGATGCTCACCGACGACCCGTTGTTCTGGCAGAGCCTCGGGTTCACCGCGCGCTGGGTCGTGGTCGAGGTGTCGCTGCAGCTGGTGCTCGGCCTCGCGCTCGCGCTGATCGTCAACGAGTCGTTCATCGGCCGGGCGATGGCCAGGGCGATGGTGTTCTCGCCGTGGGCGGTGTCCGGCGTGCTCACCACCGGCATCTGGGTGCTGCTGTACAACCCGACGACCGGGCTTTCCCGATATCTGGCCGATCTCGGGCTGATGGACTACGGCGCGGCGCCGCTGGCCGACCCGGACACCGTCTTCGCCGCCGCGGTGCTGGCCGAGCTGTGGCGCGGGGTGCCGTTCTTCGCCATCCTGCTGCTGGCCGACCTGCAGTCGATTCCCCGGGATCTCTACGAGGCGGCCGCGGTGGACGGGGCGAGCCGGTTCCGGCGTTTCCTGCACGTCACGCTGCCGCACCTGAAGGACGCGATCATCCTGTCCACGCTGCTGCGGGCGGTGTGGGAGTTCAACAACGTCGACCTGCTCTACACCCTCACCGGCGGCGGGCCGGCGCACCAGACGACCACGCTGCCGCTGTATGTGGCCTCCACCGCGGTGCAGTCGCAGGACTTCGGCTACGGCTCGGCGCTCACCACCGCCGGGTTCGTGATCCTGACGTTCTTCTCGGTCGCCTATCTGCGGATGGGCAAGTTCGGAGCCAAGTCATGAACGACCCCGCGACCGAATCAGTATCACCGGGCGACCTGCGGCCATCCCACGGCTCGCCTGAGCCACGTGGCTCCCAACCGCACCTAAGGGGAACGGAACGCAACCCAGCCACCGACACGTACCGAACCGGAAGGCGCCAACGCAAGGCAACCACAGCAGTTAAATCCGGGGAGGCGGGACAGTCGCCGCCGGCCAGGGTCAACAAGGCGCTGCGTGTCGGCCGGTGGCAGATCTATGTGCCGTTGGGGCTGTACCTGCTGTTCACGTTGGTGCCCTTCTACTGGATGCTGGTCTTCGCGGTGCGGCCGCGGGGGTCGACCTCGTTGCTGCCGTGGCCGATGTCGTTGGAGAACTTCGAGACCGTGTGGAACGGGCTGGGGTTCGGCGTGTTCTTCGCCAACAGCCTCAAGGTCGGACTGGCCGCGCTGGTGGCCACCACGGTGGTCGCGCTGGCCGGTGGGTACGCGTTGGCCCGCTACCGGTTCCGCGGCCGGACGGCGTTCATGGTCGCGATGCTGTGCACGCAGTTCATTCCCGGCGCGATGATGCTGATCCCGCTGTTCGAGGTGTTCCGCACGCTCGAGCTGGTGAACAGCCTGTGGAGCCTGGTGATCGCGGAGACGGTCTTCCAGCTCCCGCTGTCGCTGATCCTGCTGAGCGGGTTCATCCGCAACGTGCCCGTCGAGCTGGAGGAGGCCGCCTGGGTGGACGGCTGCTCGCGGCTGCGGGGGTTCCTGATCGTGGTGTTGCCGATGCTGCGGCCGGGGCTGGTGGCGGTGGGCTCGTTCGCGTTCATCCACAGCTGGAACAACTTCCTGTTCGCGCTGATGTTCGTCAGCGAGCAGGAGAAGTACACGATCCCGGTCGGGCTCGCGTTCACCCTCGGCGAGTTCAGTGTGGACTTCGGCGCGTTGGCCGCCGGCGGGGTGGTGGCCGCGGTCCCGGTGGTGCTGGTGTTCGCCGTGATCCAGCGCTACCTGGTCCAGGGCCTGTCAGCCGGGGCGGTGAAGGGGTGACCCGCCAGCCGGAACGCAGCGAAGGGTCCCTTCACTGCGGCCAGTGCAGCGAAGGGACCCTTCGCTGCGGTGGGAACCGAGAGCGGCGGGGTCGAGTGTGTTGGGGGGCGTGGTGAGGGCTGCTCGGGTGGTGTTGGCCGGTGCCGGTGGGCACGGGTGGTGGCATCTGGACAACCTGCGGCGGTTGGCCGGGGCCGGGGTGGTCGAGCTGGTCGGGGTGTGTGACGTGCGGCCGGTGGACCAGGAGGCGTTGGCCGGGCTGGGGGCGCCGGCGCAGTCCAGCGACCTGGCCGGGCTGATCCGGCGGACCGGTGCGGAGATCACCGTGCTGGTCACGCCGATCCACACGCACGCCGAACTCGCGGTCGCCGCGCTGCACGCGGGATCGCATCTGTTGCTGGAGAAACCGCCGGCACCCAGCCTCGCCGACCACGAGGTGATCGCGAACGCCGTGCGGGACACCGGACTGGCCTGCCAGGTCGGCTTCCAGACCCTCGGCTCGGACGCGATTCCCTTCCTGCGCAAGCTGATCGCCGGCGGCCACCTCGGCAGGGTGACCGGCATCGGCGTGGCCGGGGCCTGGGAGCGCCCGGCCAGCTACTTCGGCCGCGTGCCCTGGGCTGGCAGGCGCACGCTGGACGGCCACGCGGTCACCGACGGCGCGCTGACCAACCCGTTCGCGCACGCGATCGCCACCGCGCTGGCCGTGGTGGAGGCCGAACAACTCGGCGCGGTCGCGGAGATCGAGGTCGAGCTCTACCGGGCCAACCCGATCGAGGCCGACGACACCTCGTGCGTGCGGCTGCGGCTGCCGACCGGGCTGGTGATCACCGTCGCGGTCTCACTGTGCGCGCCCCGCCGCCACGAGCCCTACCTGCTGGTGCACGGCGAGGCCGGCCGGGCGAGCCTGGTCTACACCCGCGACGAGGTCGAGGTCGTCCCGGCGAACGGGCAGCCGACCACCACCTCCCACGCCAGGACCGACCTGCTGGAGAACCTCGTCGACCACGTCCGCGCCGACGCGCAGCTGCTCGTCCCGCTGGCCAGGACCGGCGCCTTCACCCAGGTCCTGGAGGCGGTGCGGTTGGCCGCCGAGCCGGTGGCGATCCCGGAGCGCCTCCAACAGCTCCGCCGCGACGAGACCGGCCAGACCGTCGGCCGGGTGCTGCCCGGCATCGCCGAGGTGACCGCGCGCAGCGCGCAGCGGCTCGCGCTGTACTCCGAGCTGGACGTGCCGTGGGCGCCCGCCGAGCAGGTGCTGCGGGTCGCCGACCGGACCGTCGCGCGCTACCGGTGGCGCGTGGACCTCCCGGTGACCGCCGCGCCTCGGCCACACCTGCACCCGGTACGCACCCTCGGCGGCATCGAGGTGAGCGAGGTGACGCCGGCCGACCACGTGCACCACCTCGGCGTCGGCGTGGCCATCGCCGACGTTGGCGGGGTGAACTTCTGGGGCGGCCGGACCTACGTGCCCGACGCCGGGCCGACCTGGCGCGACGACCACGGCCGCCAGCGACACCTGCGGTTCGCCCGCAGGGAGGCCGACCGGCTCGGCGAGCACCTGGAGTGGCTGGACCCGGCGGGCGACCCGATCCTGGGCGAGGAGCGCACGATCACCGCGGCCCGGCTCGACGGGACCTGCTGGGTGCTGGACTTCACCTTCACCCTCACCAACCTGACCGACACCCCGCTGGCCATCCGCAGCTCGGCCACCAAGGGCCGGTCCGGCGCGGGCTACGGCGGGTTCTTCTGGCGCGCGCCCGGCTCGGCCACCGCCCGCACGGTCTTCACCGAGCACCTCGACGGCGAGGACCGGGTCAACCACAGCCGCGCGCCGTGGGTGGCGATGACCGGCACCACGCCGCAGGGCCGGGACTGGACCCTGGTGTTCGCCCAACACGGCTCGACCGACCCCTGGTTCGTCCGGGTTCGCGAGTATCCCGGGATCGGCCCGGCGCTCGCCTGGGAACGCCCACTGGTCATCGCCGAGTCGATGACCAGACGAGTGACCACGATCATCGCCGACGGCCGGCTCGACCGAGACACCTCGGCGGACCTGATCGCCAGCACGACAGAAAGGTAGAAGGCCATGGCACCACGACGATGGTTGAGGACGGCCGCGGCGCTCGCGGTCGGCTCGAGCCTGGCCCTTGCCGGGTGTGGCGAGGACCAGGCCGCCGACGGCACCACGACGATCACCTTCTGGGACGACAACGGCGGTCCGGCGCGCACCCCGGTGTGGGAGCACATGATCGACGAGTTCGAGGCGAAGCACCCGACGATCAAGGTGAAGTACGTCGGCATCCCGATCGCGCAGGTCCAGCAGAAGTACGACACCGCCATCGCCGGTGGGGGACTGCCCGATGTCGGCGGGGTGTCCACCGCGATGCTCGCCAACCTGGTCGCGCGGGAGGCGCTCGTGCCGACCGAGGAGCGCATCGCGGCCAGCTCGCTTGAGGGCAAGCTCAACGAGCAGGTGGTGGACACCGTGCGCGCCACCGTGCCGGACGAGAAGCTGTACATGGTCCCGTTGTCGACCAACATGGGCGTGTTCTGGTACCGCACCGACTGGTTCGCCGAGGCCAAGCTCGCCCCGCCGAAGAACTGGGACGAGTTCTTCACCGCGGTGGAGAAGCTGACCGACAAGGACAACAATCGTTACGGCTACACCATTCGCGGTGGCGCGGGCTCGATCTCCCAGCTGCTGGAGGTGCTCTACGGCCAGTCGGGCATCGAGGAGGTGTTCGACTCCAGTGGCGAGTCCACGGTCAACGACCCGCGCAACGTCGCGGCGCTGGAGCGGATCTCGGGGCTGTTCAAGAACTACACGCCCGACGCGGACGTCACCAACGACTACGTGAAGATGGTCGCCCAGTTCGACGGCGGCAACATCGGGATCATGCAACACAATCTCGGCTCCTTCACCGACCACGTGGAGACCCTCGGCGAGGACAAGGTGGCCGCGATGGTCGTGCCGCCTGGCGATGACGGCAGCCGCACGGTCACCTCGCACCCGGTCACCGGGCTGGGCGTGTTCGGCAGCGGCGAGCAGCAGGACGCCGCGTTCACCTTCGCCGAGTTCGTCGCCAGCAAGGACATGAACTCCTACTGGGCCAAGGAGACCGGGGTGTTGCCGGCGAACACCGAGGCCGACATCGCCGGCATGGACCACATGGCCACGGCCACCGAGGTGCTCAACGACCCGAGCACCAAGCTGGTCCAGCTGCCCTACTACCTGCCGGAGTTCAACGCCATCACCAAGACCGACGCCGAACCGCTGTTCCAGAAGGTCCTGCTCGGCGAGATGTCCGAAAAGGAATTCCTGGACGAGATCGCCGGCAAGCTCACCGAGGCCCAGGCGTCCTACGCGGAACGCAACGGCGGCTGAGGAGCACCGATGAGAACCGTTCCCACGCTGGTCGCAGCCATGGTCGCCGGTCTTGTCACGGCCGCGCTGTGCTGGCCGGCGACCGCCACCGCCGACCGTGACCTGCCGCTGGCCCGCCAGGTGTTGGCGCCCAACGACGGCTGGGCCAGCGCGGGCACCGGCACCACCGGCGGGGCCGCGGCCCCGCCGGCGCACGTGCACGTCGTGGACGACCGGGCGGAGCTGGTGGCGGCCCTGGCCGCGCCGGCTCCCCGGATCGTGCTCGTGCGGGGCGCGATCGACGGCAACACCGACGACGCCGGCCGCCCGCTGGACTGCGCGGACTACCACGCCCCCGGCTACAGCCTGGCGGCCTACCTGGCCGCCTACGACCCGGAGGTCTGGGGCAGGGAGACCGAGCCGTCCGGGCCGCTGGAGGAGGCCAGGGTGGCCTCGGCGGCCAACCAGACCGCGCGGATCAGGCTGAAGGTCGGCTCGGACACCACGATCGTCGGCCTGGGCCGCGACGCGGTGCTGTCGGGGATGAACCTGCACGTCGACCAGGCCGACAACGTCATCATCCGCAACCTCACGTTCGTCGACGCGGCCGACTGCTTCCCGCAGTGGGACCCGACCGACGGCGCCAGCGGTGAGTGGAACTCGTTGTACGACAACGTCTCGGTGACCGGGTCGACGCATGTCTGGGCCGACCACAACACGTTCACCGACGGGGACAACCCGGACTCCGCGCAGCCGCGCTACTTCGGGCGGCCCTACCAGGTGCACGACGGCCAGCTCGACCTCACCAACGGCGCGGACCTGATCACGGTGTCCTGGAACGAGTTCACCGGCCACGACAAGACGATGCTGATCGGCTCGACCAACAACCCGGCCACCGACCGGGGCCGGCTCAACGTGACCGTGCACCACAACCTGTTCGACACCACCCTGCAGCGGCTGCCAAGAGTCCGGTTCGGACAGGTCCACGTCTACAACAACTACTACCGCCTCCAGGACGACCTGGTCTACGCGCTGGGCGTCGGGGTGGAGTCGCGGATCTTCGCCGAGGCCAACGTGTTCGCGCTCGCCGAGGACGTGGCACCGAGCAGACTGCTCCACGACTGGGGCGGCACGGCGCTGACCGCGCGGGACAACCTGCTGCGCGCGGGCCACCGGAGTTCGCCGGTCGACCTGGTCGCGGAGTACAACGCGGCCAACGACCCGGACCTGGGCGCCGACGCCGGCTGGGTGCCGACCAGACATACCAGGATCGATCGGGCACGGTCGGTGCCCGCGCTGGTTTCCCACCACGCTGGCGCGGATTCCCGACCGGCCGGCTGAGGAGATTCCCGGCGGAAGAGTCCACACGTTGTTCGCGATTGTCCACATGTTGCTCCGTAACGTGAATTGTGGTCGCCATCGAAGAAATTCGGATTATCGAATGATTTTCGAAGGGTCTTCCACAGAATGGAGAGCATCATGAACAAACGGATCGCGAAACGAGGCCTGGCGGGTGCTCTCGTGGTCGCGGCCGCGTCCGCGCTGACCGTCGTGTCAGCGGGATCGGCGGCCGCGGTCGGCACCCCGGTCGGGTTCGGTGCCGGGACCACCGGTGGTGGCAACGCCTCGCCGGTGACGGTGACCAGCTCCTCGGCGCTGATCAGTGCCATGCAGTCGGACGGCTCGGACGTCATCCGGGTCAGCGGCATGATCTCGATCAGCGGCATGCAGGACGTCGGGTCGAACAAGACGCTGCTCGGCGTCGGCTCCGGCTCCGGCATCACCGGTGGTGGCCTGGACGTCGACGGCGCGACCAACGTGATCATCCAGAACCTGAACTTCCGCAACTGGTCCGACGACGGCATCAACGTCCAGGACGGCTCGACCAGGATCTGGATCGACCACAACAGCTTCAGCAACGGCTATGACGGCGCGCTGGACATCAAGCGGGCCTCGGACAACATCACCGTGTCCTGGAACAGGTTCTTCAGCCACGACAAGACGGCGCTGCTCGGGCACAGCGATGACAACGGCGGCCAGGACCGCGGCCACCTGCGGGTGACCTACCACCACAACTGGTTCGACGGCACCAACCAGCGCCACCCCCGGGTGCGCTTCGGCGACCCGGTGCACGTGTACAACAACTACTACGACAACGTCGGCAGCTACGGCGTCGCGTCCACACAGGAGGCCGGGGTTCTCGTCGAGAGCAACTACTTCGAGAACACCGACTCGCCGTGTGAGTTGGGCCAGGGCAGCTCGCCGGAAGGCGATCTGGTCTCGCGGAACAACCACTTCGTCAGCTCGGGCACCTGCGCGGTTCGCGGCAGTGTGAACAGCATCCCGTACTCCTACTCGGTCGACCCGGCCAGCAGCGTCAAGTCGATCGTGGAGAGCGGCGCGGGCACGGGCAAGGTGGCCTGAACCAACTCCGGTCCCGACACTTCGGCTCCCGTCACCCGGCCTCCGGTCGCGGTGACGGGGGCCGACACGACTCTCGCTCTTGCCATGCTCACCGGGTAAACGTTATGTTGCAGAGAGTGTCGCCGGACCACCGCACGGTTCATCAACGTGGATGAGCGAGGCGAACATGACGGCTGCACGGCTGACCATCGGCCTGGTCACGGCCAACATCCATCTCGGCGTGGGCGCGACGCTCTGGTCCGGGGCGCTCGACGCGGCCCGGCGCCACGACGTCAACCTGATCTGCTTCCCCGGCGGCGAGGTCGGCGCGACCGACCGGCCGCGCAACCGCGTCTACGACCTCGTCGGTCCCGACCTGCTCGACGGCCTGATCTGCTGGGCGTCGACCCTCGGGCTGCCGGTCGCGCACGCACGGGCGGCCAGGCTCGGACGGCGCTTCGCGCGGCTGCCGACGGTCAGCCTCAACGGCACCATGGGGGAGGACCGCCCGCTGACCGTGGACAGCTACCGGGGCATGTGCACGGCGATCAGCCACCTCATCGAGGTGCACGGCCGCCGAAGACTCGCGTTCATCCGGGGCACGGTGGCCAACCCGGTCATCGTGGAGCGCTACCGCGCCTACACCGACACCCTTGCCCGCCACCGGATCCCGCTGGACCGCACGCTGGTCTCGGCCCCGGTCGACTTCCACCTCGAGGCCGGCGCGTCGGCCATGCGGGTGCTGCTGGACGCGCGTGCACTGCGCCCCGGCCGGGACTTCGACGCCGTGGTGGCCTGTAGCGACTTCCTCGCCGCGGACGCGCTGCGGGCGTTGTCCGAGCGGGGGGTGCGGGTGCCCGAGGACGTGGCGGTCATCGGCGTCAACGACTCGCCGGAGGCCACGCTCGTCGACCCGCCGCTGACGTCGGTGTCCATGCCCTTCGCGGAGTTGGGCGAGCTGGCGGTGGAGACGATGGTGTCCCGGCTGCGGGGCAGTGCCGCGGCCAGGGTGCCCGCGCCGGCCTCGACCCTGGTCGTGCGGCGCTCCTGTGGCTGTCCAGGGCCGCTGCTGGCGCACCTGGACGACGGCGTGCCCGCCGACCCGGGCGTGGACCGGCCGGCCGAGCTGCGGGCCGAGGTGAACGCGATGGCGGCGCGGGACAGCGCGGTACCGCCGGCCGGCAGACGGGCGCTGTGCGTGGGGTTCCTGGCCGCGCTGGACGACGAGGACCAGGGCCGGTCCTTCCTCACCGACGTCGACCGGTTGGTGACCGGCCTGACCACCCGCAGCCGCGACATCGACCCGTGGGACGCGATCCTGACCTCGTTGCGGACACTGGCGATGCGGCACGTGACCGGGCCGCCGCGGCTGCGTGCCGAGCGGCTGCTCGACCGGGCCCGGCTGATCGTGGCCGATGTCGGCAGGCGGCTGTTGGAGTACGAGCGCTGGCAGGCGGAGCAGATCTCCCGCAGGCTGCGGGAGTTGGGCAACGCGCTGTCCTCGGCGGTGGACATGCGCGCGCTGACCGACGTGCTCGACCGGCAGCTGCCCGTGCTCGGCGTGCCGCACAGCCGGCTGCTGCTCGACCAGGAACGGCCGCCGGTGGCGGCCGGGGGACTGCCGACCGACCGCCGGTTCAGCATGGTGGCCGAGCCGCTCTACGTCCGCGACGAACTGCTGGGGTTCGGGCTGTTCGAGGTCGGGCCGCACTCCGGCGCGGTCTACCGGGCGCTGGCCGACCAGATCAGCGCCAGCATCAAGGAGATCAGGCTGTTCGAGGAGGTGCGGGCGGCCAGAGACCTGGCAGAGCAGGCGAACCGGGTCAAGACCACGTTGCTGAGCAGTGTGAACGACGAGCTGCGGGCGCCGGTGCAGGAGATCCGCCGCCGCGTCGACGACGCCCTGCGCTCCATGGAGTCCATAGTGGACGCGTCACCGACGCTGGTCGAAGGGCTCAAGGAGATCCAGGTCAGCGCGGAGCACCAGCTCGGGGTGCTCAGCGACCTGCTCGACCTGTCCAAGGCCGAGATCGACACCCTCGACCTGGCCCCGGAACTGGTCGACCCCGGCGCGCTGCTCGAGGAGGTCGGCCGGCGCCGGCTGCCCGACCCGCTCCCGCTGATCCAGGCCGACCGGCGCAGGCTGCGCCAGGCGCTGGTGAGCCTGTACGGCTGCGTCGAGCGCCTCACCGGCGGCGTCGGCGGGGTCCGGGTCGAGGCCGACGTGCGGGCGCCCTACCTACGGATCCGGTTCGTCCGCACCGGTGTGCGGCCCAACGGGCTGTGGGGCGCGGACGCGGTGGACGGTGGTCTCGCGCTGCCGATCACCCGGCGGTTGATCACCCTGCACAACGGGTCGCTGCGGTTCGAGTCGGGGCCGCGTGGGGTCACCGTCGAGGTGTCGCTGCCGTTGCCGTGCCCGCACGGGCAGCCGGATCCGGTTGGCGCGGCCGAGCACGTGCTGCTCGTCGGCGGCGACCGGGCGCTGCGTCAACTGGTCGGGTTGCCCGTCCGGCACGTGCGCACCGGCGACGACCTCGCGGCCGTGCTGGCCGGCACCCGCCCGGCGGCGGTGATGTGGGACGTGGCGGCCGCGCGGCCGGAGGACTGGCCGCTGGTGCGGTACCTGCACGACCACTCGATGCTGCGCCACACCCCGTTCCTGGTGTACGGCGAGGTCTGCGGCGGGGACCTGGACGAGGTGATCACCGGGCGGCGGCCGGCCGAGCTGGCCGGGCCGGTGATGATCGCCGACGTCGACCCGGACACCCAGGCGACCTACCACCGGCTGGTCGCCCAGGTGCGGCCGGGACACGTGGTGCTGATCGCCTCGGACGGCGCGGCCGCGTTGTCCGCGCTGGAGGACGACGTGCCGAGCCTGGTGATCGTGTCGCAGACGCTGCCGGACATGGACGGGTTCGACGTGCTCGACCGGTTGCACGGCGAGGGCAGGCTGCCGAACGTGCCCGTGTTGGTCCTCAGTGGACGGGCGATCACCATCGACGACATCCAGCGGGCCGAGCCCTACGGGCGGTCGGTGTTGCTGGGCAAGGGAATCCTGTCCGAGGCCGAGACCTCGGCACTGATCGCCCGGCTGTCGATGCCGCGCAACCAGGCGCCGCAGCGCAGCAGCCTGCTGGTCAAGCACGCGGTGGCGTTCCTGCACCAGCACTACCACCACCAGATCACCCGGCGGCAGGTCGCGCAGGCGGCCGGCATGAGCGAGGACTATCTCAGCCGGACGTTCCACCGTGAGCTGTGTGTCTCGCCGTGGGAGTACCTGAACCGGTTGCGCATCCAGCGGGCCAAGGAACGCCTGCGGGAGAGCGATGACAGCATCCAGGTGGTGGCCAGGCGGGTCGGGTTCCACGACCGGGCGTACTTCAGCCGGATGTTCCGCAAGCTGGTGGGCATCCCACCCCAGTCCTACCGCGAGTCCTGGGCTCCCAACCGCCCCGCCCGCCTCTGACCGACCGCAGCGAAGGGACCCTTCACCGCGTGCAGCGCAGCGAAGGGACCCTTCGCCGCGCTGAGGACCGAATCCCGCCGCGCGCCCGGGTCGCCGTTTCGGTCGCGCGGCGCGGATCGGTCTCAGTATTCCTTTCCGTCGGTTTGGGAGCGCTCCCAAACGATTAACACAGGGCAGGCGGCGAATGTCAACAGTGGCAACCAGTGGCAACGTTGTCACTTGTCGGCGGATGGCCTGGCGGCCCGGCGGCGGGCCAGCGCCGCGCGTACCGGCGGCAGCAGGGCCACCGCCACGAACACCACGAGCAGCGTGCCGGAGATCGGCCGGGTGAGGAATCCGGTCGGGTCGCCGTCGAAGATCAGCAGCGAGCGCCGCAGCGAGTCCTCCAGCAGCGAGCCAAGCACGAACGCCAGCACCAGCGGTCCCGGGTCGAACCCGAGCTTGCGCATCAGGTAGCCGAGCGCGCCGAAGACGATCACCAGCACGATGTCGAACACGTCGTTGTTGACCGTGTACACCCCGACCAGCGTGATCAGCACGGTGATCGGCGCGAGGATCGTGGCGCGCACCCGCAGGATCCGCACGAACAGGCCGACCAGCGGGATCGACATGATCAGCAACAGGATGTTGCCGAGGTACATCGAGTTGACCACGCCCCAGAACAGCTCCGGGTCCTCGGACAGCAGCTGCGGGCCAGGGCTCACGTCCTGGATCAGCAGCGCGCCGAAGATCACCGCCATGGTCGCGTTGGCCGGAATCCCCAGCGTCAGCAACGGGATGAACGATGAGGTGGCCGCCGCGTTGTTCGCGGTCTCCGGCGCGGCGACACCCTCGACCGCGCCGCGGCCGAACCGCTCCGGGTTCTTCGCGCGCCGCTTCTCCACCGCGTAGGCCACCAGCGACGACAGCGTCGCGCCGCCGCCGGGCAGGATGCCGAGCAGGAAACCGAGCACCGAGCCGCGGCCGATGGCACCGGCGGACTGGCGCAGGTCGGCCGTGGACGGCCACACGTTGGCCACCGGCGGCGGCCGGCGCGTCGCGCGGTGGCGTTGCTCCAGGTTGTAGAGGATCTCGCCGAGCCCGAACAGCCCCATCGCGATCGGCACGAAGTCCAACCCGTCGGCCAGCGACAGGTTGTCGAAGGTGAACCGCTCGGCCGAGGTGAACCCGTCGCGCCCAACGGTCGCCAGCAGCAGGCCGACACAGGCCGCGATCACCGCCTTGAGCCGGTGCCCGCTGCTGACCGTGGACACCAACAGGATGCCCAGCAACGCGAGCGCGGTGTACTCCGGCGGCCCGAAGTCGAGCGCGAACGCGGCGACCACCGGCGCGAGCAACGACATCGCCACGATGGACACCGTGCCGCCGACGAACGAGCCGACCGCCGCGATGCCCAGCGCGGTGCCGGCGCGGCCCTGTCTGGCCAGCTCGTGCCCGTCGAACACGGTGACCACCGACGAGGCCTCGCCGGGCAGCTTGAGCAGGACCGAGGTGATCGTCCCGCCGTACTGGGCGCCGTAGAAGATGCCGGCCAGCATGATGATCGCGGTCACCGGCTCGATGCCGAAGGTCACCGGCAGCAGGATCGCGATGGTGGCCGCCGGGCCGAGCCCGGGCAGCACGCCGATCAACATCCCGACGAGGACGCCGATGAGGCAGTACAGGAGGTTCGTCGGCTCCAGGACGACACCGAAGCCGTCGAGCACCGGGGACAGGTCCACGAACTCTCCTAGAGCAGGTGCGGGATCGACACGGCCAGCGCCGCGACGAACACGAGGTAGAACGCGGCCACCACGGCGAGGCTCACGACGATCGAGGTCCGCCAGCTCTCCCGGCCGAGGAAGCGCAGCCAGACCACACACAGCAGCGCGGCCGGCACCTCGAACCCGATGACCTCGATGACCGCGACGAACCCGACCATGGTCGCCAGGCCCGCGCCGACCAGCACGCTGGTGGGGGCGAACCGCTCGGCGTCGCTCGCCCGCCGGGCGGTGGCCAGCAACGCCACCCCGAGGACGACCAGCACGACGCTCACCACCAGCGGCCAGGTTCCCGGACCGGGGGCTCGTGCGCTGCCGACCCCGAGCGCGAGCGACCCGGCCAGCGCGGCCACCCCGACGGCGATGACCACGACCGCGACCACGGCGTTGCCGACGGTCCCGGCGAGCGGCGGCCGGTACTCCTCCTCGGCCGCCTCGCCGGCCGGGTCGGTCACCGCGACTCGCCGAGGTCGATCTGGTGCTCCTCGGCCAGGCTCCGGTACCTGTCGAGGCTGGTGCTCCACTGCTCGCGCAGCTCGTCGCCGCTGACCTCGTTGGGTGTGAGTTGGTTGCTCTCGTTGAACTTCTGGTACGCGTCGGACTCGAACGCCGTGCTGAACGCGGTCCGCAGCCGGTCGAGCACCTCCCGCGGGGTGCCCTTGGGCGCGAACACCGCGCGCGACTGCTGCACCGGCGCGTCGAAGCCCTCCTCGACGGCGGTGGGGATGTCGGCCAGGTAGGACGGGCGCTCCTCGGCGAAGGTGACGATCGGGGTCAGCTTGCCGGCCTCGATCTGCTCGATGGCCTCCCCGAGCTGGATCGAGCCGACGTCGACCTGGCCGCCGAGAACCGCGGTCAGCGTGGGGTTTCCGCCGTCGAAGGGCACGGCGGTCGCCTGGATGCCGGTCTGGGCGAACAGCAGCGCCTGGGACAGCTGGCTGCCGGTGCCCACACCGGTGGTGCCGTAGGTGATCGCCCGCCCGGCCGCCGTGAGGTCGGCGACCGTGGTGAGGCCGGAGCCGGGCGCGGTCACCAGGACGTAGTCGTCCTGGGAGAGTCCGGTGACGATCTCGTACTCGGCGATGTCGATCGCCTCGTCGTCGGGCACGGCCAGCGGCGTGATGTAGGCGAGGCTGCCGTTGTAGATCATCAGCGTGTGGCCGTCGGCGTCGCGGCCGGCGAGCTCCCTGGCGGCCAACGCGCCGTTGGCGCCCGGCTTGTTCTCCACGGTGATCGCGACGCCGAGGTCGTCGGTCGCGCCGTCGGCCAGCGCGCGGGCGATCAGATCGGTGCTGCCGCCGGGATCCTGGCCGACGTAGATGGTGATCGGGTCATCGCCGGGGAACTCCGCGCCCTCCTCGCCGCCACCGCCGAGGTTGCTGCCGCACCCGGTGAGCGATAGGACCGTGACCAGCCCGAGGCCGGCCGCCAGCAGACGATGTGCGCCGAGGTTCCTGATCATGTCGCGCTCTCCTTCGAGACGTCACTCGTCGGCGGAGCGTAGGAGCATTCTTCATGCCTGTCCAAATCCCAAGAGGCATGGATTGATACCTTCCGGGCATGACTGGCCAGGTCGGTGTGTATGTGAACACTGCGTGCGCACGTTGATCATGGTCGGCTGAACCGGGCAAACTGGTCACATGTCGAAGACCGAGGCCGTCGCGGTGCCACGGGCTTTCCTGCCGCTGGTCGTCGGCCATTCCTGCTCGGCATACGGAAACTATCTGAACCTCATCGCGCTGAGCCTGTTCAGCTACGAGTTGACCGGCACCCCGCTCGGCGTCGGCGTGGTCATGGCGCTGCGGCTCACGTCCGGGTTCGGCGCGGGACTGGTGGCCGGCGCGCTGCTCGCCAGGGTCGACCGGCGCCGGGTGATGATCGGCACGGACCTGGCCCAGGCAGCCGGCATGCTCGCGCTCGCGGTCGCCCCGGGGCAGGTCGTGCTGCTCGGCGCGGTCGCGGTCGTGCTCGGCTTCGGCAACACGCTGTTCACCGTCGCCCTGCGCAGCGGCGTGCCGGAGATGGTCGGCGAGCACGCGCGGGCGCGGGCCAACGGCTGGCTGGTCAGTGGGCGCTCGATCGGCATGGTGCTCGGCTTCGTCTCGGCGGGGCTGGTGGTCGCCGCCGGCGGGTTCGGCGTCGCGTTCCTGGTCAACGCCGCCACCTTCCTGGTTTCCGCCGGGTCGCTGCTGTTGGTGCGGCTGCCGATGCGCTCGGCCGACCCGCCGACGCCGCGGGCGGGGGCACGGCGGTGGTTGCCGCTGGCCGGGCTCGCGCCGGTGATCATCGCGCTGCTGGTGACCAGGGGGGCCGACGCGTTGGGGTCCGCCTCGCACAACACCGCGCTGCCGATCCACGCCGCCGTCGTCGACCCGGCGGGTCCGGCGGTGGTGATGAGCCAGTTCTGGGCGTCCTGGGCGGTGGGCATGCTGTTGGCCCACCAGCTTCTGCGCCGGCTGCCGCCGCCGCGCGGCGAGTGGGCGTTCGCGGTCGGCACCTGCCTGATGTCGGTGTGCTTCGCGCTGGCCTTCACCGGCCCGCCGTGGCCGCTGTTCCTGCTGTTCGCCGCGCTGGCCGGGCTCGCGGACGGCACGACCGAGATCCTCTACGTCACCCGGCTGCAGCAGGCGCCCGATCCCGAGCGCAGCCGCCTGCTCGGGTTCTCGGCCACCGCGGAGACCCTCGGGTTCGCGGTGGGCATGCTCGTCAGCTCCTCGGTGCTGGAGGTGGCGGCGCCGGTGGTGGTCGTGGCGTCCTTCCACGGGTTCGCGTTCCTGGTCGCCGGTGGCCTGCTGGTCCTGTTGCTCATCCAGCGCCGTGTGGGGAGTCCTCGATGACCTCGTTGTCCTGTGGCCAAGAGCTCGACCTGACCGAGGACGACCCGGGGGACGCGGTCGCGGCCCTGCACCGGGCCGCCCAGCGGTTCCCCGAGCACGCCGTGGTGACCGTGACCGAGGACGGCACCGTCCGCCAGACCTATCCCCAGCTGTTGGCGCGCGCCCGTGGCCTGCTCGGTGGCCTGGTGGACCGGGGCGCGCGGCCGGGCGACCCGGTGGTGCTCACCGACCTGCCGCTGCCGGACTTCTTCGCGACGTTCTGGGCCTGTCTGCTCGGCGGGCTGGTGCCGGTCCCGATGACCGACTCGGCGCGGCTCGGGCACGTCCGCGAGCTGCTCGGCGACCCGCTGGTGATCACCCAGGGCGACCCGCTCGACGAGCGTCCGGTGGCCGGCGGCGAGCCGCGACCGGACGCGCCGGCACTGCTGATCCTGTCCTCGGGCAGCACCGGCCGGCCGAAGGCGGTGCCGTTGACCCATCGCGCGCTCGCGCTCGGCGCCGCGGGGTGTGGGCGCGCGGTGGGGCTCCGGCCGGAGCACGTGACCCTCAACTGGTTGCCGATCGACCACAGTGGAGCATTGCTGCTGTACCACGTGAACTCGGTGTTCGCCGGGGCCACCAACGTGCACGTGGCCACCGACCTGGTGCTCGCCGAACCGGTGCGCTGGCTGGAGCTGCTGGCCGAGTACCGGGTGGCGCACAGCTGGGCGCCCACCTTCGGCTTCCAGCTGGTGGTCAACGCGCTCGCCGGGTCGGATCGCCACTGGGACCTGTCCCGCGTGGTGACGTTGATGTGCGGTGGCGAGCAGATCAGCCACCGGGTGGCCACCGATTTCCTTGCCGCGACCCGGGATTTCGGGGTTCGGCGGGACGCGCTGGTGTCCGCGTGGGGGATGGCCGAGACCGCGAGCGCGGTGACCTACGGCCGGCTGGCCGTGCGGCAAGTGTTGTCCGCGAGTCTCGGCGGGGACCTGGTGTTCGTCGACGAGACCACCGACGAGCGCGACCGGATCGCGTTCGTGCCGGTGGGCACCCCGGTCGCGGGCGTCGCGCTGCGGGTGGTCGGCCCCGACGGCGCGGTGCTGCCCGAGCGGCGGATCGGCCGGCTGCAGGTGTCCTCGGCGCGGGTGACGCCCGGCTATCTCGGCGACGAGGAGGCCGACCGCGCCGCGTTCCCCAACGGTGACCGGACCTGGCTGGACTCCGGGGATCTCGCGTTCCTCGACGGCGGCGCGGTGACGATCACCGGGCGCGCCAAGGACGTCGTCATCATCAACGGGCACAACCACTACTGCCACGAGATCGAGGACGTGGTCCGCGCGGCGGGCCCGGCCGGGGCCGCGGTCGCCGCGTGCGGGGTGCCCAACCCCGCGACCGGCAGCGAGGACCTGGTGGTGTTCATCGCCGGCACCGGTGACGCGCGCGCGGTGCGGCAGGCGGTGTTCGAGCGGCTGCGGCTGAGCTGCCGGGTGGTTTTCCTGACCGAGCAGGAGTTCCCCCGAACCCCGAGCGGCAAGGTACGCCGCGGTGTGTTGCGCGAGCGCGCCCTCGCCGGCCACTACGACACCCCAGCAGCCCCCACCCCACCCCGCGAGTCCAACCCACCCACCCCGCGAGTCCAACGTTCCCGCCCCGCGAGTCCAACGCTCCCGACACGCGCGTCCATGACCGACCGGGTGTCGGCGATCATGTCCGACGTGGTCGGGTCCGAAGTGGACCGGCAGACGCCGTTCTTCGACCTCGGGCTGACCTCGATCGCGCTCGCCGGCGTGCGCGCGCGGCTCGCGGCTGAGCTCGGCACGGAGATCCCGGTGACCGCGCTGTTCCGGCACCCGACGGTCGATCGGCTGGCCGCCTACCTGGCGGAGGGCTCGTCGCCCCGGCCGCGACCTGTTGTCCCGTCGGGGAAGCCGGACCGGCGGGTGGCGATCATCGGGATGTCGGGCCGGTTCCCCGGCGCGCGGGACCTCGACCAGTTCTGGTCGAACCTGCGTGCCGGCGTCGACAGCGTCACGGTGTTCCCGTCCTCGGCCGACGATCCCGACCTGCGGCCGGTGTGCGGGGTGCTCGACGACGTCGACGGGTTCGACGCCGGGTTCTTCGGCATCAGCCCACGGGAGGCTGCGCTGACCGACCCGGCGCACCGACTGTTCCTGGAGTGCTGCTACCACGCACTCGAACACGCCGGGTACGCCGGCCAGGAAAGCGGCTACCGGGTGGGGGTGTTCGCCGGGTCGGGCATGCACCTGTACGGCCACCAGGACGGCGCCGAGTCCGGGCTGGTGGCCACGATCGGCGCCGAGCCGGACTTCCTGGCCAGCAGGGTGGCCTACCGGCTCGGTCTGACCGGTCCGGCGATCGGGGTGCGCACGGCATGCTCGACCTCGCTGGTCGCCGTGCACCTCGCGGTGCGGGCCCTGCTCGACGGGGACGCGGACCTCGCGGTGGCCGGCGCCGCGGCCGTGCACCTGCCCCAGGAGACCGGCTACCGGTACGAGCCGGGGTCGATCCTGTCGGCGAGCGGCCGGTGCCGGGCGTTCGACAGCGCGGCCGACGGCACGGTCGGCGGCAACGGCGTCGCGGCGGTCGTGCTCAAGCCACTGGCCGCCGCACTGGCCGACGGCGACCCGGTGCACGCGGTGATCCTCGGCTCGGCGGTGAACAACGACGGCCGGGACAAGGTGGGGTTCACCGCGCCGAGTGTGACCGGGCAGGCGGCGGTGGTCCGGGCGGCGCTGGACCGTGCCGGGGTGTCGGCGGAGACCGTGACCTACGTCGAGGCCCACGGCACCGGGACCGAGCTGGGTGACCCGGTGGAGTTCGCGGCGCTGACCGAGGCGTTCCGCGCGTCGACCGACCGGGTCGGCTACTGCGCGCTCGGGTCGGTGAAGCCGAACATCGGCCACCTGGACACCTGCGCGGGGATGGCCGGGCTGATCAAGGCCGTGCTGATGGTGAAGTACGGCGAGCTGGTGCCCACGATCAATCTTGAGCGGCCGAACCCGGCGCTGGCGCTCGACGCCAGCCCGTTCACACTGGCGACCGAGAGTCGCAACTGGACTGTCGACAGTGGACCGCGTCGGGCCGGGGTGAGCGCGCTCGGCGTCGGCGGGACGAACGCGCACGTGGTGCTCGAGGAACCGCCATCGGTTGGCCAGGAGCCGGTGGCCGACGGGCCGGTGCTGGTCCCGCTGTCGGCGGCGGACCCGGCCGCGCTGGCGACCATGGTCGACCGGTTTCGGCCGCCGGCGGACACCCGGGTCGCCGACGTGGCGCGGACGCTCACGCTCGGCCGTCGCCACCTGCCGTTCCGGGCGACCGCCGTCGGCCGGAGTGCCGAGGAACTGGTGGCGTCGCTGACCGTCGGCGGGCCGGCGGTCGGGCCGGTGGTGTTCGCGTTCAGCGGTCAGGGGCGGGTGCCGGACCTGGCGGCGCTCCACGCGGCGTTCCCGGTGGTGCGCGCGGTGCTCGAGGAGTGCGCGCGGAGCTGTCCCGGCCTGCTCACCGGGTCCGGCCCGGCCCAACCGACGTTGTTCGCCTGCCAGGTGGCCATGGTCGAGCTGTGGCGGGCGGTGGGCGTGTCGCCGGCCGTGGTCACCGGACACAGCCTGGGGGAGTACGCCGCCCTGTACGCGGCGGGCGCGTTGTCGCTCGCGGACGGGATGCGCCTGGTGCTCGCCAGGGAGGTGGCGATGAGCGGGCTCGAGCCGGGCGGGATGCTGGCCGTCAACACGGAGCTGGCGACCGCGCGCCGCGTCGCGACGTCGACGGGCGTCGAGATCGCCGCGGTGAACGGCACGGCCGCGGTGGTGCTGTCAGGTGCCGAGGAGGCGATCGCGGCGGCCGAGGTGGCCGGCGGCGGCCGGCGGTTGCCCGGCGCGATCGCGTTCCACTCGCGACTGGTCGAGCCCGCGTTGCCGGCGTTGCGGCGGGCGGGGGAGGAGGTCGACTGGCGACCGCTGCGCGTCCCGCTGGTCCGCGGGGTCGACGGGGTGACCCTGCCGGTGGGCACGGTGCTCGACGCACAGGCGCTGTGCCGCCACGCGCGGGAGCCGGTGCGGTTCGATCTGGTGTTGGCCGCGTTGGGTGAGCGTGACGTGGTGGAGTTGGGTGCCGGTGAGGTGTTGGCGCCGTTCGGTCGCCGGCTGACACCGGAGTCCCGTTGGCACACCGGCAGGGCGCCCGACCCGGTGACGGGATTCCTTACGGCGGTGGGAAACCTGTACCGGGGTGGGATCGAGATCGACTGGAGTGCGCTGATGGTGGCCGGTGCCCGACGAATTCCCCTGCCGGCCTACCCGTTCCAGCGGGAGAACCCGCCGCAGGAGGCGGCGGAGGCGGACGAGGCGGCGCTCTGTGCGCTGACCGCTCGGTTGCTCGGCGTGCCGGTGACGTCGGTGACCCCGGACAGCACGTTCGTCGGCATCGGCGCCGACTCGCTGACGCTGATGAGCATGGTCCGCGAGCTGAACGAGACCAACGGCACGACGATCTCGGTCCGCAGGCTCTTCACCGACCTGGACACCCCCCGCAAACTCGCGGCCAGCCACCGCACCGCCCGCCCGCCCACCACACAGCAGCCCCCCGCGCCGCCTGCGGTCACCGCGCCGGCGCCACCGGTGGCCCCGGTCGGGCAGCCGGTGGACCGCACCGAGTTCGGCGCGCTTGTCGAGCGGCAACTCGCGCTGGCCGAACGGATGGTCGACCGGATCAGCACATTGATGACCGACCAGTTGGCCGCGTTCGGCACGCCCGCTCCCGAGCGCACCTCCGCCCCGCAACCGCCTGCTCCGGACCCGGCTCCGGCGATTCCGGCCCCGACTCCGCGGCCAGTTCCCGAGGCACCCCACCCCGTCGCGTCCCCGCCCGGCCGGCGCACCGCCGACTTCAGCCTCTACTTCTTCGGCGACTATCCCGATCACGCGGAAACCGACAAATATCAGCTGATCACCACTGCCGCGCGGTTCGCCGACCAGCACGGGTTCCACGCGCTCTGGTTGCCGGAGCGGCATTTCCACTCCTTCGGCGCGCTGTTCCCCAACCCGTCCGTACTCGCCGCCGCGCTCGCCGCCCAGACCGAACGCGTCCGGCTGCACGCTGGCTCGGTCGTCCTCCCGTTGCACCATCCCATCCGGGTGGCCGAGGAATGGTCCGTTGTGGACAACCTGTCCGGCGGACGGGTCGGGCTCTGTGTCGCCAGCGGCTGGCACGCCACCGATTTCGTGCTCGCGCCGGAGAACTACGGCCGCCACCGCGACCTCATGTACTCCCGGCTGGACACCGTTCGCCGGCTGTGGGCGGGGGAGGAGATCACCGCCACCTCCGGCTCCGGCGACCAGGTGCCCGTCCGGCTGCACCCGCGTCCCCTGCAGGACCAACCCCCGATGTACGTCGCCGTCGTGGGCAACCCGGAGAGCTACCGGCTGGCCGCCGAGCACGACCTCGGCGTCGTCACCAACCTCATGGCCCAGGACGTCGACCAACTCGCCGCGAACATCGCCGGCTACCGCCGCGCCAGGGCCGAGCTCGGCCGGGACCCCGGCCGCGTCGTGGTGCTCGTGCACACCTATCTCGGCGACGACCTCGATCGTGTGCGCCAGCAGGCCTTCCGTCCCTTCGTCGACTACCTGCGCTCCTCCCTGTCGTTGTTCAACCAGGTCACCAACAGCCTCGGCATCGACGTCGACCTCGATGCCACCGACGCCGACGACGTCGACTTCCTCCTCGAACGCGCCTACCAGCGCTACTGCGAGTCGCGCGCGTTGATCGGCACCCGGGACAGCGTCACCCCGGTCCTGCGGCGCCTGGTCGACGCCGGTGCCGACGAGATCGCCTGCTTCGTCGACTTCGGCGTGCCCCGCGAACAGGTCATCGCCGGACTGTCCACTTTGGACGATCTGCGCCGTGCGCACCAACGTGCGGCCGAGCCGCTGACCCCGGCCCAGCGCCGGATCTGGTTCCTCGACCGGCTCTACCCCGACCAGTTGATCTACCACGAGCCGAAGGCGATCCGGTTCACCGGTCCGGTCGACGTGCCCGCGCTCGTGGCCGCCCTGCGGCGCGTCGTGGACCGCCAACCCGCGCTGCGCACGGTGTTCCGCGACGAGGCGGGCGAGCCGTACCGGCTGGTGCTGCCCACGATGGCGGTGGACTGCCCGCTCGTCGAGCGCACCGGCGTCCCGGAGGAGCAGGCGCTGCGCGCGGCGCTGGCCGACCACACGGTGCTCGACCTCGCCACCGGCCCGCTGCTGACCGCCACCCTGCTCCGGCTCGCCGAGCACCATCACCTGTTGGTGCTCAACGCCCATCACATCGTGTTCGACTCCGCGTCCACCGCGGTCCTGTTGCGCGACCTCGCCACCTACTACCGCGCCTTCCCCGGGGATCCCGAGCTGCCCGCGTTGCCGGAGCCCGAGGAGCGGACCGCCGATCCGGCCGAGCACCTCGACTACTGGCGTGCCCAGCTCGCCGGCGCGCGGTCGCCGCGACTGCCGACCGACCACCCGCGCCCGCCGGTGCGTTCCGGCGCGGGCGCCGCGCTGACCCACCACCTCGACGCCGACCTCGCCGACCCGGTCGACCGGCTCAGCCGCGAGCACGGCGTGACGATGTTCATGACGCTCCTCGGCGCGATCGCCGCGACGCTTGGCCGGTTCGCCGACCAGGACGACCTCGTGCTCGGCACCGTGGTCGCCAACCGGGGACGTGCCGGGGACCAGCTCGTCGGGTTGCTGCTCGACACCGTCGCCGTGCGGGTGGACCTCACCGGCGACCCCAGCCTCACCGAGCTGGCCACCCGGGTCCGGGACACCACGCTGTCCGCCTTCGAGCATCCGGTGCCGTTCGACGAACTGGTGCGGGCGCTCAACCCGGAACGCGACCCGGGCAGCAACCCGCTGTTCCAGGTCGTGGTCGAGTACGAGAACGAGACCGTCGTCGACTTCGCGCCCGCGCTGACGGTCACGCCGCTGGACGTGCCGACCGACCGGGCGCCGTTCGATCTCACGCTCTACCTGACCCGGCATTCCGGCGGGCTGCGGCTCGGCATCGAGTACGACACCGATCTGTTCACAGTGGACACCGTCCGCCGGATGGTCGTCCTCGTCGAGCAGGTGCTGCGGCGGGCGGTGGGCACGCCGTCGGCGAGGCTGTCCGAGCTGACCGCGCCCACCGGTGCCGACCTCGCGGAGCTGACCCGATGGCAGGGGGCGGCCGCGCCGGCGGCGGACTGTCTGCACACGCTGGTCGAACGGCAGGTCGACCGCACGCCCGACGCGGTCGCCCTGGTCGACGGCAACGCGGAGCTGACCTACCGGGAGCTGGACGACCTGGCCAACCAGCTCGCCAACTCCTTGCTGGCCAACGGCATCGGCCGAGGCGACCTGGTCGCCGTCCAGCTGCCCCGAGGCATGGAACTCATCGCCAGCATCCTCGGCGTGCTCAAGTCCGGCGCGGCCTACCTGCCGCTGGACCCATCGCTGCCCGCCGCCCGGGTCGAGCACCTGTTGCTGGACAGCGGCGCCCACCTCCTGCCGGCCGTCCACACCGACACCAGCCGCCCGAATGTGCCGGTGTCCCCGGCGGATCTGGCGTACTGCGTGTACACCTCGGGCTCCACCGGCCGGCCGAAGGGTGTGCTGGTGCCCCACTGCGGCCCGGCCAACGTCGTGCGCTGGCAAGCCGCCCAGCACCCTCCACTTCGGACATTGCAGTGGACGTCGCCGGCATTCGACGTCAGCGTCCAGGAGATCTTCAGCACGCTCGCAGCCGGGGCCACCCTCGTCCTGGTCGACGACCGGACGCGCCACGACCCCGCCGCGGTCGTCCGCGTGCTGCGCGAACACCGGGTGCAACGGATCTTCCTGCCGTACACACCGCTGAAGTACCTGCTCGAGTCCCCGGCCGAACTTCCGGACCTGCGGGTGGTGGTCTCCGCGGGCGAGGCGTTCGTACTCACCGCGCCGTTGCGCGGGTTCTTCGCCGCGCACCCCGACTGCGTGCTGTACAACCAGTACGGCCCGACCGAGGGCTCGATCATCGTGACCGCACACCAGGTCGACCCCGCGGGCCCGGCCCGCCCGTCGATCGGCAGGCCGATCGACGGCGTCACCGTCGAGGTGCTCGACGATCGGCAGCTGCCGGTGCCGGCCGGCGCCATCGGCGAGCTGTACCTCGGCGGAACCGCCGTCGCCGCGGGCTATCTCGGCCGTCCACAGGAGACCGCGACGGCGTTCGTCGCCGACCAGAAGCGGCCGGGCGCACGCCGTTACCGCACCGGCGACCTCGGCCGGTGGCGCGGCGACGGCACGGTCGAGTTCCTCGGCCGCCGCGACGACCAGGTCAAGATCCGGGGCAACCGGGTGGAGCCCGGCGAGGTCGCGCTGGTGCTCGGCGACCTGGACGGCGTCCGGGACAGCGCGGTACTCGCCCGCCGCGACGGCGCCGGCGAGACCGAGCTGGTGGCCTACGTCGTGCTCGCACCCGGCCAGGACCTCGACGTACTGCCCACCCGGCTACGCACCCTGTTGCCCGACTACCTGGTGCCGTCCCGATGGCTCCCGGTACCCGAACTTCCGGTCAACGCCAACGGAAAGCTCGACACCGCCGCGCTGGCCGAGCTGGCGGTCGAGCCGGCGGGCACCGCGCCGGTGTCCGAACTGGAACGCACACTGCACGACCTGTGGTGCGCCGAACTCGGCCGGGAACAGCTGCCGGTGGACCGCTCGTTCTTCGCGCTCGGCGGCCATTCCCTGTCCGCGGTCCGCCTGCTCAACCGCGTCACCGAACGGGTGGGCCGCCCCGTCACCATGGCGGAGTTCTTCCGCGCGCCCACGATCCGCGGCCTCGCGGCCCGGCTCACCGCGACCGTGCCGACGACCTCGCGGCAACGCCGGCTCTGGCGCCGCCACCACGAGCAGACCGGCCCGGCGGTGTACAACGTCAGCCACCGGATCGACCTGCGCGGCCGCCTGGACGTGCCGAACCTGGAACGCTCGTTGAGCGCGCTGGTGGCCAGGCACGACGCCCTGCGGACGCGCCTGATCGACGAACGGACACAGGAGTTCCGGCCCCCGTTCCCGATTTCCCTACCCGTCACGACGATCCCCGAGTCCACTGTGGACGACTGGTGCCAGACCGTGATCGCCACGCCGTTCGCCCTGGACCGCGAGCCGCTGCTGCGCGCCCAGTTGGCCAGCGTCGACCACGACCACCACGTGCTGGTGCTCGTCGCCCACCACATCGTGTGCGACGGCTGGTCGTTCGGCGTGCTGTGGCGCGACCTGTCCGCACTCTGTGCCGGCGAGACCCTGCCGCCAGCGCCCCGCTTCGCCGACCACGTCCACGCGGAGGCCGACCACCTCAGCGGCCACCGGCTGGCCGAGCTGTCCCGGTTCTGGCGCGACGAGTTGGCCGGCGCCGACCTGACGCTGCCGCTGCCGGCCGACCACGCCCGCCCGGCCACCCTGACCAGCCGCGGCGCCCGCCACGACTCGGCGGTGCCGAGCGCGGTGGCCGACCGGGTCCGCGCCACCGCGACCGAGGCGGGCAGCACCCCCTACGCGGTCCTCGCGGCCGCGTTCGCGGTCTGGGCGGCGCGGCTGTCCGGCCGGCCGGAGGTGGTCATCCCGACCTCGGTGGCCAACCGTGGCCGCCAGGCACACGAGTCCCTGGTCGGCATGCTCGGCGACGCCCTGCCCCTGCGCGTCCCCGTGCACCGGGCAGACGCGCACGACCTGGTCCGCCAGGTGTCGACCACGCTGTACACGGCGCTGGACCACAGCGACCTGCCGCTGACCGAGGTCGTGGCGCAGGTCCCGGGCGCACGGCTGCCGAACATCCTGTTCACGGTCGTCACCGACCCGCCGCCGGCGCTCACCGTGCCCGGCGTCGCGGCGACGGTCCGGGAGCTGACGGTGCCCGGCCTGGCCCGCAACGAGCTCTACCTCCGGCTGACCCTCGGCGAGACCATCGCCGTGACCTGGGAGTACGCGACCGACCTGTTCACCGCGCGCACCGTCGCGGACTGGGACACCGCGCTGCACGCGACGTTGACCGAACTCACGTTGCCACGCGCGCGCCCGGCCGGCGTGGATTGATACCTTCCCGGCATGGCCTGCACTCTGGAGCAGGTGCGTGATCACCGCCGGCTTCCCGCCCGCACAGCGCTCCCCACGACGAGGTTCGCGCGTGACAACCATGCAGGTCAGAGCGTGTCTACAGTGCACGCATGTCCTGGCCGTCCCGCGCGGACCTCATCGAGCACGGCTCTGCGGTGCCGCTCTGGCGACAGGTGGCCGATGACATAGCCGCGCGGATCGAGTCGGGAGAACTACCGCCAGGCGCTCGACTGCCCGCCGAGCTGGAACTCGCCGAGATCTACGGCGTGGCGCGAGGAACAGTCCGCCGGGCGGCGTTGGAGCTACGGAAGGACAGCGGCGTGTTGGTCGTGTCTCGCGGACTCGGGACGTTCGTGGCACGGGAGCGCTGAACAGCACGTCGGGGGACGGCAAGGGCCACTCGGTACGCTGTCGGCATGGCTCAGCCTGAAGACCTGGAAGCCCGCATGACGGCGCTGGAGACCGAAGTCCGGCAACTGGCCGACCGCGTCCGCCACAGTGAGCAGGACGCAGCAGCCGCGCGTGTGCTGGCAGGCGGGGCCGACCGCGACGTTGCGGAGATCCGTGGCGAGATCCGGGACTTTCGTCAGGCCACCACGTCCGGCTTCAACGCGATGCGCGACGACCTGAACGACCTCCGCAGCAAGCTGGAGCAGGGGTTCGGCGAGTCCCAGCAGGGATTCACCGAGGTGCGCGGCAAGCTCGATGCCACAGCCGCTGGTCAGCAACAGATCGTCGACTTGCTGAACACGATCATCGGTCAGGGTGGTCAGCACGACGACCAGCCGTAGGCGCACGACGGACCGTCTCGGTCCGGGACCGTTCGGACCGTCGCAAACGGGTCAGACATCGCACTGACCTGCACGAACGACAACAACGGACGCGGCGGAACAGTGCGGAGTGTGTTGTGGCGGCGGGAATCGGCGAACCCGGCGCTGTGGCGGGTACTTCAGGTGCTGGCGGGCCGCACGTCGAACCCGTGATGCTCGCGCGGCATCGCGTCATGCGAAACAGCTCTTGGACATGCATCGTGGGGCGTCCTTTCATGGATCCGTGACCCTGCTGCCTCCGGATGTCCTGGCCGACCGTCTCCGTTCCGGTCTGCTGTCCTTCCCGGTGACCCACTTCGACGCCGACCTCCAGTTCGACGAGGTCCGCTACCGCGAGCACCTGGCCTGGCAGGCCGGGTTCGACATCGCCGGGCTGTTCGCCGCCGGCGGCACGGGGGAGGGCTTCTCGCTGACCGTCGCGGAGGCCGACCGCGTGGTCCGGGCCGCCGTCGACGAGGTCGCGGGCGCGGTGCCGGTGGTGGCCCCGGCCACCGGCGCGACCGTCGTCGCGGTCGCGCAGGCCAAGGCCGCCGAGGCCGCCGGCGCGTCCGGCGTGCTGCTGTTCCCGCCCTATCTCACCGAGGCCGGGCAGCGTGGGCTGGTCGAGCACGTCAGCACGGTCTGCCAGGCCACCCGCCTCGGGGTGATCGTCTACAGCCGCGCCAACGCGGTCTTCGGCGACACCGCGGTGGCCGAGTTGGCCGAGCGCAACCCCAACCTGATCGGCCTCAAGGACGGGGTCGGCGACATCGAGCGGCTGACCCGTACCTACGCCAAGGTCGGCGACCGGCTGATCTACATCGGCGGCCTGCCAACGGCCGAGACGTTCGCGCTGCCGCTGTTGCAGCTGGGCATGAGCACCTACTCCTCGGCGCTGTATAATTTCCTGCCCGAGTTCGCGCTGCGCTTCTACGCCGCGGTCCGCGCCCAGGACCGGGACGCGGTCTACCGCATGCTGCGCGAGTTCGTGCTGCCCTACCTGGACATCCGCGACCGGGGCCGGGGCTACGCGGTGTCGATCGTCAAGGCGGGCCTGACCGCCGTCGGCCGCGACGGCGGCCGGGTCCGCCCACCCCTGACCGACCTGACCCCCACCGAACTCGCCGACCTCACCGCACTGGTAAAGAAGGTCGTATGACTGTCGTCGCGCGGGTCGAGGTCGTCCCGGTCGCCGGGCGGGACAGCATGTTGCTGAACCTCAGCGGCGCGCACGGCCCGTTCTTCACCCGCAACGTGGCCATCCTGACCGACAGCGACGGCCGGGTCGGCCTGGGCGAGGTGCCCGGCGGCGAGGCGATCCGGCGCACCATCGCCGACGCCGCCGACCTGCTCGTCGGCCAGCCGGTGGCCGGCTACGCCCGGCTGCTGCGCACGGTGGCCGAGACCTTCGCCGACCGCGACGCCGCCGGCCGCGGCGGGCAGACCTTCGACCAGCGCACCACCGTGCACGCGGTGACCGCGCTGGAGTCCTGCCTGCTCGACCTGCTCGGCCAGCACCTCGGCGTGCCGGTCGCCGAGCTGCTCGGCGACGGCCAGCGGCGCGCGTCGGTGCCCGTGCTCGGCTACCTGTTCTACGTCGGCGACCGGCACCGCACCGACCTGCCCTACCTCGCCGAGCCCGACCCGGCCGACGACTGGGCCCGGCTGCGCCGCGAACCGGCACTCACCACCGGGGCCGTGGTCGCGTTGGCCGAGGCGGCCGGCGCGCGCTACGGGTTCGCCGACTTCAAGCTCAAGGGCGGTGTGCTCCCGGCGGAACAGGAGATCGCCGCGGTGCGCGCGCTGGCCGACCGGTTCCCGCAGGCGCGGATCACCCTCGACCCCAACGGGGCCTGGCCGCTGGCCGAGGCGATCGAGCTGTGCCGCGACCTGCACGGTGTGCTCGCCTACGCCGAGGACCCGGTCGGCGCGGAGGGCGGCTTCTCCGGCCGGGAGACCATGGCGGAGTTCCGGCGGGCGACCGGGCTGCCGACGGCGACCAACATGATCGCCACCGACTGGCGCCAGCTCGCGCACGCGATCCGCGCGGACGCGGTCGACATCCCGCTGGCCGACCCGCACTTCTGGACCATGCGCGGCTCGGTGCGCGTCGCCCAGCTCTGCGCGGACTTCGGGCTGACCTGGGGCTCGCACTCCAACAACCACTTCGACATCTCGCTGGCGATGTTCACCCACGTCGGCGCCGCCGCGCCCGGCCCGATCACCGCGCTGGACACCCACTGGATCTGGCAGGACGGCCAGGCGCTCACCCGCCGCCCGCCGCGCATCGAGCACGGACACCTCGCCGTCCCGGCCACGCCCGGTCTCGGCGTCGAGCTGGACCCCGACGCGCTGGCCGCGGCCAACGAGCTGTACCGCGAACACGGCCTCGGCGCCCGCGACGACGCGGTCGCCATGCGCTACCTGGTGCCCGACTGGCACTTCGACCCCAAGCGCCCTTGCCTGGTTGGTGCCTCATGACGGACGCGATCACGTCGGTGACCCTGTCGTCGGTGACGCTGCCGCTGTCGGCGGGGATCAGCGACGCCAAGGTGTTCACCGGGCGGCAGCGGCCGATGACCGAGGTCGCGTTCCTGTTCGCCGAGCTGCGCACCGAGTCCGGCCTGACCGGCATCGGCTTCAGCTACGCCAAACGCGCCGGGGGACCGGCCCAGTTCGCCCACGCCCACGAGGTCGCGCCCGACCTGATCGGCGAGGACCCCAACGACATCGGCCGGCTGTGGACCAAGCTCGTCTGGGCAGGAGCCTCCGTCGGGCGCAGCGGCGCGGCCACCCAGGCACTGGCCGCCATCGACGTCGCGCTGTGGGACCTCAAGGCCAAGCGCGCCGGGCTGCCGCTGGCCAAGCTGCTCGGCGCGCACCGCGACTCGGTGCGCTGCTACAACACCTCCGGCGGCTTCCTGCACGAGTCGGTCGAGCAGATCATGGACAACTGCACCCGCACCCTGGCCTCGGGCGTCGGCGGCATCAAGATCAAGGTCGGCCAGCCGGACTGGCGCGCGGACCTGCGCCGGGTGGCCGCGGTCCGCGAGCACCTCGGCGCGGACGTGCCGCTGATGGTGGACGCCAACCAGCAGTGGGACCGGCCGACCGCCGCGCGCATGGGCCGGGCGCTGGAGGAGTTCGGGCTGGTCTGGATCGAGGAGCCGCTGGACGCCTACGACGCCGAGGGGCACGCGGAGCTCACCCGGTCGCTGCACACCGCGGTCGCCACCGGTGAGATGCTCACCAGCGTCGCCGAACACTACGAGCTGATCCGCGCGGGCGCGGCCGACATCCTGCAACCCGACGCCCCGCGCATCGGCGGCATCACCCAGTTCCTCAGGCTCGCGACCCTGGCCGACCACCACCACCTCGCGCTGGCCCCGCACTTCGCGATGGAGATCCACGTGCACCTCGCGGCCGCCTACCCGCGCGAGCCGTGGGTGGAGCACTTCGACTGGCTGTACCCGTTGTTCAATGAGCGCCTGGTGACCGAGGACGGGCGCATGCACCTGTCCGACCGCCCCGGCCTCGGTATCACCCTCAGCGAACAGGCGCGGGCGTGGACCGTCGCGAGCGTGACCATCGACAGGGAAGGAACGCCGTGACCGACGTAGTCAGCATCGACCCGCGCACCGGAGAGGTGGCCGAGGTCGTCGCCACGGAGACCACGCCGGCGGAGGTCACCCGGCTGTGCGCGGCCGCGCTGGCCGCCGCCGCGGCGGTGGCCGCCCTCGACCGCGCCGGCCG
>NZ_BAAGXS010000022.1:0-49634 GCF_054779715.1 Actinophytocola sediminis | reverse complement strand
CCCCCACCCCATACCCGCCAGCCCACCACAGACCCCCACCAACCGCAGACGTCCCCCACCGCAAGCCAAACCAAAGCAAGCCCCACCCCAAAAAATGAAACAAGAACCCAAAAAGCCCGCTAGTAAATCCCCAAATCCCACACGCCGGGTCGGCAAAAAGCACGCACCGTGGGGGTCTGGGGGGTCGCCCCCCAGAAATTGAACTGGGCGATCCCGTCCGCGCATTCCGCGGACAGAGATCGCCCAATCGCCCAGCACGGAACGCTCGGGTTACCAAGCGTGCAACTGTGTCGTACCTACCTGGCCTCGGCGTCCGGCGTCCCGGTACGCAGTCCCTTGACGACATGCCTCCCGCGGCTTGCTGCGCGTGGGTGCCCGGTGTTCCGTGCACGGAGCCCCACCCGGGGTGGTCGGGAACTTCTCTTCCGCTCCGGCCCTGGCCGGTCGGGGGTCCGCAGGTCCTTTCTACCCAGTGAGGGAGGTCACTTCAAGCCCACATTGGGGTGCACCGTTAAAGAGACCGACAGGTGTCGACGAATACCTGTTCTGGGCGTATTCTGTGGGCTCTTTCCGCAGCTCATCGGGTAGTTTCCCGCTGGATCGATCAGCGCCTGCGCCTGCGGTGGATGCCGTACCAGGTCGCGCCGGCGGTGGCGATGGCGCCGATGCCGATCGCGGTGACCGCGACGGTCGTGCCCGACGGTGTCGTGAAGCGGGAGCGCAGCGACACCGGCTTGGTGAACTCGAGGATCGGCCAGCCGCGTTCGAGCGCCAGTGCGCGCAGTCCCCGGTCGGGGTTGACCACGGTGGGGTGGCCGACCGCCTCCAGCATCGGCAGGTCGGTGATCGAGTCGGAGTAGGCGTGGCTTTCGGCGAGGTCGTAGCCGTGCTCGGCGGCGAGTTCCTTGATCGCGGTGGCCTTGTTGTCGCCGTAGCAGTAGAAGGCGATCTCGCCGGTGTAGCGGCCGTTGGTGGCGACCATGCGGGTGCCCATGCTGTGGGTGGCGCCGATCATCTCGGAGATCGGCGTGACGATCTCGTCGCCGGAGGCGGAGACCACGACCACGTCCCGGCCCTCGTCCTTGTGATCGGTGATCAGTTCGGTGGCCTCGGCGTAGACGAGCGGGTCGACGATGTCGTGCAGGGTCTCGTCGACGATGGCCCGGACCTGCTGGATGTCCCAGCCGGTGCACAGCGAGGTGAGGTGGGCGCGGATCCGCTCGACCTGGTCGGCGTCGGCGCCGGAGGCGGCGAACACGAACTGGGCGTAGGCGCCCTTGAGCACGGCCCGGCGGTTGATGAGCCCGTTGCGAAAGAAGGGTCGGCTGAAGGCGAGGGTGCTCGACTTGGCGATGATGGTCTTGTCCAGGTCGAAGAACGCCGCCGCCCGTAGCGGTTCGCGATGGGGTTGCGCTGGGCTTTCACCGCTTCTTGTCACCGGGCCAGCATAGGAGCGGGCGATCGTTCGTGCTGGCGAGCCAGGCTGGCGAGACATCGGATGTCTGTATTGGGCAAGCCGGCGTTGAGCAAGTTGCAACCACAGCGTCGATGGGACGGGATACAGTGGTGGCGTCCAGCTTTTGCTGGGCGGGTTCAGCCCGACCCCCCGGGGCTGAACCATTGACGACCCCCGTCCCTCCCCCCTGACGGGGGTCGTCCCTCATCCGGCCTATGTCCACTTGGGACAAACGACCGATCCTACTCCGGCCCGCCGACAATTCGCTGCTCGCGACGGCCTCGCCGGGGTAGTTGTCCACAACCGCTGGCGTTGTCCACATGTTGATCTTCTGCGGTTGAGGCGTGGCTGGTTCGCACCGATCGTGTTGCTGGAGGCCGGGAACCCGCCTGGCCACGGACACGATCGGGGATTCAGGTGGAGCAGATCCGCCCGCTGGCCTTCGTCGAGGACGAGGACCTGCTCGACGACGTGCTGAAGCTGGCGGCCGCCGCCGGCTGCGACCTGGAATGCGTGCCGGATGTCGCCGCCGCCCGGCCGAGCTGGTCGACCGCACCGCTGGTCGTGCTCGACGCCGAGGGGGCCGGCGAATGCGACCGGGCCGGGCTGCCACGACGGGACACGGTGTTCCTGGTGTCGGCCGAGCCGGCCGAGCAGCGGCTGTGGGAACTGGCGGTCGACATCGGCGCCGAACGCGTGCTCGAGCTCCCCGGCGCGGAGACCTGGCTGGTGAACGCCATGGCCGACGCGACGGAGGCCCCCGCACAGACCACCGGCAGAGCCGTGGCCGTGGTCGGCGCGCGGGGCGGCGCCGGCGCGTCGGTCTTCGCCGCCGCGCTCGGCCTGACCGCGCTGCGCACCGGCCACGACGCCCTGCTGATCGACTGCGACCCGCTCGGCGGCGGCCTGGATCTGGTGCTCGGCGCGGAGACCGAACAGGGCCTCCGCTGGCCGGACATGCACCTGAGAACCGGCCGGGTGGCCGCGTCGTCGCTGCACGACGCCTTGCCGACCAGGACGAGAGGCAAGGCCCGGCTCACGGTGCTTTCCGGTGCGCGCAAGGGCGTGTCGCCCGCGCCGGAGGCGGTGGCCGCGGTCCTCGAGGCCGGCCGGCGCGCGGGCGAGACCGTGGTCTGCGATCTGCCGCGCGCGCCTGACCAGGCCGCCACCGCCGCGCTGTCGCGCGCGGACCTGACGGTGATGGTCGTCCCTGGCGAGGTGCGCGCGTGCGTGTCCGCCCGGCTGCTCGCCGAACGCCTGTCGGAACTGGGCGTGACCGTGAGCCTGATCGTCCGGGGCCCCTCGCCCGGTGGCCTGACCCCGGAGGAGGTGGCGAAGGCCGTCGGCCGCCCGCTGCTGGCCGCCATGCGGCCCGAGCCCTACCTGCCCCAGTCCCTCGACCGAGGCGACTTCGCCCCGCGCCCGAGGGGACCGCTGACCCGCGCGGCCCGCACCACGCTGGCCGAACTGTCCGCCCAACCGCCCCGCGAGCCCCGAATCCTGCGAGCCATCCCATGACCAGCCCCATCGACCAACCCGGTCAAGCGCCCTGTCCCCACTGTCGCGCCCTGCCCTACCCGCGGGGCCTGGCGGCGGTAATCGACCTGGCCGAACGACGCCGAACAGCCCGGCTCACCGGCGGCCGCACGCCTGTTCGCCGCGGTCCGTGCCCGCCGGTGCGCTGCCGCCAGTGCACCCCCGGCCCGTGGCAGTGCCTGGCGACCGCCACCACCCTGTGCTCTCCGTGCGGCGGCGGGTCGGCGGCATGACCACCTCCAACACCCCGAGCCGAACCCCGAGTCGAGGCACCATGAACGACACCACTCTGGTCGACCGCGTGCGCGGCCGGCTGGCCAGCACCGCCACCGAGATCACCTCGGCGGTCGTCGCCGAGGCCGTCCGCGCGGAAGCCGGCGGCGTCGTCGGTGACGTCGACATGCTCAGCGCGCTTCGCCTGATGCGCCAGGAGTTCGTCGGCGCCGGCCCGCTTGATCCCCTGCTGCGCGCCGACGGCGTCACCGATGTCCTGGTCACCGCGCCGGACGAGGTCTGGCTCGACGGCGCGGGCGGCCTGCGGCGCACCGAGGTCACCTTCCCCGACGAGGACGCCGTTCGCCGGCTCGCCCAACGCCTCGCCCTCGCCTGCGGCCGCCGACTCGACGACGCCCAACCGTTCGTCGACGCCTGGCTGCCGGTCGGCGTGCACGGCCGCGTCCGGCTGCACGCGGTCCTGCCACCGATCGCCGCCGACGGCACCTGCCTGTCACTGCGGGTACTCCGCCGGGCCGGCCACACCCTCGAGTCGCTGCGCGGGCTCGGCACCTTCGACGCCCTCGGCCACCGGCTGCTCATCGCCATCGTCGACGCCCGGCTCGCGTTCGTGGTCACCGGCGGCACCGGCGCCGGCAAGACCTCGCTGTTGTCCGCACTGCTGACCAGCGTCGACCCGCTCGAACGCATCGTCTCGATCGAGGACGCGGGTGAGCTGGCGCCCGACCATCCCCAGTTCGTCCGCCTCATCGCCCGGCCACCCAACGTCGAGGGCGCGGGCGAGGTGAGTCTCGCCGACCTGGTGCGTCAGGGCCTACGCATGCGCCCCGACCGACTCGTCGTCGGCGAGGCCAGAGGCCAGGAGATCTGCGAGCTGCTCAGCGCACTGAACACCGGCCACGACGGCGGTGCCGGCACCGTGCACGCCAACTCCCCGGCAGAGCTCCCCGCCAGGATGGAGGCCCTCGCCGCGCTGGGTGGCCTGTCCAGATCCGCCCTCCACAGCCAGTTGGCGGCCGCCTTCCACGTCGTGCTGCACATGCGCCGGCACGCCGACGGCACCCGCCGCCTGTCCGAGATCGGCGTACTGGACCGCCACCAGCACGACGTCCGAGTGCTCCCGGCCTGGCGCGACGGCGACCCCACCGCCACCGCCGAACTCGCCGACCTGCTGCGCGCCAGGGGAGTGACCCCACCATGGTGAGCGCCGCCGTGCTCTGCCTGGCCGTGCTCTGCTGGCCAACCCGGCCGACGAGCACCCGCCTACACACCCTCCGTCCGCCCGCTCGGCCCCGCTGGCGCAGGCGCCCGCCACGCCCCGGCGCGGTCACCCTCACCTGCGCCTCGGTCGTCGTCGGCTGGCTCATCGCCGGCCCGCTCGCCGCCGCGGCGGCCGCGCTGACCACGGCGACCGCCATGCGCCGCTGGCGCGCTCGCGGCGACCACACCCGTTCCCTGACCGCGACCGAAGGCATCGCCGACGCGACCCGCTCCCTCGTGGCGGCACTACGCGCCGGCGCCCACCCGGCCGACGCCGCCGAGTCGGCCGCCGAGGACGCCCACCCGTCGGCCGCCGGGCCGATGCGCGCGATCGCCGCCGCGGCCCGGCTGGACGGCGACCTCGACCGAGCCATGCGCACGGCCGCCACCGGTCTGCCGACAACGCTGCCGACCGTGCTCGCCCGGCTCTCTCGCGCCTGGGCGCTGGCCCAACGCCACGGTCTGCCGCTGGCCGACGTGCTGGACGCGGTCGTCCGCGACCTCGACCAACGCGTCCGGTTCACCCGCCGGGTCCTGGCAAACATGGCCGGGCCACGCACCAGCGCCACCGTCCTCACCGTGCTGCCCGCCCTGGGCATCGCCATCGGCCAGCTCATCGGTGCCAACCCACTGCACGTGCTGACCGCCACGCCCGCCGGCCGGGTCATGCTCCTACTGGGTGCGGTGTTCCTCTGCGCGGGTATCGCCTGGTGCGCCCGCCTGACCAACCAGGCGGTGGCCAGATGACCTCGACACCGCTCCTCCTGGCCGCCGCCCTCGTGCTCACCGTTCCCGTCGCCACGGCGAAAGCCCGCCTGAAAACCCTCCACGGAGCCAGCACGACCTGGACACCGAACCCCCGCCACACCCGCGTCGCCCTCGCCACGTCCCTGGGTCTGCTGACCGCCGTCCTGACCGGGCTGCCCCAGGGCCCACCGCTCGGTGCGCTGGTGGCGGCCGCGACCTGGTGGCTGGCCCGCCGGTCGACTCGCACCCGGGTCCCCACCGCCGATCCGCTCGCCCTCGCCGCGACGTGGGATCTCCTTGCCGCCTGTCTACGCGCCGGCCTTCCCGTCGCTACCGCGGTGACCGCGGTACTCGACGACTTACCCGACCACGCGGCGAAGGCCTTACGGGCCACCGCCGACCTGTTGGCCATGGGTGCCGACCCGGTCGACGCCTGGCTGCCGGCGATGCGCTGCCCGGACACGGCGGCGCTGGCCAGAAGTGCCCGGCACACCACCCGCTCCGGCACCGCACTGGCCGACGTGGTCACCACGTTGGCGACCACCGCCCGTGGGCACGCCGCCGACGCGGCCGAGGCCATGGCCCAACGAGCCGGCGTCCTCATCACGGCGCCGCTTGGCCTGTGTTTCCTGCCGTCCTTCGTCTGCCTCGGCGTCGCCCCGGTGGTGACCGGCCTGGCCACTCATCTGTCCACCTGAGAAAGCAAGCACACCCACTTACCGGGAGAACCCACAATGCTGACCCCGCCCCGCCCGCGCCGCGAGTTCCTCCTCGCCGACGACGGCTCAACCACCATCGAGTACGTGATAACCATGCTCGCCGCGGCCGCCCTCGCCGGGATTCTCCTGCTGGTGATCAAAGGCGGCGAAGTGATGATGAAACTGCGGGCGATGATCGATCAGGCCTTCTCGCTGAACTGATGCCCGCCCCTGGAAAGCCCGACAACGACAGCGGCATGGTCACGGTCGAGGCGGGAATGGTCTTCGCCGGTTTCGTACTGGTGCTCGCACTGTGCCTGAGCAGCATCGCGGCGGCGATGGACCAACTGAAGTGCACCGACGCCGCACGAGAGGCCGCCCGCCTCACCGCGAGGGGCGAGCAGGACAAAGCCGTGTCCACCGCCCGCCAGATCGCCCCGGACGACGCGGTCGTGCGGATCAGCACCACCGGCGACAAGATCCACGTCTCGGTGACCGCCGCCCCGGCCAGTGGCCTGATCCCCGGCCTGGAACTCAGCGCCGACGCCTATGCGATCGCGGAACCCAACCCGGAACAACTTCCCTGACCCAAGGAGCCTCCACCATGACCGAACGCCCGGACACCACCATCCCCACCGCCATCCCCACCGCGCGCGACGGGCCGTCGACCGACCGGGGGTCGGCCACTCTGGGGGCCGTCGGCGGGATCGCGGTCGTGCTCGTGGTGACCGTCGCCGTCTTCTGGGCGGCGGCCGCCGTCGACACCAGACATCGCGCGGCGGCGGCCGCCGATCTGGCGGCCCTCGCCGCTGCCGCCAACGTGATCAGCGGCGAACGGTCGGCGTGCGACAAAGCCCGGTGGGTCAGCACCCGCATGCGCGCCACCATGAAGTCCTGCCGGCTCGCGGGCTGGGACGCATTCGTGGAGGTCACCGCGTTACCGCCCGGCGTGCTGGTCAGTTTCGGTCCGGCGGCGGCCCGGGCCAGGGCGGGGCCAGCCGAACAGAACTCCGGTCCAAGGCGAACGGTCGTCTCCGCACGGTAAGCGGCAGGTCCCTGGTCGAACATCCTGCGACGACCGGTGCGAGCGGCTTCAGCCCGTCATCTTTTCGTTATTCGCTCACCGTGCCACAACGACCAGTTGTCGACAGCACATTACGTAGAACGTCCGCTCTGTCGTTAAGTGAGTTGCAGAGCGCCTCGCAGTGAAGCGAGCGCTCGAAGCACAAGGAGGCATGTACCCGACATGTTGGATACGGAATGGTCGGACAGCTGGCGCGGAGCGTTCCGCGTCGAGCTGCGGGCCCAGGCCATCGGCCTCGCGTGGCGCGGCTGGTCGGTACTGCCCGGCACCTATCCGGCGGGCTCGCACTGGGCGGGCCGTGAGCACACCGAGGACACCGGGCCGCACCCCGTCCACGAGGACTGGCAGGACCGCATCGGCTCCGCACCGGAGCAGGTCGCCACCTGGTGGAGCGGTCACCCCTACAGCGTCCTGCTCGCCACGGGTGTCACCCTCGACGCCATCGAGGTCCCCGGCCACCTCGGCCGCGCCGCCGCGCGTGAGCTCCGCGCGGTCGGGCTGCCCGTGCCGATCATCGCGACGCCGGACGACCGCTGGACCTTCCTGGTCGACGCCGGCCAGCCGCTGGCCAGCACGCTCGCCGACCTCCCCGACCTCGTCCACCACACGGCCGGCAGCTACGTCCCGCTGCCGCCGACCCCGCTCCAGCACGGTGTCGTGCACTGGCGGGTCCGTCCCGAGGTGTGTGGCTGGCAGATGCCGGCCTCGAGCATCGTCCAGGACGCGCTGCTCGACGCACTCGCCCACGACGTCACCTCCGCCCGGCCGGTCGCCGGGCTGGTGACCGCGGACTAGAGACGACCGGCACCGCGGATGAGTGGGCTGCGCTCCGCTGTGCCAGCAACACCGGCTTCGCCGGGAGCACCCTCCCGGCGAACGCGCGGTGGGCGCGCACAGAAATGTCGCGCCACCGCGAAGAAACCCGTTCCATCGGTCCACGCCGCTCCCGCAACCAGGCGGTCGGACCAGGAACGGGCGGCATGTCAGGCGCTCGCTGGAGGAAGCGGCCTCCCGCAGCGTGATCAACACCGGGCCATCGGCGATAACCTGGCCCCAGGGATGGCCATCGCACACGGAGGGCTCAGCCTCCCCGAAATCTCCGTGCGTGATGGGCACCCGGCCGATGGCGACCACTGGTCACGTGACGACCCGAGCGGTAGCAGACCGCTCCTCGCGCGCCTGGCGTAACGCAACGCGCCGGGGGACACCGGAACCCGCTCCGGCCCCCGGCGCGTTGCTTCAGCCGAACCCAGAAGTCCACAGAGTCCACAAAGGACAGTCAGGCCGCTGTCCGCTCGGCGTCGACGACCCGCAGCACCTCGGTCAGCACCGCCACCGCACCCGCCTTGTCCAGCGGCTCGTTCCCGTTGCCGCACTTGGGAGACTGCACGCACGACGGGCAACCGGCCGGACACTCGCACGCGGCGATCGCGTCCCTGGTCGCGGTCAGCCATGGCACCAGGGCCGCGTGCCCACGGTCGGCGAAGCCGGCGCCACCGGGATGTCCGTCGTGGACGAAGACCGTCGCCTCACCGGTGTCGGGATGCAGTGCGGTGGACACCCCGCCGATGTCCCACCGGTCGCAGGTCGCGAACAGCGGCAGCAGACCGATCGCCGCGTGCTCGGCCGCGTGCAGGGCGCCGGGCACCTCCGCCGTGGACAGCCCGGCGGCCGCCAACACCCGCTCGCTCAGCGTGTACCAGACCGCCCTGGTGTGCAGCGTCTGCTCCGGCAGGTCCAACGGCACCTGGTCGAGCACCTCGCCGGTCGGCAGCCGGCGCAGGAAGCCGACCACATGTGAGGTCACCGCGACCTCACCGAGACATACCGACACCTCGTCGGCGAACTCGCCGTGCGTCTCGGTCGACAGGACCGAGATGTCCACGACCGTCCTCGGCTGGGTCGTCCACTCCGGATCCTCCTGGTGCACCAACGCCAACCCCGACTCCAGGTCCAACTCGTCCACCACGTACGACGTCCCCTGGTGCAGGTACACCGCCCCGGGATGCACCGTGGTGAACGACGAGCCGAAGTCGACCGTGCCCAGCATCCGGCCCGAGTCGCCCTCCACCACCGCCACCTGGTCCCCACCGGAACCCCGGATGTCCACAGTGGAGTGCGGGCGGTCGCGCGCGGTCCAGAACCAGCCCGTCGGCCTGCGGCGCAGCGCGCCGTCGGCCACCAGGTCGTCGAGCACTCGGCGCACCGCGCCCGGCGCGCCGAACGCCGGCAGGCACGCCTCGGTCAGCGGCAGCTCGGCCGCGGCGCAGGCCAGCTGCGGGGCCAGCACGTACGGGTTCGACGGGTCGATCACCGTCGCCTCGATCGGCTTGTCCAGCACCGCCGTCGGGTTGTGCACCAGGTACGTGTCCAGCGGGTCGTCGCGGGCCACGAACACCACCAACGCGCCATCGCCCGCCCGGCCCGCCCGGCCGGCCTGCTGCCAGAACGACGCCAGCGTTCCCGGATAGCCGGCGACCACCACCGCGTCCAGCCCGGCGATGTCCACCCCCAGCTCGAGCGCGTTCGTGCTCGCGACCCCCAGCAACGTCCCGTCGGCGAGCGCGCTCTCCAGCGCCCGCCGGTCCTCCGGCAGGAACCCCGCCCGGTACGCCGCCACCCGCGCGGGCAGCGAGGCATCCACCTGCGCCAGCGCGTGCCGCGCGGTCAGCGCGGTCAGCTCCGCCCCCCGCCGCGACCGGACGAACGCCAACGTCCGCGCGCCCTCGACCACCAGGTCGGTCAGGATCCGCGAGGTCTCCGCCCCCGCCGACCGCCGCACCGGTGCGCCGTTCTCCCCGGCCAGCTCCGGCAACAGCGGCGGCTCCCACAACGCCACCGTCCGCGCCCCGCGCGGCGAGGAGTCCTCGGTCACCGCCACGCACGGCACCCCGGCCAGCAACGACGCCGACGCCGCCGGGTCGGACACCGTCGCCGAGGCGAGCACGAACACCGGATCCGACCCGTACCGCAGCGCGACCCGCCGCAGCCGCCGCAGCAGCAACGCCACGTGCGAGCCGAATACCCCCCGATAGCCGTGACACTCGTCCACGACCACATGGCTGAGCCGCCGGAAGAACTGCGCCCACCGCGCGTGCCCCGGCAGGATCCCGCGATGCAGCATGTCCGGGTTGGTGAACACCCACCGCGAGTACGCCCGCACCCAGTCCCGCTCCGACATCGGCGTGTCCCCGTCGAAGGCCGCCGCCCGCACGGCCGGATCGGCCACCGCCGACAGCGACCGCAGCTGGTCGGCACCCAACGCCTTGGTCGGCGACAGGTACAGCGCGGTCGCCTTCGGCCGCGCGGCCAGCGTCGCCAGCACCGGCAACTGGTAGGCGAGCGACTTCCCGGACGCCGTGCCGGTGGAGATCACCACATGCCGTCCGGCCCACACCTGCTCGGCCGCCTCGGCCTGGTGGGCCCACGGCGCGTCGACCCCACCCCGCGCCAGCGCCGCGCGCAGCGGCTCGGGCACCCATGCCGGCCACGGCACCTCGGTGGCCGCGCGTGCTGGCAGCTCCCGCACATGCCGCAGCGGATTCTCCCCAGCCGGCACCCCGGCGAGCACACGCTCGAGTAACCGGGTGCCTCGGCCAACGGCTGCCTGCGTCCCCACGGCCAGGAGCTTCGCACACGGCACCGACAGGTCAGGCGACGCCGTCGGCGCCGAATTCTGGATCGATACTCTGGATCGATCATGGCTGGCCAGCCGAAAGCCGCCGAAAACCCACTTGTCGGGACGGCTCGCGGGCGGCGTGAGTCCAACCAATAGACTCCGCCGTCGTCCCATCAATACCTGGTGGCGCACCCGTCCCGAACAGGGACTTTGCCCCGGCCGCTCCAGGCCGGCCGGTGATCGCGCCAACATCAGGCAGAAGTACCTGGAGGCCCGATGTCCTGGCAGTACCTAGCGGAAGGCCCGCCGCTGACCGGCGGTGATCGCGGCGTCATCGTCGTGGTGGCCGTGATCGCTCTCGCTGCCCTCGCCGTTGGCTACGTGCTGCTCAAGGAGGTGCTGGCCGCAGGCCAGGGCACCTCGAAGATGCAGGACATCGCCAAGGCCGTACAGGAGGGCGCCGGCGCGTACCTGAAGCGTCAGCGAAACTCGCTGATGATCTTCGGGTCGATCGTGTTCGTCGTCCTGTTCTTCCTGCCAGCGGAGGGCTGGGGCGAGCGGATCGGGCGCTCCCTGTTCTTCGTGATCGGCGCGGTGTTCTCGTTCGGCATCGGCTATCTCGGCATGTGGCTGGCCACCCAGGCCAACCTGCGGGTCGCCGCCGCCGCACGGGAGGAGGGTGGCCGCGAGATCGCCATGCGCGTCGCCTTCCGCACCGGTGGTGTGGTCGGTATGGCCACCGTCGGTCTCGGCCTGTTCGGCGCCGCGGTCGTGGTGCTGGTCTACGCGGGCGACGCGCCCAAGGTGCTCGAGGGCTTCGGCTTCGGCGCCGCGCTGATCGCCATGTTCATGCGGGTCGGCGGTGGCATCTTCACCAAGGCCGCCGACGTCGGCGCCGACCTGGTCGGCAAGGTCGAGCAGGGCATCCCCGAGGACGACCCGCGCAACGCCGCCACCATCGCCGACAACGTCGGGGACAACGTCGGCGACTGCGCCGGCATGGCCGCGGACCTGTTCGAGTCCTACGCGGTGACCCTGGTCGCCGCGCTGATCCTCGGCTCCACCGCGTTCGGTGCCCAGGGCCTGCTGTTCCCGCTGATCGTGCCGGCACTCGGCGTGATCACCGCGGTCATCGGCGTCTACATCACCCGCGCCAAGCCGGGCGAGAGCGGCCTGACGGCGATCAACCGGTCCTTCTACATCTCCGCGGTGATCTCCGCGCTGCTGTGCACCGTCGCCGCCTTCGTCTTCCTGCCGAACTCGTTCTCCGAGCTGACCGACTCCGCCGAGCCGAACCTGGTCGGCAGCCCGGCGCTCATCGCGGCCGTCGCGGTGATCATCGGCATCGTGCTCGCCGGCGTGATCCTCTGGCTCACCGGCTACTTCACCGGCACCGAGTACAAGCCGGTCAAGGACGTCGGCAAGTCCTCGCTCACCGGCGCGGCGACCGTGATCCTCTCCGGCATCTCGGTCGGCTTCGAGTCCGCCGTCTACACCGCGCTGGTCATCGGCGCCTCGGTCTACGGCGCGTTCCTGCTGTCCGGCTCGCTGTTCGTGGCGCTGTTCGCGATCGCGCTGGCCGGCTGCGGCCTGCTGACCACGGTCGGCGTCATCGTCGCCATGGACACCTTCGGCCCGGTCTCGGACAACGCGCAGGGTATCGCCGAGATGTCCGGTGACGTCGAGGGCGAGGGCGCGGCGATCCTGACCGAGCTGGACGCGGTCGGCAACACCACCAAGGCGATCACCAAGGGCATCGCGATCGCGACCGCCGTGCTGGCGGCGACCGCGTTGTTCGGCTCCTACCTGACGGCGATCACCGACGCGCTGATCGAGGCGTCGTCGAACCTCGACCTGACCGACTTCATCGTGTTCAGCCCCGACGTGCTGGTCGGCATCCTGATCGGCGCGGCCGTGGTGTTCATGTTCTCCGGTCTCGCGGTCAACGCGGTGTCCAGAGCAGCGGGCGCGGTGGTGTTCGAGGTACGTCGTCAGTTCCACGCCAACCCCGGCATCATGGACGGCACCGTCCGCCCGGAGTACGGCCGCGTGGTGGACATCTGCACCCGCGACTCGCTGCGCGAGCTGGCGACCCCTGGGCTGATGGCGGTGCTCGCGCCGATCGCGGTCGGCTTCGGCCTCGGCGTCGGTCCGCTGGCGGGCTATCTGGCCGGCGCGATCGCCACTGGTACGTTGATGGCCGTCTTCCTGGCCAACTCCGGCGGCGCGTGGGACAACGCCAAGAAGTTGGTCGAGGACGGCAACCACGGTGGTAAGGGTTCCGAGGCGCACGCGGCGACCGTCATTGGTGACACTGTCGGTGACCCGTTCAAGGACACCGCCGGTCCGGCGATCAACCCGCTGATCAAGGTGATGAACCTGGTCTCGCTGCTGATCGCGCCGGCGATCGTGACCTTCTCCGTCGGTGCGGACGCCAACGCCGGTCTGCGAGTGACCATCGCGGTCGTCGCCGCACTGTTGATCATCGGTGCGATCATCGTGTCCAAGCGGCGCGGCACCGCGATCGCGGAGGACCCGGCGGACACGCCGGTCGCCAACGGCGTCTCCTGAACCAAACAAACTAAAGGAGAACGATGAAGTCACGGGTTATCACCGCGTTCGCGGCCGTGCTCGCCTTCGCGGTGACCGGTTGCGGAGGCGGAGAGAGTGACTCCGCCGGCGGCGACTCCGGCAGCAGCGACCCGAACGCCTGGGCCGACACGGTGTGCACGTCGGTCAAGGACGACATCGAGGCGATCAGCACGCAGCCCGACCTCGGCTCGGCCGACCCGCAGGCGGCCAAGGACGCACTGGTCACCTACCTCGGCACGCTCGAGACGTCGCTGGACGGCATGGCGAGCGCGTTCGAGGACGCCGGCACCCCGCCGGTCGACGGTGGTGAGCAGGCCGTCAGCGACTTCGTCGACCAGGTTGGCACCGCCAAGGAGTCGGTGACCAAGGCCAAGACCACGGTCGAGGACGCGACGGTCGAGGACGCCAGCGGCTTCCAGACCGCCGTCATGTCCGCGATGGAGGAGCTGCAGGCGCTGTCCGAGATCGACCCGACGGGCAACTTCAAGGACAACGAGGAGCTGAACAAGGCGCTGCAGGAGGCGCCGGCCTGTAAGGAACTGGAGCAGGCCTCTTCCTGAGCTGAGCGCACGACGACGGCGGTCCTGACCCGGCATGATCCGGGGCAGGACCGCCGTCGTCGTCATCGCGGGGGAAGTGACCGGGGGAAATCGTGCGCTGGACTCGGTGGACCGCCTGGAGTGCGGCCCTGCTCGCGGTGCTGGCGGTGGTCGCGCTGTGGCTGCCGTGGTGGCGCTCGCCGAAGGCGACCTACCGCTACGCCGACGGCACGCTGACCGACGACGGCCGCGACGGCCTGCCGGGAACCGAGGTCGTCGGGTCGGCGGGCTCCTGGCTGGTCGTGCTCGCCGCGTTTGTCGTGCTCCTGGCCGTCGCCCACGGTGTCCGGACGCGGTCGCGGGCCGGCTGGTGGTGGCTGGCCGGCGCCGGCGTGGCGCTGGTCACGGTCGCGGTGGCGGCCGCCGGATCGTGGGGGATGGCACCGGGCTCGGCCGTGACGTTGGTGGCCGGGCTGGCGGTGGCCGGCGTGGCGTTGGTCACGCTGGTCCGCTCGCTGGCGGGCTGGTCGCGGCTGCTGCCGGCCGCGACGGTGCTGCTGGCGATCCCGGTGTGGTTCGTGCCGGCCCAGGCGCCCGAGGCCGTCGCGCTGACCAGTGGCCCGCTGCGACAGGTGATCCCCGGGGCGCAAGGTATCGACGGCGGCCCGCCGCGCGGTGGCGCGTCGGTTCTCCCGTCGACCAGCTGGGTGTACACCCTGGTCCCGGCCAACGGCGGCACCGGCATCGCGCTGCCTGGCGGCATCCTGGCCGTCGACGATGGCCGGGTGACCGTGCTCGTGCGCAATGACGACACCAGGACCTCGTTACTCGGCGTGGTCGACGACCGGCTGGTCGCCGCGTTCCGCGGGCGCGAGGTGCGGGTGGTCGCGCCCGGCGGGAAACCGGCGGTGGTGAACGGTTCGCTGGCGGTCGGGTCGCTGTCCAGTGCGGGTGTGCTGCTGCTGACCACCGGCGACGCCCACGACCCCACGGTGCGCCGGCTGGAGGTCTCCTCGCTGGCGGCCGGGGCCATCGTCGAGGCCACCTCGTTGCCGGTCGTGCGGCTGCCGCGCGCGGCCCGCGTGGACGACGGGCGGTTCGGCCTGCGACACCTGCTCGAACACCCCGGCTCCCGGCGGATCGTGGCCGGCGACAGCAGCCTGCCGAGCGACCGGCTGTTCACCGCCGCCCCGGGCGACCAGGAGTGGACGCCGCTCGCCGGCGGGCTGGACGAGCGCTGTGGGCTGACCGCCAGCGCCGCCGAGTCCTACCTGCCGGAGGTCGACGCGGTCGCGCCGGTGGGCGAGGACGGTTGGTGGCTGGCGATCACCGAGGACCGGCGAACCCGGCTGCTCTGGGTGACCGGCGAGGGCGAAATGCACGCGACGGCGCCGTTCTCGGTCGGCACGGTCAACGCGATCGTGCCGGTCCGCGACACGTCCGTGTTGGTCATGTCCAGCACCGGGCTGTGGCGGCTGCCGGCCGGATCCGCGGCCGCGCTGCCCGACCCGCCGCCCGGCTGCGTGGTGCCTGGCTGATCGCTCGTCCGGGTGGCCGATGGCAGACTGTTCCACCGCGATCACGGTTAGCGCTTCCCGGGATCGAACGGGTGTTCTACCCTTGGCCGGGTGGCGCAGTTGTCGTTCTACTCCGCCGAGGCGAACCCGCCGGCACCGGGGGACCTCGCGGGGCTGCTGTGCGGACCGGGTCGGCTGAGCGGCTTCGGTGGCGTCGCCGCGCGCCTGTCGGTCACCGTCGGGGAGCTGTGGCGGGCGCGGGCGCTGGTCCGGGCGATGGCCGAACGGGGCGTCGACGCGAGCCTGTACACGTGTCCCGACGGCCTGCTGGTGCGCACGGCCTTCCGCGCCGACCTCAGCCCGCTGGCCGCCGCCTGGACCACCGGCGACGACGCGAAGACCGCGCCGCCCGGCCTCACTCTCGGTGGCGGAGCGTTACGACTGTGGGTGCTCGCCGTCGGCGGCTGGACCGACGGCGGCTACCGGCTCGCGCTCGACCCGCTCGCGCCGTCAACCCATGAGCGGTTGATCGACGCGGTCGGTCGCGCCGGTCTGCCCGCCACCCTCCACTGTGGTCGCGACGAGGGTCCGGGCCTGCGAATATCGGGTCGCCGCCGGCTGGCGCGACTGGCCGAACTCGTCGGTCGGCCGCCGCTCGAAGCAGCCGAGCCGACCTGGCCGGCGGTATCCCGGGTGCGCCAGACGGCGTGAACGTGTGCTACCCAGGTAACGGTGACTACCGCCTCAGCGAAGTGTGCTGGGAAGCACCTGGGGGTAGGTAACACGGACAGCAACGTGCACACTGTCGAGCTGAGAGTGGGCTTGACAAGAGAGCGGGACACGAGTGGCAGGGTCTACGGGGACGAAGAGCGGCGGCACGACCAACGGGGCAGAGCCGCGCCGGTTGGTGATCGTGGAGTCGCCGGCCAAGGCGCGCAAGATCGCCTCCTACCTCGGCCGGAACTTCGTCGTGGAATCCTCCCGCGGCCACATCCGCGACCTGCCGCGCAAGGCGGCCGAGGTGCCGGCGAAGTACAAGGGCGAGTCGTGGTCCAACCTCGGCGTCAACGTCGACAACGGCTTCGAGCCCATCTACATCGTCACCCCGGACAAGAAGTCCACGGTCACCGAGCTCAAGGAAGCTCTCAAGACCGTCGACGAGCTCTACCTCGCGACAGACGGTGACCGCGAGGGCGAGGCGATCGCCTGGCACCTGCTCGAGGCGCTCAAGCCGAAGGTCCCGGTCAGCCGGATGGTGTTCCACGAGATCACCGAGTCGGCCATCCGCGCCGCGGCGCAGAACACCCGACCGCTGGACCAGGACCTCGTCGACGCCCAGGAGACCCGCCGCATCCTCGACCGCCTCTACGGCTACGAGGTCAGCCCGGTCCTGTGGAAGAAGATCACCCGTGGCCTGTCGGCCGGCCGGGTCCAGTCGGTGGCCACCAGGATCGTGGTGGACCGCGAGCGGGAGCGGATGAAGTTCGTCCCCGCCTCGTACTGGGACATCTCCGCCAAGCTCGACGCCGGTGAGGAGGCCGAGCCGAGGAACTTCGGCGCCCGCCTGCTCTCGGTCGACGGCACCCGCCTGGCCACCGGCCGCGACTTCGGCCAGGACGGCCAGCTCAAGTCGGGCACGAACGTGCTGCGGCTGGACGAGCCAGAGGCCCGCCGGCTCGCCGAGGCGCTGACCGGCGCCGCGCTGACGGTGTCCAACGTCGAGGAGAAGCCGTACACCCGTAAGCCGTACGCGCCGTTCATGACCTCGACGCTGCAGCAGGAGGCCGGCCGCAAGCTGCGGTTCTCGGCGGAGCGGGCGATGCGGGTCGCCCAGCGGCTGTACGAGAACGGCTACATCACCTACATGCGTACCGACTCCACCACGTTGTCGGAGACGGCGATCTCGGCGGCCAGGGCGCAGGCGCGGGAGCTGTACGGGGACGCCTACGTCTCCCCGCAGCCGCGCCAGTACAACCGCAAGGTCAAGAACGCCCAGGAGGCGCACGAGGCGATCCGGCCGGCCGGTGAGGTCTTCCGCACCCCGGGGCAGGTCGCCGGCGAGCTGGAGTCCGACGAGTTCCGGCTCTACGAGCTGATCTGGCAGCGCACGGTGGCCTCGCAGATGGCCGACGCGCGCGGCACCACGATGAGCGTGCGGATCACCGGCACGGCCGCCTCCGGCGAGGAGTGCACGTTCGCCGCGTCCGGCCGGACCATCACCTTCGCCGGTTTCCTGCGGGCCTACGTCGAGGCGGTCGACTCGGAGGAGGGCGGCGAGGCCGACGACGCCGAGCGCAGGCTGCCCAGGCTCGCCAAGGGCCAGGGCGTGACGGCCACCGAGCTGAACCCGGATGGGCACACCACCAGCCCGCCGCCGCGCTACACCGAGGCCAGCCTGGTGAAGACGCTGGAGGAGCTGGGTATCGGCCGGCCGTCGACCTACGCGTCGATCATCAACACCATCCAGGACCGCGGCTACGTGTGGAAGAAGGGCTCCGCGCTCGTCCCGTCCTGGATCGCGTTCTCGGTGGTCGGGTTGCTGGAGCGGCACTTCGGGCGGCTGGTCGACTACGGCTTCACCGCGGCCATGGAGGACGAGCTGGACCTCATCGCGTCCGGCGAGCAGCAGCGCACCCAGTGGCTGACCGGTTTCTACTTCGGCGGTGACGTCGGCCCGCAGGGCTCGGTCGGTCGCGCCGGGGGACTGAAGACGCTCGTCGGGTCCGGTGTGGACACCATCGACGCGCGCGAGATCAACTCGATTCCGCTGTTCGCCGACGAGACCGGGCGCGCGGTGGTGGTCCGGGTCGGTCGCTACGGCCCGTACCTGGAGCGCGACGGCGACGGCCCGGACGGGGCGGACAAGCCGCAGCGGGCGAACCTGCCAGAGGACCTGCCGCCAGACGAGCTGAACGTCGAGCTGGCGGAGAAGCTGTTCGCCACGCCGGTGGAGGGCCGATCGCTGGGCACCGATCCGGTGACCGGGCACGAGATCGTCGCCAAGGAGGGCCGCTTCGGCCCGTACGTCACCGAGGTGCTGCCGGAGCAGGAGGACCCGAAGGCCAAGAAGGTCAAGCCGCGTACGGGTTCGCTGCTCAAGTCGATGTCGGTCGAGTCGGTGGCGCTCGAGGAGGCGCTGCGGCTGTTGTCGCTGCCCAGGGTGGTCGGCAACGACCCGACAAGTGGCGAGGAGATCACCGCGCAGAACGGCCGCTACGGCCCGTACCTGAAGAAGGGCACCGACTCCCGGTCGCTGGCCAAGGAGGAGGACATCTTCACCGTCACCCTCGACGAGGCGCTCAAGCTCTACGCGGAGCCCAAGCGCCGGGGCCGGCAGGCGGCCGCGTCCGCGCCGCCGCTCAAGGAGATGGGCAACGACCCGGTGTCCGGCAAGCCGATGGTGGTCAAGGACGGCCGGTTCGGGCCGTATGTCACCGACGGCGAGTACAACGCGTCGCTGCGCAAGTCCGACAGCGTGGAGGAGCTGACCGACGAGCGCGCGGCCGAGCTGCTGGCGGAGAAGCGGGCCAAGGGACCGGCGCCCAAGCGGGCCACCACCACCCGGCGCAAGGCTCCGGCGAAGTCGACCACGGCGAAGAAGTCCACCGCCAAGTCGAAGGCCTGACCCTGGCGTTAGCCTCGCCGGGTGAACGACGCCCCGGACCTGGCGCCGCAACCGCCCGAGCTCGACCGCCGAGCGGTTGAGGCGTGGTTTCGGCGCCGGGGACTGCCACTGGTCGTCCGGCAGGACCGGCGGGGCTCGGCGCTGATCCAGCGCGCCGTGCCCGCCCTGGTCTTCCTGCTGACCATCGACCCGCTGGTCTCCGCGCTGGCCGCGGTGCTGGATCTGCCGGCGGGCGAGCTCGAACGGCTGCTCGCCAACCCGGCCTTCGTCATCGGCCAGCTCGTGGTGGTCGCGGTCGCCGCGCTGGTGCTGCCGACGTTCCTGGCCTGGTGGGTCGCCAAGTGGCTGCGCCGCCTCGACCAGCGGGGCCGCCGATTACTGGCCATCGCCGCGCTCGCGCTCAACGTGCTGGTGTTGCCGGTGGTCGACTGGGCGATCGGGCTGCGCAGCTACCTGTGGGTCAGCCTCACCATCAACATCGGCGCCACGCTGGTCGTGCTGTTCGCCGTCTACGTCGGCGCCGGGTCGATCCTCGGCTGGGGACTGCGCAACGCGCTGCGCCAGCTCGGCACCGTCGGCACCATGGCCACCAAGGCGTTGCCGCTGCTGGTGCTGGTCGTGATGTTCGCCTTCTTCTCCACCGAGATGTGGCAGATCGCCGATGCCCTGCCCCGCCCTCAGCTGTGGGCCGTGGTCGCGCTGCTGGCGGGGCTCTCGGTGCTGTTCATGATCGCCACCCAGGCCGACGAGCTCGGCACGATGACCGACCGGGCCAGCACCGGCCGGGTCGAGGACCTCGCGGCCCAGCTGCGCGGCACCCCGCTGGCCGACCTCGCCACCGCCGACGCCCCGGTCGACCCGCAACCGCTGTCCCGCGCCGAACGCGTCAACGTCACCGTGGTGCTGTTCGTCGCCCAGGCCCTGCAGATCGCGGTGCTCGCGATGCTGGTGTTCGTGCTGTTCGTCCTGTTCGGTGCGCTCGCGATCCGGGAGACCGTGGTGCAGACCTGGCTCGGCGTCGACGTGCTGGCCGATGGCCGGCTGTTCGGGGTCGAGCTGCCGGTGAGCCGGGCGCTGGTGCAGGTCTCGATCTTCCTGTCGGTGTTCTCCGGCCTGTACTTCACCGCGTCGGCGGCCACGGATCCGCACTACCGCAAGGCGTTCTTCGATCCGCTGCTGGCCGATGTGCGGGTGAGCCTGGCGGTTCGGCAGGTTTATCTGGCCCGACGCGCGGAAGCCTCCTACCCTGATAAGCAGACCGTCACCGACAGTTAGCTCAGGGAGACCCGAATGACCAGCGACGGCACTCAGGAACCCGGGCCGCCACCCATGCTCGCCGATCCGCTGTCCGGCCTGGTCACCGGCAGTCGCAGCGAGTTGGAGCCGCTCAAGGTGCGCGTGGTCGAGCCGCCGATGCCCGACATCAGCGCGGTCCGCGAGGCGATGGCCGGCATGCTCGACGAGGACTCCGAACTCAATCTCGGGCTCGTCGCCGAACCGAAGATCCCGGCCCAGGCGCCACCGGCCGACCCACCCGCCGACACCGCCGCGCCGGCCGAGGAGCCTGCGCCGCCGGCCGAACCGTCGTCAGATCCGACGCCGACGCCGCCGTTCGGCATCCAGGCCCAGAAGCTGGCGAAGACCGCCGAGGAGACCGGGGAGGCGAGCGCGCCGGGATCGGTGGCGCCGCCGCGGCGGCTGCCCATCGGCTGGCCGAGGATGCGTCGCGGCGAACCGGCGGCACGCCCGGCCGGGGCCGCCGGCCGAAAATCCTCCGCACCGAGTGTCGCGATCATCATGTTGCTACTGGTGGTAGTCGCGGTGATCGCAATCGTGGTCATTGCCAGTCTGATTGACACAATCGCGTCTATTTTCAGCTAAGTCGATATACCCCGAAGAACTGTGCGACCGGACACCTACTACCGTCCGATCATCCAGACGTGCTCGCGTGCCGGCTACCCTGGTGGCGCGGGCTCCGTGGAGATGGGGTGGCTGGAATCAGCGGGGGAACGGGTTCAGGCTCGGATACCGGTGTCAGTGCGCCGGCCGAGTCGCACGCGTCCATTACGCACCGCGCGCGCAGCGTGCTCGCCATCAGAGGTTTCCGGAGACTGTGGGGCGTCACCTATTTGTGCAGTATTGGTGACTGGCTGTCGCTACTTGCCCTGACCGGGTTGCTCACCAAACTGACCGACGGCTATCCGGCCGAGAGTTTCGCGTTCGCCGGCGTCGTGCTCACCCAGCTGCTGCCCGGCCTGCTGTTCGCCCCGCTCGGCGGCCTGTTCGCCGACCGGTTCGATCGGCGCAAGGTCATGGTGGTCTGCGACGTACTGCGCTGCGGCCTGTTCCTGTCGATCGCGGTCGTCGGCACCACGTGGTGGCTGTTCGCCGGCAACTTCCTCATCGGCTGCTGTGCGCTGATGTGGATCCCGTCCAAGGACGCCGCGGTGCCCAACCTGCTGCGCAGGCCCGACCAGGTGGAGACGGCCAGCCAGCTCGGCCTGGTGATGACCTACGGCATCGCGGCGATCAGCGGCTTCGGCCTGTACGCGGCGATCACCGGCATCACCACCAACCTGGACCTACAGCCGGACCCGGACGGCCTGGGCATGGCCAAGATCATCCTGGCGATCAACGGCCTGCTCTACCTGACCAGCGCGATCCTGGTGGCCACCCGGATTCCCGAGTTGTCGATCCGGGCCGCCACGCCGTCGACGACCCGCACGTCGGAACAGCGCGCCGACGAGGACAAACCCAACTTCCGCGAGATGATCCGCGACGCCGCCCGGTTCGTGCGCAGCACCCCACTGGTGCGCGGTCTGCTCATCGGCCTGATCGGCGCGATCGCCGCGGCCGGTGCGCTGATCGGCTCGGCCAAGCTCTACGCCGACAGCCTCCGCGGCGGCGAGTCCGCGTTCGGCCTGCTGCTCGTCGCCCTGTTCATCGGCCTGGCCTCCGGCATGGCCGGCGCGCCGAAGCTGGCCAGGCGGCTGCCGCACAACCGCCTGTTCGGCGTCGCGATCGTGCTCGCCGGCCTGGTGTTGTGCCTGGTGGCGCTGTCCCCGCACCTGTTCGTCTCGCTGGTCGTGGTGATGATGATCGGCGGGTGCGCCGGGGTGGCGTTCCTGACCGGTGTGACGATCATCGGCTCGCAGATCGAGGACGCCATCCGCGGCCGGATCAACGCGATCTACCAGGCGCTGATGAAGGTCATCCTGGCTGTCGCGATGGGCCTGACGCCGGTGCTGGTCGGCCTGGTGCGGCCGAGCACCGTGGTCGTCTGGGGCCGGGAGATGACCATCGACGGCACCCGGCCGGTGCTGCTGGCCAGCGGCCTGCTCGCGGCGCTGGTCGGCGTGATCGCCTACCGGCAGATGGACGACCGCCGCAGCGAGCCGATCATGGCAGACCTGCTGGCCGCCATCCGCCGCAAGCCCCGCCGCGCGACCGGCCTGCTGGTCGCGATGGAGGGCGACACCGCCCAGGACACGGCCGTGCAGGCACACCTGCTGGCCGACTGGCTGCGCCGGCCGGGCACCAAGGAGGTGCTGCTGGCCAGCGACCCGTCGCTGGACGACGACCGGCTGCAGGCGGTGCTCGCCGGCGCCCAGCTGACCGGGGCGCGGGCACACGCGCTGGTGGCCGCCGCGGTGCGCGCCGACATCGTGGAACGCCAGATCCGGCCAGCGCTCGACCGGGGCGCGCTGGTGGTGATGGAGCGTTTCGTGGACAGCCCGTTGGCGCACCTGTCCGCGGCGGCCGGCCTGGACCCGGCCGAGCTGGAGGGCCTGGCCGACTGGGCCACCGCGCGCCTGCGCCCGGACGTGACGATCCTGCTGGACCGCGACCCGAGTCTGCTGACGGCGGCCAGAAGCAAGCCGACCGAGCACCACTGGCACGTCCAGCGGGTGCTCACCGAGATGGCCGCTGCCGACCCGGACCGGTACGTGGTGGTCGACGCGGACGGCAGCCCGGAGCAGGTGGCGGTGCGGGTGCGGATCGCCGTGCAGACCGCGCTGGCCGGTCGGCGGCTGGCCAGCCTGGTGCCCAGCGACAGCCTGGCCCCCGTGCCGGTGCCGGCGTTGCCGAAGGTGGAGACTTAGGCACGTGAGTGTCTGGTCGCAGGTGGTCGGTCAGCCGGAGGCGGTCGGGGTACTGACCGCGTCGGCGACCGTGGCCGCGTCGATGGTCGACGGCACGTTCAGCGGTTCGGCGTCGGCGGTGGCGCACGCGTGGCTGTTCACCGGGCCGCCGGGGTCCGGCCGGTCGGTCGCCGCGCGGGCGTTCGCGGCCGCGTTGCAGTGCGAGACCGGTGCCGGCTGTGGTGAGTGCCCCGGTTGCCGCACGGCGATGGCCGGCACGCACGCGGACGTGCGCGTCGTCGTGCCGGAAGGGCTGTCGATCTCGGTCGCCGAGATGCGCGCCCTGGTGCAGATCTCGGCCCGCAGGCCGACCGGCGCCCGCTGGCAGGTAGTGATCATCACCGATGCCGACCGGCTGACCGAGGGCGCGGCGAACGCACTGCTGAAGGCGGTCGAGGAGCCACCGGAGCGCACGGTGTTCCTGCTGTGCGCGCCGTCGGACCATCCCGAGGACGTGCCGGTGACGATCCGGTCGCGGTGCCGGCATCTGGGGCTGCGCACGCCGACGGCGGCCGCGATCGCCGACGTGCTGCGCACCCGCGACGGCCTGCCGGCGGAGATGGCCACCTGGGCGGCGTCGGTGTGCGGGGGGCATGTCGGCCGGGCGCGCAGGCTGGCGGCCGACGAGGCGGCGCGCAGCCGCCGGGAGTCGGTGCTGCGGATCCCGCTGAGCCTGCAGCGCGTGTCCGACGTCTTCACCTGCGCCGATGATCTGGTCAAGTCGGCCGAGGCCGACGCGAGCCAGGTCAGCGGCACGAAGGACGAGGTGGAGCGGGAGGCGCTGAAGACGGCCATGGGCCACGGCGGCACCGGCAAGGGCACCGCGTCGGCCACCCGAGGCAGCGCGGCCGCGATCAAGGACCTGGAGCGCCGCCAGAAGTCACGAGCGACCAGAACCCAACGCGACGCGATCGACCTCGCACTGGTCGACCTGGCCGGTTTCTACCGCGACGTACTGGTGACCACGGCCGGGTCGACGGCGGTGTTGAACCACCCGGACCGGGCGCAGGACACCCGCCAGGCCGCGGCGCGATGGCACCCGGACTCGACGCTCCGGCGCCTGGAGGCGGTACTCGCCTGCCGGGAGGCGATGGAGTTGAACGTCAAGCCCCGCATCGCGATCGAGGCCATGCTGATGACCATGCACCACGGGTAGCCGGAAAGCAGGGCCCTCCACTCAGGAGGGAGTACCACCCGCGAAGACAACCTCAGCGCCGAGCCCGCACCAGGTGGTCGATACCTGGCCATCCCCGGCCCGGTTGCCGAAATGCCGGTAGATGTAGCCACTCTCCACGATTCGGCAATCAATGACCCCGGTGAATGGTGCGCCGTGACAGCTGATGGCCGCGCCGTGATGCCCCTGACTGCCGACCAGGTACTCGAACGGATCGCAGTGAAACTGCTCAGCTGAAGCGGACGCGACCGAGGTGGAGGTGATAATCCCTCCCAGAGCGATCGCAAGTGCGCCGACAACCGTTGCGACACGTGTATTCACGTCATTCCCCCCGTGTTGACCACAATGGACCCTCGTATGTTCGCCCTGCGGGAGGCGGCGGGGCAGACCCAGCCGGAATACGCCACCGCATTGTGTGACACCGCCGGTCAGGCTGGCGTGGTCTCGTTCGGCTCCTGCGGAAGTCAGTTCTGGTCGGTTTTCCCGGCGCTGCCGGCCTCACCGGAGTCGGTTGTCTCGGCGATGTCCGGGGAGACCGCGGGCGGGTCAACCTCAGCCGGCTCGGGCACGCTCGCGTCGGCCGGTGGCTCAGGGTCGACGGGACCGTCGGGCTCGTCTGTCGGCCCGCCGGCAGACGCCCTCGGTAGGCGCACCGCCGGCACCGCGGCCACCAGCACCACCCCGATCAGCAGCATCGCCGTCCCCGCCCAGAACATCGGCACGGTCTTGTAGGCCAAGGTCGTGTACGCCAGCCCGGGCGGCTGCTTGCCCTGCGGTTCCGGCCGAGGCTCCGGCGGCGGCTGCGGCTGGTCGGCCGCGCGGCAGACCACCCCGCCCGCCGGCGCGTAGGCCCGCGCGATCTGCTCACCGATCGACACCTGCGCCAGCGCGGAGGGCAGGTTCGGCAGCCCCAACGCCTGGGTCGGCAGGACCTGGAGGTCCAGCATCCTGGCGGTGGCGCCCAGCTGGTAGCCGGTGAACGGGTCGGTCATGGCTTCGCGCTTCTCGTCCAGCTGCGCCACCCCGAGCCGCAGCACGCCGAGGTCGAGCTTGCGCACCGCGTCGGTGACCCGCTGCCCGTTGGCGAGCAGCTCACCGATGATCGGCAGCTTCTCCGCACCCGGCACTCCGGGCAACGGCAGCCCGATCGGGATGTCCACCGTGGGGTTCGCCGCGTCCAGCCCGCCGATCTTCCGCCCGCCCTGCCACACCTCGAGCACCGGCGCCGTGTACCGCACCGACGACGTCTTCGCCTCACCCGTGGACGTGACCTGCAACGTCGGCTGGCTGACCACCCGGATATCGATCGCGAACGGCGTGCCGGCGAGCAGCTTGACCGCCGCCACCTGCAGCGTCGAGGTGGCCTGCACGGCCTTGTTGGCCGAGCCGGGGATGTCGACCAGCCGCACGACCGATCGGGTCGAGAGCGTGTTCGGCAGGCTCAGCAGGGACCCGGCGCCGTCGGCGCGCGGTGCGCCGTCGCCCGACAGCACGCCGCCAAGGGTGCTCAACGGCCCGGCGAGCCGGCCAAGCCCGTCCACGATCGCCTGATCGGCGGCCGCGTCCAGCCGAGGCGCGTCGAACACCCCGGTGAGATCGGTCACGTCCGGCAGCGTCGGGATGGCGTTGACCAGCGACAGGCTCGCGACCTCGGTAGAGGCGTCGGAGATCGTGCCGACACACGGGCCGAGGGCCTCGTCCCACCGCGCGTGCACCTGGCCCTGCAACGCACTGGCGGTGATCAGCGAGTCCAGCGGCGTCTCCGGCAGGGTGAGCCCACTGTGCGTCGGCTGCGCGTTGTTCGGCGGCGCGGTCTGCGTGACCGAGCCCGGAGTCTGCGGCGTGCCGCCCTGGAGCGCGAGCCCACCCGGCGCCGCCTGGGCGATGGCGTGCTCGAACTCGAGATAGGACTCGGAGTTGACCTGAGCGGAGGAGATCCCGAAGCCCAGCTCCACCGCGGGCTGCTTGGGCAACTTGGCCTCCGCACCCGGCACGATCGCCTTGGTCGGCACGGAGTTGGGCAGGATCCGCACGATGCCGAGCCCGGTACCGGAGTCGGCGACCACGCGGCCGGGCGGCGGCGTCCCCACCGGCGCCGACATGGGCGGCGAGCTGGGATTGGTCGGCGTCGGCACCGGGGTGGTGACCGGCTGCGCGAGCGCGGGCGCGGCAGAGAACACCAGGATGACGGCCACCAGCGGCAACGCCGTCGCGACGAGTGAGCGTGCACGCATCGCCGGGTCCTCCCTGTCCAGAAGCGAGTCCGTCTCACCTAACGAGCCTGGTGCCCTGCAGGTGACGCAGGACGGCCCGCTACACTTGACGCCGTCCGCCGCCTTAGCTCAGTCGGCCAGAGCGGCTCACTCGTAATGAGCAGGTCAAGGGTTCGATTCCCTTAGGCGGCTCCGCAGGTCACGCGGGGTTTGACCGGTCGAGTTGGACCGCGTTCCGGGCCTTCATGGTCCCGAACGTGGTCCAATTTGGCGTTAACGGGGGCATTCGCCGATGGTGGACACCTGGCGAATGCCTGCCCAATTCGTTAGGTTGCCTTCTCCTCGTCCGATTCTCACCGGGGGAGCGGCAGCCATGCGCCAACAACCCATGACCTTCCAGGCGATCGAGGTCGGCGACGGCGGCGACGGGCGGTGGGCCGCTCACGCCCGGGTCCGGTGGCAGGAGATGGCGGGGCTGCTGACCGCGGAGGGCCGGACTCCGGCGGGCGCGGATCGTGTTCGGACGCTGTTTCGTGCGCACATGCCGGAACTGGTCCCGGTGCTGGACCGCCTGGCCGGCCAGCTCGACCGGCCAGGGGCGGAAGTCTTCCTCACCCACGCGGCACTGCGGCCGTTCTCCCCGGCCTGCACCCAGATCAGCAGGAACGGCACTCTGCTGCGCAACTATGACCTACGGCCCGATCAGTGCGAGGGCACCATCGTGTCCTCCGGTTTCCTGCGCCCGGTGATCGGGATGCAGGACATGCTGTGGGGCTTGCTGGACGGGATGAACGACGCGGGTCTCGCGGTCTCGCTCACCTGGGGCGGGCGTTCCGCCTACGGCCCCGGCTTCGCCATTCTCATCGTGGTCCGCTACCTGCTGGAGACCTGCGACTCCGTCGATGAGGCGGTCGGCAGGTTGCGGTCCCTGCCGATCGCCGTCCCCCAGAACCTCACCCTTGTCGATGCGGCGAAGGCGGTGACGGTGTTCGTGGGGCCGGACATGTCGCCGACGGTGGCCCCGGATGCCTGCGCCGCCAATCACCAGCACCTGCCGGTGACCGACGAGCAGGAGCGGGCCATGCGGACGCAGGAGCGGCTGCGCGCCATTCGCGCCGCGGGTGCGGACGTGGCGGCGATGTTGAAGCCGCCGCTTTATCGATCCGTCGACGAGCAGGGGTCGAGAACGCTCTACACAGCCCACTACCGGCCCGTCGAGGGCCAGGTGACGTACTACTGGCCCGGCGAGTCCTGGCAACAGTCCTTCGGTGACTTCGCACCCGGATCCCGCACCGTGACCCTGGGTCGGGCCGGTTGAGAGGCGATCGTTCAGCTGTCTGTCTCTGCTGAAGAGGGTCATTGTTCGCGGTGCATCCGAGGTATTGGTGTCTGGCCGGCCATAGAACGTAGAAAGTTGCCTTTGATGAAGATGGCGCTCATTCCTTTGTCGATCTTGCCGCTGCGGGTCCGCGCTGTAGAATGCTCGGGCACTGAAGTGACCTGGGTTGGAGGGCTGGGTGAGTTCAGACGGGTTCGCAGTCGACCTTGAGGCGCTTGGCGTGCTGCGCGACCGGGTGGCCGTGGTGGCCGAGGAGCTGACGGAGCAACCAACCCAGGAAGCCCCGCGTGCCGAGACGTTCGGACACCGGCGACTCACCGAGGCGGTCAACGAGTTCGCCACTCAGGAGCAGCGGGGGCGGTCGCAGTTGGCCAGTGAGGCGGAGTCGATCCGCCACCGGCTCGCCGAGACGATCAAAACCTACCGACAAGCAGATGACGAGGGCGTCAGCCGGTTCGGAGGAATTGGCTCGTGAGTTCGCGGAATGTCAAGGACCTGGTGCCGGGCGACCCGGCGGAAATCTGGCTGCTCGCCGATTCCTACAACCGGATGGCCACCTCCTACGAGAACGTCGGCGACGGTTTTCGCGCGCTGGACGACGGCGGCTGGTCCGGGCGGGCCGCCGAGGCGTTTCACGCCCGGTTCGAACAGCAGCCGCGACGGTTTCTGGCCATGGCCGATTCCTACAGTCAGGTCGCGGTCGCCCTCGATACCTATGCCGCCACTCTCGCCTGGGCGCAGCGTCAGGCAGGCGAACTCATCGCGACGGACAAGCTCGAACCTGCGCCCGCCGCGCGTCCCGTGCTGACCATGACGCAGCAGGCGGAGCTCACCGGGGTGATCACTGGCGCCGACGAGCCGGACCCTGTTCGCGTCGACCAACGGGAACTGGCCGTCACCATGTACCGGCGTGCGCTGGCCATGGTGGAAAGCGTGGGGAACGATTCCGCGGCGTCGATCTCGGCGGCCGCCGAGTTGTTGCCTGTTCCGTTGTCGGAGCCGGTGACGGTCACCGCCGGGCATGCTTCCGTCGCCGAGCCGGCGATACGGGCCGTGCTGCGTCCGCCTGCCGCGCGGACCTGGTTCGATCCCGCGACATTGCGCGACGATCCGCACGACTGGGCGGTCGCCATCGCCAAGGTGCGTAAGCGGCTTCGCTGGGATGGGTTGGATCGACTGTCGCCGCGGTTGGCCCAGCACATCTTCTACGGTCACTATCGGCCGAGTAAGGAGCGCTGCACCGGGTATCACCATCGTGAAGGTGGTGTCGACGGAGGTGGGTTGCGTGTTGCGAAAATTATCGCGGGACCGGATCAGCACGGGGTCTACAAGGCCCAGGTCTGCGGCCCGCATATTCCGTCGGCCATGACCAAGGTCAGTATGTTCTTTCCTGACTCGTGGTCGCGTGCTGAAGTTCTTCACGCCGTTCGGCAGGCTTTTCTCGACGCCATGCGGCATGACGGCTACGACGCGACCAAGCGTCGTTTTCGGGGCACGTACCGGGATGTGCTGATCGAGGGTCATCTGAAATCCGGTCCGGCCGTGCCGCGAATTTGTGACATCGTCACCGCTTACCCGCGTGGTGTGCGGAAGCCGCGGGAACCTTCATGAGCTACGGGACAACGCAGGTTCAGTTCGCCATTGTCGACCACGAACTCGAAGTGTCCGCGCCAACCGCGCTGACCCCGCTCGACGATTTCCTCGAGTCCGAGATCGGCACGGACGACGCCACGCTCGACCTGGTCGACCACCATGTTCGCCACGACCGGACCTGGCAGTTCGCCGGCGACGCGTGTCACCTGTCCCTGGACGGCGAGACGGTCGTCATCAGGCACAACTACACCGGTGCCGCGATCACCCTCACGCGTACCGATCTTCGCACGCTGCTCGCGACACTCCGCACGTTCCTCCGCGCGCGGTAGTAGAAGTCGACCAGCATCACAGTCCGATCATCTCCGGTCGTTTGTCCTGGGCGCCCCAGTCCAGGATGTTGCGAAGTTTTGCCGAAAGGGTCAGCAGGTCTGCCCCTGACCCGCTCAGATCAACTTCCACCGGTGTCGTGATGCCCAGAATTCGCGCGTCTTCGGCGGCAAACTCCACGGTGAGCTGCGACCGGGCGAGTCGCACACTCCGCAGGCCGCCGTAGATCGTGAACCCTCGTTCAGTTGAGATATTATAGGAATCCATTTCGTTCTCGACATCCTGTTGATCCGGCTCGTCGAAGGAGGATCGCTGGAACGACAAGGATCTCCGAACGCCAAGCTCGTCGATGCCGATGATTCCTACCTCAAGGGCCTCCTCCTCCTGGTAGTCCTCGAAATATCCAACCTCTGCAGCGGTCAGTCTCATCCCCTGCCGCCTCTGCTTGTCATGTAGTGAATTCTATTGGATTACACCGCACCGTTGGGTCGGCAAGTCGTTCGACAGGCCCGACACACTGGGTGCATGGACATCCAGCGCTCCCTGGTCAGTCACGCCCCGCTGCGTCGGCGGCCGGCGGTGATGTTGCGGCGGATGCTCGACCAGGTGTCCGAGGAGACCTCGGTGGCGGAGCCGGTCGAGGCGCTCGAGCAGCGGATCGCCGAGCTGCTCGACAAGCCCCGCGCGCTGTTCTTCCCCACCGGCACCATGACCCAGCAGGTCGCCCTCCGCGTGCACGCCGAGCGCACCGGGCGGCGCGCCTTCCTCGCCCATCCGGCCAACCACCTCGAACTCTGGGAGTCACACGGCTACTCCGCCGTGCACGGGCTGCGGTTCGTCCCGGTCGGTGAGCCGCACGAGCTGCTGCGGCTCGAGCACCTCGCCACCGTGGTGACCGAGCCGGCGGCCGCGCTGCTGCTCGAGTTGCCCCAGCGGGAGATCGGTGGACTTCTCCCGTCCTGGGAGGAACTCGTCGCCCAGACCGCCTGGGCGCGCGAACACGGCGCGGCCGTGCACCTGGACGGCGCCCGTCTCTGGGAGTCCCAGCCCTTCTACGACCGGCCGTACGCCGAGATCGCCGCGCTGTTCGACACCGTGTACGTGTCCCTCTACAAAGGACTCGAAGGCGTGAGCGGTGGGATGCTCGCCGGGCCGTCCGACGTCATCGACGAGGCCGCGGTGTGGCGCCACCGGCTCGGCGGAACGCTGCCAACGCCGTGGCCGCTCGCGCTCGCCGCGCTGATCGGGCTCGACGAACGACCGGCCAGCATGGCGGCCTACCGCGACCACGCCGTCGCCATCGCCGCCGCGATCACCGGTGACGGAACCGCCGTCGTCCACCCGAACCCGCCGCAGACGCCGATGTTCCATGTCTTCCTGCCGGTCGCCGCCGATGAGGCCGACCGGGCGAATCGGGAGATCATCGCCGCGCGGGGCGTTCAGGTGCTGGCGCGGGCGCAACCGCAGCCGCAGCCCGGCCAGTGCAAGTTCGAGTTCACGGTCTCGGAGAACGCCATGGACTTCACCCCGGACGAGGTCGTGGACCTCATCCGAGAGCTCGTCGACCGTGCTAGGCGGCCGGCGTGAACGGGGTGGTGGTGCAGATCTGCCGGAACCCCAACCGTTCCAGGATCGGCCGGCTGGTCGGCAACGCGTCGGTGCGCAGGTACCGGTACCCGCGCTCGGCGGCCAGCCGTGCCCGGTAGCTGACCATCGCCCGGTACACCCCCCGGTGGCGCCACGCCGGCAACGTGCCGCCGCCCCACAGGCTCGCGAACGCCGTGCCGACGTGGAAGTCGACCCTGGCCGCGCATACCGGCTGGCCGTCGTCGGCCACGGCCAGTACCGCGGCGAGTGCCTCGGGGGTGCTGCGCGACCGCGCGCGCAACTCCTCGACCAACAGCGTGTGGTCCCCGCCGAACACCTCGTCGTGCACCTGCTTGACCAGCGCCAGGTCCTCGTCGGAGGTCGCGATGCGGAACTCGATCCCGGCCGGCGGCGGCGTGTCCAGCGGGGTGTCGGCGACCTCGGCGATCATCAGTGCCTCGACCGGTCCCGCCGCCAGCCCCGCGGCCCGCAGCCGGTCGGGGAGGTCGGCAGGCTGGTCGTAGGAGTAGTACTTCCACTCGATCCGCCTGCCCCGCTCGGCGAAGTACGCGAGCTGCTCGGCGATCACCCCGTCGGCGGTCGACGCGTCGAGCGCGGACCACTCGACCCCGTTCCACCCGTCCGGCTCCTTGCTCGTGCACCGGATCACCGGCCCGACGCGCTCGAACATGCCGCCGTCGAGTGACGGCCGGACCACATCGCGCAGCTGGGTGTGGAACGCGGCCAGGATCGGGTCAGTCATACCGAGAAGTCCAACATGCGCGGCAAGCGGATTTGTACCGTCGGCGGCGTGGACTGCTTCGTCTGTGCCAAGCACCGGAACCCGACCTCGATGCCCGGCGGGCCCGTCGCCGAGGACGACCTGGTCGTCGTCTCGCACACCTCGACCGACGCGCCGGGACAGGACGGCTCGCCGGTCTATCTCGGCCACCTGATCGTCGAACCTCGCCGGCATGTGGCCGGGCTCGGCGACCTCACCGAGGACGAGGCCGCCGCGGTCGGGCGGTGGCTGGCGCGCGGCGCGGCGGCGCTGCGGACGGTGGCCGGCGCCGAGCACGTGTACTCCATGGTCGTCGGGCACGCGGTCGACCATCTGCACCTCCACCTGATCCCGAGGTACCCGGGCACGCCGCGCGAGTACTGGTGGACGCGGCTGGACGAGTGGCCGGACGCGCCGCTCGGCGACCACGACGACGCCACCCGACTGGCCGTCAGCCTGCGAGCCCACCTCTACCGCACGGGCCGATAGTGTCTTGAGCGCACGTAAACCCCGTTCATGGAGGCACGCACCATGCACCAGCCGGCGATCTCGCACCTGGCCGCGGCCGATCCAGTGCTCGCCCAGCTCATCGAAGGCGAGGCGAAGCGCCAGTTCGACAAGGTGCGGCTGATCGCCTCGGAGAACTATGTGTCCACCGCGGTCCTCGAGGCCACCGGAACGGTGTTGACCAACAAGTACTCCGAGGGCTACGCCGGCAAGCGTTACTACGAGGGGCAACAGTTCATCGACCCGATCGAGTCGATGGCCATCGAACGGGCGAAGTCGCTGTTCGGGGTTGACCACGCCAACGTGCAGCCGTACTCGGGCTCGCCCGCCAACCTGGCGATCTACCTCGCGCTCGCCGCCCCCGGCGACACCATCATGGGCATGGCGCTGCCCGCCGGCGGCCACCTCACCCACGGCTGGTCGGTCTCGGCCACCGGCAAGTGGTTCCGCGCCGTGCAGTACGGCGTGCGCAAGGACACCGGCCGGATCGACCTGGACGAGGTGCGTGACCTTGCTCTCGCCGAGCGCCCGAAGCTGATCTTCTGCGGCGGCACGGCCATCCCGAGGACCATCGACTTCCCGGCCTTCGCCGAGATCGCCCGCGAGGTCGGCGCGGTCCTGGTGGCCGACATCGCGCACATCGCCGGCCTGGTCGCCGGGGGCGCGCACCCCTCGCCGGTCGGCTACGCGGAGGTCATCTCCACCACCACGCACAAGACGCTGCGCGGCCCGCGCGGCGCGATGCTGATGTCCGACGCGGCCCACGCGAAGGCCCTGGACAAGGCCGTGTTCCCCGGCCTGCAGGGCGGCCCGCACAACCACACCACGGCGGCGATCGCGGTCGCGCTGGCCGAGGCGGCCCAGCCGTCGTTCCGCGAGTACGCGGCGGCGGTGGTCGCCAACGCGGCCGCGCTGGCCGACGCGCTCACCGCCCGCGGGTTCGACCTGGTCTCCGGCGGGACCGACAACCACCTGATCCTGATGGACCTCACCAGCAAGGGCATCGGCGGCAAGCCCGCGGCCAAGGCGCTCGACCTGGCCGGCATCGAGCTGAACTACAACACCGTGCCGTTCGACCCGCGCAAGCCGTTCGACCCGTCCGGCCTGCGGCTCGGCACCTCGGCGATCACCACCCGCGGCCTGGGCGTCGAGCAGATGCCGCAGGTCGCGGAGTGGATGGACCGCGCGATCGCCGCCGCTGACAGCGCCGACGAGCAGGCGCTCGGCACGATCGCCGCCGAGATCGCCGAACTGCTGGCCGGCTACCCGATGCCCGGCTGGGCCTAGGCTCACCGCCCTGAATGGGGCATTCGGGACGCTCAACGTCCTCAATGCCTCATTCAGGGCATGGTTACCTGAGTGTGCGGGGGTGGCTGGCGGTGCTCTCGTTGTGTGCTCGGTCTAGTGCGGTTACCACGTAGGTGTACTTCGTTCCGTGCTGTGCGCCGGGGTCCACGAACGTCACCGGGCCGGCGTCGGCGCGCAGCGTGGCCACCAGGTTGCGGCCGTCGACGGTCGCGCAGTGTGCCTGGGTGCCCTCGACCCGGTAGACCCCGTAGGCCGCCGTGCGGCGGTCGGTGCCGACCAGGCGCAGCCGGGCGCCGTCCCTGGTCCGGTCGACGTCGACGAGCACCGGGGTCCGGGGGCCGCGGGCGGCCAGCCGGCCGGGGGTCGGCGTGAACGCCGGGTCGGCGTAGTGCTCGGACTTGACGATGTCCATGTGCCCCAACGCGTTCTTGCGCACCTGGGCGGCCGAGAAGTAGATGTCGCCGCGGACCTGCGGATGGTCGCGGTTGAACGTCAGGTGCCCGCTCATCTCGTTCGGGTCGTGCCACGGCGCGCCCTGCGCCGGGTCGGCGACCTTGTAGTTGGCCTGCCCGACATACAGCGCCACATCGGTGCCGGCGACCACGTCCGACCACCACGGCACGAGCTTGGCGTAGTCGGCGACGGTGAAGCCGATGTTCCAGTAGACCTGCGGCACGATGTAGTCGATCCACTCCTCGCGCACCCACTTCCGGGTGTCCGCGTACAGGTCGTCGTAGGTCTGCACGCCACCCTGAGTAGGTGAGCCGGTGGGGTCGGTCGAGGCGTTGCGCCAGATGGCGAACGGGCTGACGCCGAACTGCACGTGCGGCTTGACCGCCCGGATCTCGGCCGACAGCTCGGCGATCAGCCGGTCGACGTTGTCCCGCCGCCAGTCCGCGATGGTGTCGAACGCCCCGCCGTACTCGGCGTAGGTGTCCGCGTCGGCGAAGGTCTGGCCGGCCACCGGATACGGGTAGAAGTAGTCGTCGAAGTGCACGGCGTCCACGTCGTAGCGGCGCACCGCGTCCATGATCGCGTCGATGGTGAACTCGCGGACCGCCGGGATCCCGGGGTTGTAGTACAGCTTCCCGCCGTAGGGAATGACCCACTCGGGGTGCACGCGCGCCGGGTGGGTCGGCACCAGCGCGTTCACGTCGGTGCCCATGGAGACCCGGTACGGGTTGAACCAGGCGTGGAACTCCAGGTTCCGCTTGTGCGCCTCGGCGACCGCGAACGCGAGCGGGTCGTAGCCGGGATCGGTGCCCTGCGCCCCGCTCAGCCAGTGCGACCACGGCTCGAACGGCGACGGCCAGAACGCGTCCGCCGTCGGCCGGACCTGCACGACCACGGCGTTGAGTCCGAGCTCGACCGCCTCGTCGTACCAGCCGACGAGCTCGGCCCGCTGCTGTGCGGCGGTGAGCCCGGTGCGGGACGGCCAGTCGATGTTGGCCACGCTGGCGATCCACTCGGCGCGCAGCTGCTGCTTGGGCGTTCGCGGGTCGGGTGCTGGGCAGTGCGTCCCGCCCGACGGCGCGGCGGCCGAGACCGCTGGGGCGCAGAGCAGCGCGGCGGCGACGGTCAACAGGACACAGAGAACTCGACGCATGGGCAGAGTCTGCTTGCTCGGCGGGCACCAGGGAACCGTGGAGAGTTAACGAATCGACCTCAATGATGCTGAATCCTTCACGAGAGCGATCGGGCTCACAGAATTTTCAGTTGTCGAGCGGGCCGTCAGAGGTTCATGCTTGTATCGAGCAACTAGTTGGATGATGCACGCAATGGGAGAGCATTCATGGTCGCTCCGGAGACCCCGCTGGGCAAGCCGACCGACGAGGACGTCGAGGTCGGTCGCCGCCTCGCGGGTGCCATCTTCGGGCTGGGCAAGCAGCAGGCGACCCTGGGCAACCGGATGAGCCGGGTGGGCGGCGTCGACCGCTCGACGATCATCCTGCTCAAGACCATGGTCGCCGTTGGCCCAAGCCGGTCGAGCGAACTCGCCACGGCGATCCACTCCGACCCGTCCACGGTCTCCCGGCAGATCGCTGGGCTCGTCCGCGACGGGTTGGTGGAGCGGCGCGCGGACCCGGATGACGGCCGGGCCAGCGTGCTCGCGCCGACACCGGCCGGCATCCAACTGCTCGAACAGCAGCGCCGCCGGCTCGGGCTGGCGCTGGCCGGGGTGGTCAAGCAGTGGGAGCCCGAAGACGTGTCCCAGTTCCTCACGCTGCTCGAGCGCTTCGTGGCCGACCACGAACACGCGTTACCGATGATGATCAGCGAATGCGCCAAGGCGCGTTCCGAAGGGGAGTAGTAGATGTCCGAACCAACCTCGCGCGACGCGCCCGAGGTGGATGGTTCGTCTTCGGGGAGACGGACCGTACTGTCACACCGCGAGATCCTGACCGTGCTCGCCGGGCTCATTCTCGGCATGCTGCTCGCCGCGCTCGACATGACGATCATGGCCTCGGCCACCAAGACAATCGCCGACCAGTTACACGGGCAGACCATCCAGGCCTGGGTGACCACCGCGTACCTGATCACCTCGACGCTCTCCACCCCGTTGTACGGCAAGCTGTCCGACATCCTCGGGCGCAAACCGATGTACCTGGCGGCGATCACGCTGTTCCTGGTCGGCTCGGTGCTCTCCGGGGTCGCGAACTCCATGTACGAGCTGGCCGCGTTCCGCGCGGTGCAGGGGCTCGGCGCCGGCGGTCTGATGTCGCTGGCGTTGGCGATCATCGCCGACCTGGTCTCGCCCCGGGAACGCAGTCGGTACCAGGGCTACTTCATGGGTGTCTGGGGACTGTCCAGTGTGGCCGGTCCGGTGGTCGGCGGGTTCTTCGCCGGCGTCGGCACCTTCGCCGGGATCGACGGCTGGCGCTGGGTGTTCCTGGTGAACCTGCCGATCGGGATCGTCGCGCTGTTCGTGGTCGCCAAGTTCCTCAACGTGCCGCACGTCAAGGTCAAGCAACGGGTCGACTACTGGGGCGCGGGCGCGCTCACCATGGCGTTGGTGCCGCTGCTGATCGTGGCCGAGCAGGGCCGCGAGTGGGGTTGGGGATCGACCACCTCGCTCGCGATGTACGGGATCGGTGTGCTCGGGATCGTGCTGTTCCTGTTGGTGGAACGGCACATGGGTGACGCGGCGCTGTTGCCGCTGCGGTTGTTCCGGCGGTCGGTGTTCACCATGACCAACCTGATCAACTTCATCATGGGCCTCGGCATGTTCGGCATGATGATGTCGTTGCCGCTGTACCTGCAGATCGTCAAGGGCGCGACGCCGACCGAGTCGGGGCTGCTGAGCCTGCCGATGACCGCCGGCATCCTGGTCGCGTCGATGAGCAGCGGCATCCTGATCTCCCGGACCGGGCGGTACAAGCGCTTCCCGATCGCGGGGCTGGGCATCGTCTCGGCGTCGATGTTCCTGTTCGGGCAGATCGGGGTGGACACCCCGCTCAGTCAGACGATGCTGCTCATGGGCCTGGCCGGGATCGGGCTCGGGCTGTGCATGCAGACGCTGATCCTGGCGATCCAGAACGACGTGCCGGCCAAGGACATGGGCGTGGCCACCTCGTCGGCGACCTTCTTCCGCTCCATCGGCGGCACGGTCGGCACCGCGGTGTTCCTGTCCATCCTGTTCACCGTGACGCTCAACAACCTGCCGGGCGGTGGCGCGCAGGGCGGGATCGACCTGAACGACACGTCGTTCCTGAACTCGCTGCCGCCGGAGCAGTCGCGGCCGATCCTGGAGGCGTTCACCAGCGGCGTGGACACGGTGTTCACCGTCGGCGGGATCGTGGTCGCCGTCGGGTTCCTGTTGATGTGGTTCCTCAAGGAGGTGCCGCTTTCGGACAAGTCGGGCATCCAGCGGGCCGCCGACGACGAGGCGGACGCGCCCGCGGCCGTCCACTGAGGACCGGGGGAGGTGGGGCCCCGCACATCTCGTTCCACAGTGGACGGATGTGCGGGGCCTTTTCGTCGCTAGTGCGGCATGCCCTCGTCCTTGAGGCGTTGGTACGAGCGGACGATCTCGGCCTCGGCCTCGGTGCGGCCGACCCAGGTGGCGCCCTCGACGCTCTTGCCGGGTTCGAGGTCCTTGTAGACCTCGAAGAAGTGCTGGATCTCCAGGCGGTGGTACTCGGCGAGGTGATGGATGTCGCGTAGGTGCTCGCTGCGCGGGTCCTCGGCGGGTACACACAGGACCTTGTCGTCGCCGCCCTTCTCGTCGGTCATCCGGAACATGCCGATGGCCCGGGACTTGATCAGGCAGCCGGGGAAGGTCGGCTCCTGGACCAGGACCAGGGCGTCCAGCGGGTCGCCGTCCTCGCCGAGGCTGTTCTCGACGAAGCCGTAGTCGGCCGGGTACTGCGTGGCGGTGAAGAGGGTCCGGTCGAGCCGGATGCGCCCCGTGATGTGATCCATCTCGTACTTGTTTCGCACCCCTTTGGGGATCTCGATCGTTACGTCGAACTCCACGCTGCCCCTCGCTCAGGTCGGCTGATCTTCTGGTGCCATTAGTGTGATGCACCGGAGGGAACCACACCGGGGAGGGCATGTGCCGCAGTCAGGGGATGGCTGGCCGACCGTCGATGACGACGGTTCGCCTGCCGCCGGCCCGACGGAGGAGTTGCCGGTGCCGGCGGCCGAGCCTGCCTGGCCGGAGCCGGTCGATGACGAGCAGGCCGCGGCCGAGCCGGAGTCGGGTGCTGACGAGAGCCGGCCTGGTGCCGCGGTGACCCAGGCTTTGCCACTGCCGGAGCCGGCGGAGGCCGAGGACGAGCGGCCTGGTGCGGCGGCGACCGAGAATCTGCCTGTCCCGGAGTCCGCCGGTGGGGACGCGGTGACTCAGGACCTGCCGCTGCCGGCGTCGGCTGATGCCGGTGATGACCGGCCCGGGGATGAGGACCCGCTGGCGGAGTCGCCGGACGCCGAGGACGACCGACCTGGTGATGCGGTCGCCGAGGAGCCGGCGTCGCCTGATGCCGGTGGTGATCGGCCTGGTGATGCGGTGACCGAGGATTTGCCGCTGCCGGCGTCGGCTGATGCCGATGATGACCGGCCTGGTGACGAGGTGGCGGAGGAGCCGGCGTCGCCTGGCGCCGGTGGTGATCGGCCTGGTGATGCGGTGACCGAGGATTTGCCGCTGCCGGCGTCGGCTGATGCCGATGACGACCGACCCGGTGACGAGGTGCCCCAGGACCTGGCGCAGCCGGAGACCTCGGGTGCGGAGGGTGATCGGCGGGACCCGGCATGGCCGGATTCGCCGACGGCGCGGGGCGCTTCTGCTGGTTCGGGTGCCTTCGGGCAGGACCAGGCTCCGGCCGATCGGCCCGCTGCGGACGACGATGACCGGGACGCCGCTCCGGTGGCGGCGGCTCGGGCCGAGCAGCCCGAGGAGCCGGCGCGGGCGCCGGAACAGGCTCGGGAGCAGGCGTGGTTCGGCGAGCCGGCGGCGGAGCGATCGGACGAGAACCTGGTCGGTCGGCCCGGTGCGGATCAGTCGCAGGAGGACCAGCCCCGCCAGGACCAGGTTCGTGCGGATCATGGTCGTTGGGGCCGGGTTGACGAGGACCGGACCCGCCAGAATCTGACTCGGCCTCGTCGGGACCAGCCCCGTGAAGAACAGGTCCGCTGGGATCAGCCCCGCCAGGACGACCCTCGTCCAGACCAGGGCCAGCAGGGCCAGCGGTTCGACCAGTCCCGCCAGAGACCCGGCCGCCCCGACCAGCCTCCCCAGGGGCTCGGCCGCCCAGACCAGCCGACTCACGGGCCCCGCCAGGACCAACCCCGTCGCGACCACCTGTGGCACGAACAGCCCCGTCAGGAACGGCCGGCCGCCTACCGCCCCAACGCCCCGGGCGAGGCGACCATCCGCGTTCGTCCCGTCACACCCCCGCCAGGCCCGGCCAACGGCACCGCCTTCTGGGACCAACCGCCAGCGGCTCCCCGCAAGGACCCGTGGCCCCCGCCGGAACCACCCCGCGCCGCCCCACAACGGATCGAGCCCGACCCCGAACCGGCACCCACCCCCGAACCAGCCGATCGCCCCGCCACCCCGGCCAACCGCAAACGCCTGCTCATCACCGCCATCGCCGTGGTCGCGGTGCTCGGGATCGCCGCGGGCGTGATCTTCGGCGTGCCGGGACTGTCCGACCGGCTCGGCCTCACCGAGGGCGAACCCGACGTCGCCATCAACCCGCCGGCCGCGCCGATCGAGTTCGCCCCCAGCCTGCGCGCCCCCGGCGCCGACGGCCCGGCACCGACCGCCGCCGGCGTCCAGGCCGCGCTCGCCGGCCCGGCCGCCGCACCGGCGCTCGGCACGCTCACCGGCATCGTCCTGGACCCGGTCACCGGCGAGACCCTCTGGCAGAGCGACCCGGACACCCCGCTGACCCCCGCCTCCACCACCAAGCTGCTCACCGCGGCCGCCGCGCTGCTCAGCGTCGACCACACCGCCCAGCTCAGCACCAAGGTCGTCGAAGGCAGCGAACCTGGCTCGGTGGTCATCGTCGGCGGCGGCGACCCGACGCTGTCCTCCCTCAAGCCGGACGTCGTCTCGGTCTACCCGGGCGCGCCCCATCTCAGTGACCTGGTCGACCAGGTCAAGGCCAGTGGCACACCCGTGCAGACCGTCCAGGTCGACCTGAGCCGCTACTCCGGCGAGAGCTCGGCCCGCGGCTGGCTGTCCGTCGACATCGGCGCCGGGTACATCACGCCCATCGTCCCCGCCATGCTCGACGGCGGGCGGGCCGACGCCAAGGCACAGAACGGCACCCGTACCGCCAACCCGGCGCGGGCGCTGGCCGATGAGTTCGCCGCCCGGCTGGGCGCGACCGTGTCCGCCGAAGCCGAGGTGACCGCGCCGGCGGATGCCAAGGTGCTCGCCGAGGTCCGCTCCGCGTCGATGGTCGAGCAGGTCGACACCATCCTGCGCACCTCGGACAACGTGCTCGGGGAAACCATCGCCAGGGAGGTCGCGCGGGTCGCCGGCAAGGAGGTCTCCTTTGACGGCGGCCGGGACGCCACGCTGGAAGTACTGCGCGACAACGGTTTCGACGTGACCGGGGTCGAGCTGGCCGACGGCAGCGGACTGTCGACGGAGAACCGGGTGCCGGCCAAGCTGCTCGGCGAGATCCTCAAGGTCGCCGCCGCGCCGGACGGCGAGGACCCGCGCACCGCCAAGCTGCGCCCGATGCTCGGCGGCCTGCCGGTGGCCGGCGGTAGTGGCACACTCAACAATCGCTATGTCTCCGGGGAAGCGGTGGCCGGCAAGGGCTACGTCCGCGCCAAGACCGGCACCCTGTCCGGCGTCAACTCCCTCGCCGGGGTCGTGCTGAACCAGGACGGCCGGGTCATGGTGTTTGCCATGATGACCGGCGACACCGACTCCAGCGCGCGCCCCGCGCTGGACGCCATCGCCGCCACCCTCCGCGGCTGCGGATGCGGGTAGGCACCGCGGCGCCCGCGCACGATTCGTCGGGTAGCGTCGCTGGTGTGAGTGCTGCCGCGGAGTCGGATGAGTCGACGGGGAACCGCACGCCGGTCGACTGGGGTATCGCCGTGGCCACCGCCCACCGACTGATCAAGCCGGGTCCGGTGGTCCCCATGGAGGAGGCCAACCGCACGGTCGAGCAGTTGCGCGAGGTCACCGGCGTCGCCGAGACCCACGTCCGCGAGCTGACCGGCCTCGGCGCCGGCCTGCCGCTGCCGCAGGGCGAGGTCGTCGACCGGCGCGGCTGGGTGGCCGCCGCGGCCGAGGGCCTCGAGGCGCTGACCGAGGGCGCCCTGCCGACCACCGGCTCGAACAAGGCCGTCGGCGGCGTGCTCGCCGGCAGCGCCGGTGTCCAGGCCGGCATGGTGCTGGCCTACCTCGGCGGCCGGGTGCTCGGCCAGTACGACCCGTTCAGTGGCGCCGGCGGCCGGTTGCTGCTGGTCGCGCCCAACATCATCGCCGCCCAGCGCGCCCTCGACGTGCCGGGCGAGGACTTCCGGATGTGGGTCTGCCTGCACGAATGCACCCACCGGCTGCAGTTCACGGCCGTGCCGTGGCTGCGCGACTACTTCGCCGGCGAGGTCCGCGGCTTCCTCACCGGCCTCGACGAGTCCACCTCCGGCTCGCTGAACCGGCTGCCGGACATGATCAAGGCCGTCCGTCGCCGCTCCGAGGACGACACCACCTCCAGCGGCGGGCCGGTCGGGCTGGTGGAGCTGCTCCAGACCCCTGGCCAGCGCGCCGTGTTCGATCGGCTGATCGCGCTGTCCACGCTGCTGGAGGGCCACGCCGACCACGTGATGGACGCGGTCGGGCCGACCGTGGTGCCCACCGTGGCCACCATCCGCGCCCGGTTCACCGCCCGCAGACGCGGCGGCGGCATGCTCGACCGGATCCTGCGCACCCTGCTCGGCGTCGACGCCAAGGTCAAGCAGTACGCCGTCGGCGCGGCGTTCACCCGCCACGTCGTCGACGCGGTCGGCATGGACGGCTTCAACGCGGTGTGGACCTCCCCGGACACCCTCCCGCTCCGCGCCGAACTCGGCGACCCCGCAGCCTGGGTCCACCGCGTCCACCGGTGAGCCACTCGCTGTCAACCGCACGTCACAGCTTGCCCGAGCCGCGATGTTCCCAACCGCACCCAAGGGGAACGGAACGCAACTCAACCCCCGGTACGTACGGATCCGGAAGCCATCGATTCAACGTGACCACAACAATTAATCCCGGGGAGGCGGGACAGTGAGCGATCTTGACGATGTTCGGCGGTCGGTGCGTTCGTTGCTTGACGATGCCGGTAGCCCGGCCAGGGTCGCGGTCGCGGTGTCCGGTGGCGCGGACTCCCTCGCGCTCGCCGCGGCCACCGCGCAGCTCGCCGAGCGCCGCGGGCTGACCGTGCTCGGCCTGATCGTCGACCATCGCCTCCAGGACGACTCCGCCGAGGTCGCCGCCCGCGCCGCCACCCAACTCCGCGGCCTCGGCCTGGCCGAGGCGCACGTGCTGGCGGTCGACGTCACCGGGCCGGGCGGCCCGGAGGCCGCCGCCCGCAAGGCCCGCTACGCCGCGTTACGCACGGCCGCGCCCGACACCCTCGTCCTGCTCGGCCACACCCGCGACGACCAGGCCGAGACCGTGCTGCTCGGCCTCGGCCGCGGCTCCGGTCCCCGCTCGATCGCCGGCATGCGCCGTCTCGACCCGCCGTGGGGCCGACCGCTGCTCGACCTGCCGCGCACGACCACCGCCGCCGCGTGCGCCGAGCTTGGCCTCGACCCGTGGCAGGACCCGCACAACGCGAACCCCGCGTTCACCCGCGTCCGCCTGCGCCTCGAGGTGCTCCCCCTGCTGGAGGACGTCCTGCACGGCGGCGTCGCCGCCGCGCTGACCAGGACCGCCACCCAGCTGCGCGAGGACACCGAGGCGCTCGACGTGCTGGCCGCGCGGGTCTTCGACCGCGCCCGGCACGACCAGGCACTCGACCTCGCCGAGCTGGCGGGGGAGCCGCCCGCGCTGCGTCGCCGCGTGCTGCGACGATGGCTGCTCGGCATGGGGGTAAGGGAGCTGACCGACGGGCAACTCCGGTCGGTAGACGCACTGATCGGCGAGTGGCGCGGTCAGGGCGGTGTGTGGTTACCCGGTGGCTTTGAGGTCAGCCGGGTCCGTGGCAGGCTCACCGTATCCGGGTGAGTGGAGAGGGGACCTTGTGTACGGCGACGACATCGCCTCCGTGCTGATCACCGAGAAAGAGATCGACCAGAAGATCGGGGAGCTGGCGAAGACCGTCTCCGACGACTACCCGGAGGCCGGTGCCCGCGACGACCTGGTGCTGGTCGGGGTGCTCAAGGGCGCGGTCATGTTCATGACCGACCTGGCCCGTGCGCTGACCGTGCCGGTGCAGATGGAGTTCATGGCGGTCAGCTCCTACGGCTCGGCCACCTCGTCCTCGGGTGTGGTGCGCATCCTCAAGGACCTCGACCGGGACATCGCCGGCCGGCACGTGCTGATCGTCGAGGACATCATCGACTCCGGCCTGACGCTGTCCTGGCTGCTCAAGAACCTGCAGTCGCGCAACCCGGCGTCGCTGGAGGTGTGCACGCTACTGCGCAAACCGGACGCGGTGAAGGTCGAGGTGCCGGTGCGTTACGTCGGTTTCGAGATCCCCAACGAGTTCGTCGTCGGCTACGGCCTGGACTTCGCCGAGCGCTACCGCGACCTGCCCTACATCGGCACGCTCGACCCCCGGGTCTACTCCTCCTGACCTGACCGGCGCGCACCTCGACGAGTCACGGTGCGTAGTGCCTGCTGGTCGGTGCCCCGAAAAGTTCCGCGATTCCGTTCCGGGCCGTCGGGGCGGTGAGCTAATCTCGACCTCGGTGGCGCGTCGCGTCTAGGCGGTGCGGACCGGTCACACCATGGGGAGCACGGGTGTTCGAGTCAATCGGAAGCGCAGTTGGCGCGTTCAGTGCCGCGGCTGCCAGCGGCCAGGTGTCCATCGAAGCCGCCGCCGCCGAGGACGCGTTGACGAAGATAGGCAAGGTCAAGGACCAGCTCACCTCGCTGCTGCAGAGCGGTGGCACGGGTGGTGGCTGGGAGGTCCAGCTCGGGGCCAACCCGGTCGGCCAGGCCATGGCCAGCAAGTCGGTCGCCCGCTACGAGGGCGACGACTCGTTCGTCGCGGCGCTGCGGCTGCTGTTCGACGAGACGGAGAAGGCGGAGGAGGCTCTGCGGCGCAGTATCGACAACTACGTCGCTGTCGACGACGACTTCGCGCAGACCTACGGACGCCAGGCGTGAACCGTGCCGTGACGACGGCGGCGCTGCTTGTCGGCGCCGCCAGCCTCACGGTGCTCACCGCGTGTGGTGGCGAGTCGACCGCCGGCGAGCCGACCTCGGCCGACCGCCAGGTCGACCAGACCTCGAGCGAGCCGCCGCCGTCGACCGACGGCGACGAGTCGGCGGCCGACTACTCCCTGTCCCAGCTGTGCGGGTTGCTCGAGCCGGCGGAGGCGCAGCGGCTCGGCGGGTCCGCGCAGGGCCGGGAGGGCAACAGCATCTCCGACGGGCACGACATCTGCACCTGGGAGAACGAGACCTCGTTGATCGCCGGCGTGCAGCCAGGGCTGGACCTGTCCAGCGTGCGCCCGTCCGAGGACGTCACCGTCACCCAGACGACCGTCGACGGCCTGACCGCGGTCAAGAAGCAGACCGCCTCGATCAACGCCTGCGAGATCGTGGTGGAACTGCCGGGTGAGAACCTCTTCGGCGTCAGCGCGGCGCCACTCTCGGCTGGTGAGGGCAAGTACGAACCGTGTGCCGTGGCAGACGAGTTCGCGGCCATCGCCATCCCGAGGGTCAAGGACGACTAGCTAAGGGGGAGCGCGATGGCGCCCAACGGCAACGAGCAGCACGACCATTACGACACGCACGAGTACGCCGGCGACCGCGCGTCGGACACCTACCGCGCCATGCAGCGCATGCCGGACGAGGACCGCTCCACCTACACCGACGTGCGCACCTCGGTCACCGACTACCAGGCGACCGAGCTGTCCACCGAGGTCCGGATGGGCGATGACCGGGTCATCGGCGACGTGCCCAACTGGAACGGCTACACCAGCAAGCAGCTCTACGCCTTCGCCACCACGAACAACAGCCCGTCCACCGCCGACTCCCTGGGCCGCGCGTTCAACGACGGCGGCAACCGGCTGGCCGAGGCGGCCAACGGCCTGTTCGAGGCGGTCACCGCCATCCAGGGCGCGTGGACCGGCGTGGCGTCGGACTCGGCCCGCGCCGCGCTCTCGCCGCTGGCCCAGGCCGCGGGCCAGGCCGGGCAGACCGCGCAGATGATGGGCGTGCAGATGTCCCGCCAGTCGACCGCCGCGACCGAGGTGCGCAAGCTGCCGCCGCCAGAGGAGTTCGACCAGCAGCAGCTGCTGCAGGCCGCGATCACCGGCGGGCCGGCCGCCATGCAGGCCGACCTGCGCGCGCAGCGGGACGCCGCGGACGCGGTCAAGCGCGAGCAGATCACCTACCTCGAGGCCTACACCCAGGCGATGAGCGCGGTCGACGAGCAGACCCCCAGCTTCGTGCCGCCGCCGACGGGCAAGATCAACCCCGCGGCCGGTGGCGGCGGGCCGATCACCGGCGGCGGGGTGCAGATCCCCGGCACCGGTGGCGGCGGCGACTTCCCCGGCAGCACCGGCACCGGCGGCCCTGGCGGCGGCTATGTCGGCATCGCCCCCGGTGGCGCCGGGGGCGGCGCGAACTCGGGCATCATCCCGGGCTACGAGGACCTCGACGCCGGTGACCTGAACATCCCGGGCACCCTGCCCGGCACCTCGACCGCCGGCTACAACCCCACCTCGCTGCCGACCTCGGCCCCGCCGAGCGCACCGGCCTTCGGGCCGGGCGGTGGCCCGTCGATGCCGGCGGCCGGCTCCGGCGGTTTCGGTCCCGCGTTCGGCAACTTCGGTGGCCAGGGCGCTGGTGGTGCGGGCGGCACCGGCGCCGGCTCGGGTGCCGGCACCGGCCAGGGCGCCGGTCCGCGCGGCATGGGCGGACCCGGTGGGCTGGCTCCCGGCGGTGGCGCCGGCCGAGGCGGCATGGGTGCCGGCGGCGGCATGGGCGCCGGCGGCCGGCGGGCCAACGGCGAGGACGACGACGAGCACGACCGGCCCGCCTACCTGATCGAGGGCGACCCGGACAGCGCGTTCGGCAACGACCAGCTGGCCGCTCCGCCGGTCATCGGCGGCGACAACGGGGACGCCTGACATGCCGGGTGAGCGGCGGCTCGGCCCGCTGGCCCTGGACTTCCTCTGGGAGGCGATCGGCGCGGGCGAGCTGCCCTATCCGCTCGAGGTCCGCTCGCACGGCACCACCATGGACGAGCGGGCGGCGCTGCGCCGCCGGGTGCGGGAGGACCTGGTCGCCGACGGGCTGATCGACCATCGTGGCCGGCTCGAGCCGGAGCTGGAGGACTGGTTCGGCACGCTCACCCAGGCCGACGTGAGCATCGACGCGGTCTTCCTGCCGGAGCTGACCGCGCCACCGGTGCTCGCGCTGGCCGCGGCCGGCCGGGCCGGTGCCGTGCTGGCCGTGCAGCACCAGCAGCAGCTGCGGCTGCGCAGCGTCCCGCGCGACGGCCTGGTCTCGGCGATCGTCGGCCTGCTGCCGGGGGCGCAGCGGGGCACCGAGCAGTCGATCTCCGTGCCGGCCGACGAGCTGGCGCTGGTCGCTGCCGGCGGCTCCCAGCGCACGAGTGAGCTGGAGCGCAAGGCGCTGGTCAAGCTGACCACGCTCGCCAACCGCAGGGGTGGTCAGCTCGCGGTCAACAGCCGTACCGACGTGCGTGGCCGGCGCCGCTCACCGGTGCTGTCCTGGTTCGACAACGAGACCGGTCGCTACCTGACCCAGACCCGCGACGGCTGGACGACCATCGCCCCGACCGACGCGGCCACCCTGCGCCATCGCCTCGGCGAACTGGTCCGGGAAGTCACCTCCGACCGGCGGTAACCGCTCTGACCTGCACAGCTGTCGTGGGAACCGATTCGCCCCCACGGCCGTTGAGTTGGGCGGAGCATCACGCCGGGCACTTGACGACGTGGGCACTGTGGTGCGGGCGGTACGCTGGGTGGACCGGAGTGCCTTGTCCGGCCGGGTAATGGGCGCCATTGCCCTACGTGCAAGTCAGGGAGGGTCGGGCCGCACCGCGGCCGTAAGTTGATGGACCGCAAGCGCCTGCTGCGCAACCCGCTGGTGTGGATCTTGGTGGTGTTGCTGCTCTACTTCTTGATCACCCTGCTGTTCGACGACACCCGCGGCTACACCGAGGTGCCCACCTCCAAGGCCGTCACCCAGGTGACCGAGAACAACGTCGAGAAGGCCGAGCTCGAGGACAAGGAACAACAGCTCAAGCTGACCCTGCGCGAGCCTGTCGAACAGGACGGGCAGCAGGTCACCCAGATCATCACGAAGTTCCCGTCCGCGGCCACCGGCGACATCTATCGCCAGCTGCAGGAACGGGCTGGGGACAAGCTCGAGTTCAACACCACGGTGACCACCGAGTCCTTCCTCACCCAGATCCTGATCTTCCTGATCCCGCTCGGCCTGCTGCTCATCCTCCTGATGTGGATGATGAACAACGTCCAGGGCGGCGGGAACCGGGTGCTCAACTTCGGCAAGTCCAAGGCCAAGCAGTTGCCGAAGGACATGCCGAAGACCACGTTCGCCGACGTCGCGGGAGCCGACGAGGCGGTCGAGGAGCTCTACGAGATCAAGGACTTCCTGCAGAACCCCGGCCGCTACCAGGCGCTCGGCGCCAAGATTCCCAAGGGTGTGCTGCTCTACGGCCCGCCGGGCACCGGCAAGACGCTGCTGGCCCGTGCGGTCGCCGGCGAGGCGGCCGTGCCGTTCTACTCGATCTCCGGCTCGGACTTCGTCGAGATGTTCGTCGGTGTCGGCGCCTCCCGGGTGCGTGACCTGTTCGAGCAGGCCAAGCAGAACGCGCCGTGCATCATCTTCGTCGACGAGATCGACGCGGTCGGCCGCCAGCGCGGCGCCGGCCTCGGCGGTGGCCACGACGAGCGGGAGCAGACCCTCAACCAGCTGCTGGTCGAGATGGACGGCTTCGACGCGCGCGGCGGCATCATCCTGATCGCGGCCACCAACCGCCCCGACATCCTCGACCCGGCGCTGCTGCGTCCCGGCCGCTTCGACCGGCAGATCCCGGTGTCCCCACCGGACCTGATGGGCCGCAGGCGGATCCTCGAGGTGCACTCGAAGGGCAAGCCGTTCGACCCGGACGCCGACCTCGAGGGCCTGGCCAAGCGCACCGTGGGCATGTCCGGCGCCGACCTGGCCAACGTGATCAACGAGGCCGCCCTGCTCACCGCGCGGGAAAACGGCACGATGATCAACAGTGTCGCGCTGGAGGAGTCGGTCGACCGGGTGATCGGCGGGCCGGCCCGCAAGTCGCGGATCATCTCCGAGAAGGAGAAGAAGATCACCGCCTACCACGAGGGCGGGCACGCGCTCGCCGCGTGGGCGATGCCCGACCTCGAGCCGGTGTACAAGCTGACGATCCTGCCGCGTGGGCGCACCGGCGGGCACGCGCTGGTCGTGCCGGAGGACGACAAGCAGCTGATGACCCGCTCGGAGATGATCGCCAGGCTGGTGTTCGCCCTCGGCGGGCGCTCGGCCGAGGAGCTGGTGTTCCACGAGCCGACCACCGGCGCGTCCAGCGACATCGAGCAGGCGACCAAGATCGCCAAGGCGATGGTCACCGAGTACGGCATGTCCGCCAGGCTCGGCGCGGTCAAGTACGGCCAGGAGCAGGGCGACCCGTTCGTCGGCCGCTCCATGGGCCACGCGCCGGACTACTCGCTGGAGGTCGCGCACGAGATCGACGAGGAGGTGCGCAAGCTCATCGAGGCCGCGCACACCGAGGCGTGGGACGTGCTCAACACCTACCGCGACGTGCTCGACAACCTCGTGGTCGAGCTGCTGGACAGGGAGACCCTCCAGCGCAAGGACCTGGAGCGGATCTTCTCGAAGGTGGAGAAGCGTCCTCGGATCACCGCGTTCAACGAGTTCGGTGGCCGCACGCCGTCGGACAAGCCGCCCATCAAGACCCAGGGCGAGCTGGCCAGGGAGCGTGGCGAGCCGTGGCCGCCGGTCCGCGAGGAGCCGGAGCCGACGCCGGTGCGCACCGCACAGGGCGCGGGCGACCTGCCCGGCGGCCCGCCGCTGCCCGGCTCGACCCCGCCGCCCGGCGG